>DATDRZ010000078.1:0-50763 GCA_035291465.1 Anaerolineales bacterium
CCCCGCAGTTGTACTGCGGGGCAGGGCTGCAGTACAACTGCAGCCCATCTCAGTGTGCAAGTCGCTGGGCCAAGCCTCGTTGTGGTCCCAGGACGGCCTGACGGCTATCAATTCCCGGTAATGGTTTCCAACAGGGGGTTGTACTGCTGCACGATCTCGAGAAAGCTCAGCGGCCTTGGCGGTTGGTGATACCGGTGGGTAAATCGTTCGACGTGCACCTGGCTGAACTGTTTCTGCAGCACGCCCATGGTCGTACCGAAATCCAGCATGGGATCATTGATCGACATGGCGCAGTAACACGGCTGCCGAAAGGGAATGCTCAGGTCGGGCAATTCGAAATTAAGCAATTCATCCAACTGGTAGGACAAGACATCCGCAGTGCTGTCGGTGATATTCTTGAAAACTTTCTCCATCGAGATAGTTTTGTCGATATTGGAGAACCTGGCCAACAGCGCCGCCATGACCGGGCTCCACCGCGGGTTGCGGATCAGTCGCAGCAACCCCGCCCGCACCGATTGCTTCTTCAGCACCTTCACCACATTGCGCAGCGTCCACAGATGCACTCGAGCGTACTGCAGCGCCCGCTTCGAAAGAGCCGGGGCAATCAAGACGACTTTTTGCACCCTCTCCTGAAGCAAACGCAGCGTCTCCATGGCCAAAATGCCGCCGAATGAAAACCCCATCAGTGAAATGGTCTTGTGCTTCATCCTGTCGATGAACGCTTCGACGGTTTCAGCCACCAAACCGGTGCTGAACGCCTCCCGGAATGGGAGGGACTCACCGTGGCCCGGCAGCTCAAAGAAATAAACGGTGAATTTCTGGGCCATGAACTGAGCCAGCGACCGCCAGTTCTCAATGCGCGAGATCGTTGCCGGCACCATCACCATTGGGGGACCGTCTCCACTTTTCATGTAATGCAGCCGGGTCTTGGAAAGTTCCACGTAATGATACGAAACCTCAGGTTCAGCCAGAGGTCTGCCGGAAATTTCCGCATTAAAGATTTCTTGTCTTGCGGGCTGTACGATTTGCTGCTGCAATTCCTCACCTCACTATATCAGCTACCAATCTAGCATTAATTCTCAATTCTAAACCTTTTCAAAATCAAGTCAATTTTGTCTCTAAGCGAGCTGGCGCATTGTAGAAGCCATGCGCAGAGTCGTCAGTGCCCCTGCTAGCGGGGCGCCTTCTTTGATGATCACATTGGGAATTCCAATGGAACCTAGCTTCGCCGCCAGCCTTTGGCTGCCCTGCTCACCGCCAAAACTGCCCGCGTCCAGCAAGACCACCAGGGCTCGCTGTCCCAAACGGCTTAATTGCTCGCCTAGGACCGCGATACTTTCATGATTTGAAGGCGAGATCAAATATACCGTGCTCCCGCGTGGCAGGTGCCGCCCTTGCCGCAATACAAAGTCGGCAAACGGCACGTCGCCGTCAGCGCGGAATAGTGCCGTGCTTTCAATGATCTTGTTCAGCTGACGACCGCCGCGTTCGGCCGTCAGAATGGTCACTTCCGAACTCGCAGCCGCGTAACCCACCGTCCGACCGGCTTGAAGGTAGTACCGGGCTAATGAGGCAGACAGAGTGGCAGCATATTCCTCGGTAGAGGGGATCAACTTCGTGAGCCCGCCTTTTTGAAAGATGACGCTGCCGGCGTCCGTTTCCAACGTGTAGTTAAGTCTGGCGTGTACAGAATCTTGGGCATCCACGAATATCCAAACCTCGGCTAGAGGATCCAACTCGAATTCCTTAACAATCAAACGGCTGCGCCGTGCAACACTTGGCCAGTGCATTCTATTGATCGGGTCGCCATTCACGTAATCCCGAACCGTTGCCGCGTTGGGCGTGATCTGGTGGGTTCGCCGCCGGACTGCTTCACCGCCTGGCAATAATCCCGGCGGGCTCGGCAAACCAAATAGCTCGACCAGGCGAGGATAAATAATAAGATAATTCCCCGACGGGATAGTCCTTTTGGTGAAAAAGAGCCCGAAGAGATCACCCGAGCGCAGTTCGGTCGGGCCAAGCGGGAATACCCCTCTGGAAACCAAACGCGTGCGAGAAACAAAACTGCGAGAACGGCGGCCACCGATATAAGTAAGCACTCGAGAGCCCTGGCTCCCTGGCAAATCTGACAGGTCACTCACTTCAAGCCAAAAACGTGGCAAGCGACTGCGGTTGTGAATTTCGAAGATCTCTTCGAAAATGTGATCCACCTCGGAACGTTCGACGCGCGCATATCGGCGCAGCTCTACGCCATTGAGACCGGTCCGCGCCAGAAGATAGCTGCTAACGATCAGGAGGGTCCACAAATATGCAAGTCGTGCGTAGATCACCTGCCCGCTAACAGCCAGGCCAATCAGGCTGAGGGCCAGCAAAGCCAGTATTGCGCGCAGTGATGGGCTCATCGCGCCTGGGAATAAACCAGGTCAGCTCCTGGAACTGGTACTTTGTCCATGATCTCTTCAAGGACGGTGGTTGTATTCAAATCCTGAAGGCGCGCAGCTGGTCCAAGGATCAGGCGATGTCCCAGACAAGCAGGCACCAACCCCTTGACGTCGTCGGGAAGCACAAAATCGCGCCCCTGGATTGCGGCGCGGGCCCGACTGGCGCGGAACAGCGCCAGACTACCACGCGGGCTGGCACCTAAATACACATCGCCTTGTTCTCGCGTTTGACGCGTCAGGTCAACGATGTACTTCTTGATCAAGTCGGCCACGAAAATCTGCTTCACGTCCCTCTGTGCCTTTAGCACATCTTCTGCAGCGGCCACAGGTTTCAATGTTTCCACGGGATGCTGGATGCTTTGGCTCTCCAGAACGCGAATCTCATCAGCCGCAGACGGATACCCGAGTGTGATACGTAACAAGAAGCGGTCCAGTTGCGCCTCCGGAAGGGGGAAAGTACCTTCATATTCGATGGGGTTCTGGGTGGCAAGAACCATAAATGGCTGCGGCAGAGGATGGGTGATTCCATCTACGGTCACTTGTTGCTCCTGCATAGCTTCCAGCAAAGCCGCCTGAGTCTTCGGCGTTGCCCGGTTGATCTCGTCGGCCAGCACTACTTGGGACATGATCGGCCCAGCGCGAAATTCGAATTCGCGGCTGACTTGATTAAAAATGGAAACTCCTGTGACGTCACTGGGCAGCATGTCTGGAGTGAACTGGATACGGCTTAACGTGCAGCCAAGGGAACCAGCCAGACTGCGGGCCAGCATGGTCTTACCCACCCCGGGCACGTCCTCGATAAGAAGGTGGCCCTGGCAAAACAGGTTGATCAGGGTCAGTTCAATCGCCTCACGTTTACCAACGATTACTTTCTCCACGTTGCCGATGACTTTTTCCGCAAAGGTCTGTAAATCGGTCATTCACACTCCCATAGTGAATATTTATTACGCGGGTCTGCGTCGCCAAAGAACCAGTACGCTTAACCATGAAAAAATGCTCAGCGCGGAACCGGCATAAAATGACAGTGGTTGGTAAATAAACTTGACTTCGTATTTACCTCCCTGAAGATGTACTCCTCGAAAAACGCCTTCTACGGGAAAAATCGTTATTTCTTCCCCATTCACAAAGGCACGCCAACCTGGATAGATAGTATCTGCCAAGACCAGCCAGCCGCCGCTGGGTGAATCGATGGCGACATCGACACTATTTGCAGTGTCTCGAATCACTTCGGCTGATCCAATTTCGTCCTTCGCGCAAACGTCCAGGTTGTCTATCGATTCGATCATTTGTCCGCATTCAGCCCAGCGCGCCCGCGAGAAGCCTGCCACCGCTTCAAGCGAGATAGATCCGTTCTCGGCTATGGTTCCAACCCATGAAACACTCATTTGCTGCAGCAGCTCCACATGGTCAGACCCATCGGCCTCGTTTACCTTTTCCATAAATTCTTTATATTTCCCCGGAACTATGGGGTCATAGTTATTTGCCGAACTTACTCCATCCAATAAGAAAGCATTTGGCAGCAGACTGCTCCTGCTCTGGAGAGGCTCTGCCGTATAAAAGCTGTCAAATTGGAAAAGATGCTCGTACCGCAATCGGTATTCGTCGTCCGCTGCGATGAATAGACGCCCAGCGCCCAGTTCGGCGCGCAACTCGGGGTAAAAGTTCGCATTCTCTTTATATAATTCCAGGCTTGTCCCCGGGTTCAATCCCCAGCCTGCAAACAAAAGGTCCCCGGCCACCAATCCCATTACCAACCATCCCCACTGCCGGTTCAAACCATCCTCGCCGGGAGATCGCAAATGCAGCCAGGCAACCGCCAGTCCCACAGCACCCATAGTTAATGTAGCGGAGAAAAAAGTCTGGGGCAGGTTTAGCGCACCTTGCATGATTAACACCGTTCCAATTGCGGCAACGCCAAGGACTGCGGCGGCGCCCGCAACAACCAAACGGGACCAGTACAGCGCTCTACCTGCTGGGCGTTTCCAATAATCAGCCGCTATGGCCGCCAACAGTGACAGCGAAAAAATCATCCAAATCGTAAAGCGCGCAGGGGATTGGAACAGTGAAAAGGTCGGCACCGTATAAAAAAGCCACTCAAATAACGGCGTATTATTGCCCAGTGCCAACATGAATGAAACCAAAATCAATACTGCAAGGAAAATAACCAGCGCCTTTTGATCCATGGTCTTTCGCATCCACAATAGCGACGCCATTGCCAGCAAAAACGGCAACAAACCGACATAGATCGCGTCTTCCCAGAAATTCCCATAACCCCAATAGTCTGCCTGGGCCGGATTCCCGAAGAAATTCGGCGCCACCAACCCGATCAATCGCCAGGGCCAGAAGGAATAGGTTGCCGCCTGGGAAAAGTCAACCTGGGTCGCTCGCTGGGAATTCGCCAGATATTCCACCGTGGGCAAGAGTTGCGCGGCCGAGAGGCAAAATGCCAGCAACCCGGCCAAGCCAAACCTCAAGGCGATACTGCCCAGACTCCGCCAACGTGTATCTCGCCACGCCCAGAAAGCCATCCAGATTATCGCCAGAATTAGCGAATACCAGGCGAGTTGAGCGTGCCCAGCCAACCACTGTAATGCCAGGACCAAACCAAGTTTGAGAACAGGTCGGTTACTCCGCGGCTCTTGGACAAGCTCGTAAGCAATTAGCAAGATCCATGGCAGCCAGGCTACTGTGGCGTTGATGCTCAAGAAATGGGCGCGGGCCACCAAATAGCCAGATAGGCCAAAAGCCAGACCGCCAATAGACTGCGCAAGCTCGCTCCTATCCAGTCTGCGTATGAGTAAACCCATTCCCCAGCCCGCCCAGGCCAAATGAAAAGCAACCATGAGCGCCTGACCCCAGGCCATCAGCGGGAGCCCGCCGATTGCGGCTAATGCGAAATAGATCCATGTGGGTGGATATAAAAGAGCTGATTGGTAATTTGCCAGCAGTGGGGCACCCATCCCAACTAACGGATTCCACAGTGGCAGCTCGCCAGATCGTAGCGTTTGCCAGGCTTGCCACCACCACGGGATAAATTGAGTTGAGGGGGTGCCCCAATACAATGCCTTCCCCGTTAGCCACACTGGTGCCAATAAAGCAAATGGGGCTAATAAAATCAGCACTCGTGGACTGCGAAATAGATCAAAATAATTCTTCTTCAAGGCCTTCTGCGACCCGAATAAGGTTTATTCGAAGGCATCATCCGATACCCGATAGACTTCATACTCTCCTAGATCCACAACAAGTTCAAGGTAATCTTCATCAGCAGGCAGCCAGGAACCTAAGCGTTGTTCATTCGGCCCCCAGAAAACGTATGTAATCCCATAGTCCCGTAGGAACCTGAGACGGGCAACGTCAGTGGTCGATGTCTGATAAAGAGCCTGGATTTTCAGCAACAGCCGCTCCAGGTCCACGCTTTCGGGACCATGTCCTGCAATCACGCGCAATGGCGCCCAAGCTGGCAGAGCATTCCCTGTCTCATATGAAGAGAGCACTATTTCTCCCTTGGACGCAACGCGGCGTAGTTCCTCGAAGGCCATGGCTTCGCCGGCAGGAAGGAATACTGGGGGGTCGACGTCTCGCGCCATTTGCAAGCCGCCGATGAACAAGATCAACGTGCTTGGGAAAGCCAAGCTAAAGAGCCACAGCGCTCGCGGATCCCTGGCGCCTTTGCCCTCGAACGGAAAGAGGGTCAGGACGACCAACATCACCCACGCGCCCTCGGCTAGCCGCCTCTGCAATCCAATGGGAGCATAAAGCAGAAAGGGAAGCAGAACAAGCCATGTCAATAAAAAACTGCCTTGCATCCATTTTTTGCGGAGCAAACTGCGCAAACCAAAATAGGCAAAGGGCAACAGAAAACCATACGCCAGGACGTAGTGCACGGGATTTGGAGAACGGATTTGATTTCGCGCAGCCCACATCTGCAAATAAGGATCTTGCCAATAAGCCCAGGCATTATATGCAAGTATGGGTGCTACTCCTGTTGCCGCCCAAACCAAACTCTTAAAATCCGCCCGAATTTGGTTTTTTTTTGAATTTTGAAAATGATTTCGGACAAGCAAGTATGCAAAATGGGCAGCGATCAATGCCAGCCCCAACGCAGCCGTAATGAGGTGGCTTAATGCCATCGCCAACCATAAGAAACTTGTCCACCAAACCGACCCGTGCGCAATCTCTCCACTCGGCAACTCAGCTCGATCACCGGCCCTTAGATAGGCTAACAACCCCCACAGGAGGAACGCCCGCGCCAGGACCAAATGCGGAAGACTAAAAATGGCCAGGAATCCAAAGGTTTCCGGAGAGTAGAAATCAAGTGGGATCGACCCAGCCAAGCTTGAAATTCCGACAAACAACAAGGCCCACCCCAGGCCGCTCCCTAGCGTAACCAGCGCCAAACCCAATCGCCGCAATTTCAAATCGCGAATAAAGAACGCCACAAAATCATAAACCGCGAAGCAAATAATGATGACCGAAAACACTCGAAATATGTGGAAGATCAAAACCAACGTCGCATGCTGAACGCCAGGCCCCAGCAGCCTACCCAAAAGCACATAAGGAAGATAAATCAGCGCCCCTCCCTGTTCCATCGCCGAGTACGGGCTGCGGAATAGCCAGTCACCCTGGGCGCCAGCCAGCATTTTGGCGATGTACGAGTTGCCATCCTCAACGCCAATGAGGAACCCCGTGAATTCGGCGCCAGATTGAGAGGCCGCCACCAGGTAAGGGAAGGCCGTCACCAGCGCTAGGAAAATGGCAAAGAAAAGCACCCAGGTACGTTCTGAGCCAAGTCTTTTCCTCATATTATTCGCCGGGAGCCCAAATCTGCACGTCGCCCTGCTCGTAAACAATCTGCCATCCAGTCAATTCAGGCAGTGGCCCAATTTCGTGTTCCCTTGGTCCATAAAAAATGTAGTCAACATCTTCTGCGCTGAGAGTTTCCCGCGCCCGAGGCAAAGAAAATTCCCCGGAATAAAAAAGGGTGACAAGCGCCTCGCGTTCATCGGCGTTCGCAGTTTCGAAGGGATGCCCATATAAAACTCGTCCCTCACTATAAACAGGAATCAGATTCCCAGTCTTTGGTGAGGCCATGATCAATGAATTTGGGGGTGTGTTTGCGCCAAGCCAATCGAAGGCCGCAACTTCATCTCGATGCAAAAACAAATCCAGATTTTGTGCACGAGCTGCGCTAATTGCGCCGAACAATATGAGAGCTGTCGTGGGAAATGCAAAGAATAACAAGGCTATCGCCAAAACGCTGCGTCGTTGGGCGCGTAGTTTGAGCTGAGAAATGGCAAATACGGCTAAAGTGACCACAGGTATGTAAAGGGCAGTACTTAAACGTCGCTGAATGTTTACCGGAATATACAGGATGATTACACCTGAAAGCAGCCACAGCATTAAAAACTTTAGGTCGTCATCCTTGGTGCGCAAGGCCAACAGTATTGCCCAACCGGCAAAAATGATTGGCGGCGAAAAGGAAACGATCAAATTCAAGAGGTTGGGTGAAGAGTTGACATTCTGCTCATTCCATATGGTGAGCACGGGGTGATTGTTCACTACTACGAAAGAATAAATGATATATGGCAGCCCTCCCACGCCGACACAAACCACGCGCCTGAGTTCCCTGGGCCAGTTGAGGTGATGCCAAATTGTCCAGATCGCCCAGATGCCCAGAACTGTCAGCGCAACCACCAGACCAAAAGGGTAAACCACAGAGAGGATAGCACTGGCAACTAGTATCAGAACCTGCTTTCTTAAGTCGAATCTCTCCCCAACCTGTAAAGGAATCAAGAGGCTCATCTGCAGGGCCATGCCAAGGGGAAAATGCGGGTTTACGAAACTGGCAAGAAAGGGGAAAGCTTCCGACACCCAAAAATCACCGGTGAAGTAGCCGAATGAAGCCGCCAGCCATCCAAGACCGGAGCCAACCAGCGCAATCACCAAGGCAAGCAGTCGCTGCCAGGGATGGTCAAGGACCCTTCGGAAAAAAGCAAAGAGAGCAATCGCCAAAGCAAATGCTCCAATTACCCGGGCAGCATGAAATGTAAAGATCAGAGGTAAATCCAGCCAACGCGCCATATGACCCAGTAATAAATAGTAGATATTCATAGCCGCCGGCCACCCTGGTTCTGCTGTATACGGTAACGTAAAAAGCCAATTGCCGGCATATCCCTGACGCATTTTTGCCAGGTAGCTATTCCCATCTACGGAATTAATTAGTAAGCCACCAAATACGCGATCTTCAGTCGAAGCATTACTGGCAACGATAAAAGGGAAAGTGATCAACAGCAGGAAAAATAAAATAATCAGCCCCCCAATCCACTTCTCCCTGTCCAGCTTCATTGCGGCATTGTAGCAGAAGGCCAACATACCACCGTTATAATCCCTGCATGAGTTCTGCCTTTAAGCTACTCCGTCTACAGCAGGTGGATAGCCAACTCGACCACGTGAAATCGCGATTAGCAGAAATCGAACGCATGCTGGCCAATGACGAAGTTGTTAAGCAAGCGCAAATCACTCTCCAAGAAGCCGAGCAGTCGCGGGAAACAGCTCAGAAAGAGCTTTCCCGCGCGGATGAGGAAGTAAAAGCCATTCAAGCCAAACTAAAAGAAAATCAGGAACACTTATACGGAGGAAAGGTAAGGAACCCAAAAGAGTTGCAGGACCTGCAAATGGAAGCCGAATCCCTTAACCGTCATCTGCGGGCACTGGAAGATTCCGAGTTGGAGAAAATGATGGCGCTCGAAGAGCGCCAGACTGAGGCAAAGGTTGCGGATGGCGCTCTCGAGGCCGTTCGCGCCCAGCGCGCCGCCGAAAACCGCACGCTGGGCAGCGAGCAAAACAAACTGCTAGCCGAAGCAGAACGTCTGCAAGAGGAGCGCTCGACGAACCTAAACAGCATCGACGAGCGTGATTTGAAAATCTACGATGGCCTCAGAGCCAGCAAGGGAGGGATCGCCGTGGCTAAGGTTCAAAACAAAACTTGCGGCGCATGCGGCGCAGAACTCTCCGCTTCCCTGGCTCAGGCTGCCCGCTCACCTAACGAATTGACCCGCTGCGATAATTGCAAGCGAATTTTATACGCCGGCTAACCTTTCAGGTGCTTTACAATCCTTGCTTGGGCTTCAGACGGGCTCAAATCCAAAATCGATACCAGCTTGTCACGGCCGTTGGCGCCAGCCACGATCGCTACCTTTGCCCGCGGTACCTCTAACACCCTGGCGATGAATTCGATCAGCGCGTCATTGGCCTTCCCTTCCACAGGCGGAGCAGTAAGGCGAATCTTGATAGTTTGATCCGCCATGATTTCAACAATCTCATTTTTTCGGGCTCGCGGCGTAACGCGGATAGCCAGCGCGGCCCCATGCCTGCCCTCGGACATGGATCTCGGAGTTCGGCCCATAAACTCACCCGATTAGCAAACCGATTAGCAACCGCCCAATCAGTTGAACCAGGAGTAAAAGTACCAGGGGACTGAAATCCAGACCACCCGCGAATGGAAGGATTCGCCGAATAGGTGCGAGCATCGGCTCTACGATACGGTCAAGGGCTTCGCGCAAAGGGTGGTACGGCGAAACTATCCACGTGAGCAGAACATGCCCAAGGATCAAAATCGTCAGAATATTGATCAGCAGGATGATTAGATCGATCATTCAATCTCCGCCAATCGGATCGCGGCCTACTATCGCCGTTCCGATGCGTACCATAGTGGCTCCTTCCAGAATCGCGGCCTCAAAATCTCCGCTCATCCCCATCGAAAGCTGGCTCCAATCCGCTTGCGGAAATTTCGACGTAAGATGATCCCGCAAAAGCCTCGTTCGAGCGAAATAGGGACGAGCCTTGTCCGATTCTTCCAGAAGTGGGGCCATGCTCATTAAGCCATGAATACGGACATTAGACAACTCCACCAACTGCGCGATCTCGGGCATCAAAGTTTCCCACTGTTTCTGATCCCAGGCTGGCCATCCATGTTTGGTGGTTTCACCGCTCACATTGCATTCCAACAAGATTGGCAATACGCGGCCCGATTCACGGGAGAAGCGATCCAACCGCTTGGCCAGCTTGAGACTGTCAACCGAATGCACCAAATCGAAATGCCGCGCTACAGCTTCGGCTTTCCGGCTTTGGACATGACCGATCATATGCCATTGCGCCCGTTCGAGGGATGTTAATCCCTTTTGCTTTTCGAGACCCTCCTCAACGTAGCTCTCGCCCACGTCGTGTACTCCCAACTCGTACAAATCTTGAATGGTTTGGGCCGGATAACCTTTGGTTACAACTATCAGGCTGACTTCACCAGGATCGCGTTGTGCTTTTTTTGCCGCTTGCGTAATGCGCGCCGTTACCTCATCCAAATTCTTCTGCAAATCGGTCACGAGGTTATTCTAAAGCAATCAAAGCTCCGAACCGTCCTGTTTCGCCACCCGAAGCGCGATGAGAAAACCAATCTCCCGTATCCGTAGCTGTGCAGATATTGGAAAGCTCAATCTGCTCAACTCCATTCGTTTCAAGCATAAGACGGTTCGCTTCAACCAAATCGAAGTGGGATTTTCCATTGATTTGGGGCAATACCTTTTCAATCTGATTGCTGAACACCTTACGCACTTCAGCACCAACCTCTGGGCCGATTTCGTATTTTCCCAGGGAGATGGCAGGACCAATCCCAACCATTATGTCTTCAGCGCGGCTGCCGTAGGTTGCACTCATTGTCCTCAGGACGCTTGCAACGACACCCTGTAATGTCCCACGCCAACCGGCATGCGCCAACGCAACGGCTTTTTTTACGGGATCGAAATAGAGGATAGGAACGCAATCAGCGTAGCGCATGAACAAAGTAACCTCGGGGCGATTTGTCATTACTACATCAGCCTGAGGTGGGCGTTCCCACTCCGACGGCCTGGGGGCTTCGGCCACCAGTGCCTGCGTGCCATGTACCAGCCACGAGTCGAAAAGAGAAGTGCGCGGCTTATCCAGTGCTGAAAAGGAACGTCTCAAGTTTTCTTCGACATTGGGGCGTTCATCGCCCACGGTGGCGCCCACATTGAGCTCGGCGTAGACCCCTTTGCTTACACCCCCGCGGCGGGTGAAGATGGCGTGGGTAACCGTCGTATCCGCAAGGCCGGCGAATTGGAAGTATCGCACCCCATCGGAGTCCCGGAATGGCATTAGGTTACTTTTTTGGGAACCTGGGCGGCTGAGCGCGCTTTCCTGGTGGCCACTGCCACGCGTGCGTCTGCCATGGGGTCCTCTAGCAGGGGGAAACCGAACCAGGCGGTCGTGAAACCGAATAGGAACCCCGTCAGGGTTCGCAGCAACGGTATGCTTTCTCGGTAGGGGATGAAATCCAACCCGGGTATCTGGCTGAACAGCTGGCTAAAACCGTCGAGCGCAACGGGCAATATCCCGATCAGTATCCATAGCATCCAGTGCAACGATCGCAGGCGGCGGTTGGTCGCTGCATAAAACAAGCCGAAAACCAGCATGCCACCATAAATGGCCACGTCACGCTGGCAGAAGGCCACTTTGTAACCAACCTGCTCATTGCCGATGAAATTGCGAGCATCCAACAGGCTGGCCGCGCCTTCCTCCTCGATGCCCGTGGCCTGCTCAAACGATTGATAGCCCTCGAGTCCAGCAGAGGCGCGTGGGTAGACAGATTGCTCACCGAAAAGGAACCAGGAGCGGAAGGCCAACTGATGGCAAACGGCGCCGTACATCGTGTAAATGGGCCGTGCCAATTGGGGAAGTCCCGCGTTCATGAGGACAGGCGCCAGGAAGGGCAAGCCCACGTAAAGAAACAGCAGCAGGTTCAACAGCGCAAGGTATCTCTTGCTCAGCCAATGAGCCGCACGCTCAACGAAGCCACCGCTGAGATTTCTTTTCTCGCGTGCGTCAATTCCCGCCCGGCCCATGTGCATTTGCCGGTCTCGCGCGGCGGCCAGCGTCATGTGCAGCTGTTTGCGATCGAACGGCGCCTCCAGTGTATAAGGTCCGACCTGGATGACAGGAACCCGATCCCCATACCGCGCTTTGAGATCCACATCCTGTTCGATGTCCACGATCCCTAGATTATGTGGAACCTTTTCTTGCAGCGCCTTCAGGTCGCGCAAGGCTTTTGTGCAGAGGGAGCAACCTTTCTTCGTATACAACGTTACGGTGATCATGAATTGATTTCCAGCTGAGTCAAGTAGCGATCAAGGTCGGTTGCGCTCATCTCCCCGATGTGGATGAATCGAATGATGCCCTCGGAATCGAGGAAGTAACTGGTCGGGTAGCCGCGCACGCGATACAACTCCTGCACGCGTCCACCGGGGTCGAGCAAAACGGGGAAATCCAATCCCAATTCATCCACAAATCTCTGCACTCTCTCGGCGCTTTCATCGAAATTAACGGCCAATACGGCGAAGCCGCCGTCATTATAGCGCGCCTGGATGATGGGCATCTCCAATCGGCAGGGACCGCACCAGGTTGCCCAGTAATTGATCAGTACCACCTGGCCCTGCAGGGCGCTCAGCGAGATCGCGTTTCCGCCAAGTTGCTCAAGAGTGAACTCAGGCCCCCGGGCTCCTATCTCCGCCGACATCCCGGAAACGGCCAACGGATTTTGCAGACAAGCGGTTAAAAGGAGAGCGACCGTCAGCAAAACGATTAGGCGGGGCCTCATCTCAAGAAAGTAAACACCCCCGCGCCATACAGCACCAGGAGCGACACAAAAAACGTAAGCCCGGCGCCCAACAGCATTCCATCCACAAACACCCTGCCCCTCCTCTTGGCCCACCAACCTCCTAGCAACCCAAGCAACAAGGAGGCAATTGCCAAAGCCAATAAAAGCAGCCCCACGCGTTCTTCGTTGAGGAAATCGAAAAATGCTCCAAGGTTCCCCAGCGTGGACAGCCGGCCGGACAACAAGAGCGCGCCAATAGCGATCATGACTACGCCCATGATCTTTTCAACGATCAAGCTCAACTTTCCATACCGCTGCAGCAAGAACGTAACCCAGGAAATTTGAGTGGCCGCCAGTAGAAACGGGATCGCCAATCCCACCGAATAGGCGCTCAGCAACAATCCTCCCTGGAGCACGGAGCCACCATTGATCGCCAGTGTCAGGATCAATCCCAGCACCGGGCCAATGCAGGGGGACCAACCCGCGGAGAAGAAAACCCCCATCAGGGCAGACGAAAGATAGCCGCGCTGCCGCTGCGGGGAACTCTGCGGCCGCAGGTCGTAATCCAGGAATGGGATGCGGATCAGGCCTGTGAGGTGCAGGCCAAATACGATCACCAGCGCGCCGCCAATACGGGCCAGGATCAATTGGAAGTCGTACAAAAGCGCTCCCAACGCCGATGACAGCAGCCCCAGGAGGATGAACACAATACTGAAGCCTAAGACGAAGGCCAGGCCATGGCTCACCGTAACCCAGGTGGTGCTTCGACCATGATCGTGCGCCACGGCCGCTGAGCGACCGCCAAGGTAGCCGACGTACGCAGGCACCAGGGCGAACACGCAGGGCGAGAGAAATGAGGCCAGCCCTGCGAGAAAGGCCAAACCGAGACTGGGAGCGGCAATATTCATGTCAGTTTCAAGACCAATTTAAGCTTCAACTGTGCGCACACGGGTACCAGCAACGCCTTCCATTATCCCGGGGTTGTAAGGCACGTCAGGAGAAGTCCAGCGATATATCCACTTTGCATCCTCTGGACGGGCATTCACACAACCCGCAGAAGTGCGTTCCCCAAAATTGTTGTGCCAATAAGTGGAATGAATGGCTATGCCGCCAGTAATTATGAATGTAGTCCAGCCAATGCCGCTTAGGTCATAACCTCCTCCAGCCCGGCCGCCTTCCATATGCAAGGATGCATACTTCCTATGGACCTGCCCGTTATCGGTAATTGGGGTTATGCGGCCCTCAGGATCCCGAATCCCATTCTCATCTTCAGTCCAATCAGGATTTCCGCCAGTGGATACGCGCGCGAAGAACACCTCGCGACCATCCTCATAGCAAGACAGCGTTTGCCGGGCGATGTTTATGACGATCTCCTTGTTCTCAACCTCGGGCGAGATAGGAGCGATTTCTTCCGGATAAACGGGTTTGAAGGCCTCAGCCGCTGCCCAAAATTCATCTCCCCGGCTGCCATACAGTTCGCGAACATGGTATTCGGGGCCATTCTCGCCGGTGCGTATGCCGTCGACCCAAAACGTCTGACCATAATAGAAGTGGATGGGGTAACCATTATTTACAAGAAATGCAATGCGGAAGGGTGACTTGGGAGGTGGGTCTGCCAGCTGTGCTTCGACATAAGGTACAGTAACCTCCATCCATATGCCGGGAAAGTCGCCAAAAGAGGGGATGGAGTCGAGCGGGGTATTTAGATTGTTTCTGACCGGCTGGAGGAATGGGGCCCAGACATATCCCTCCGGGGTCTCCACCCATCGCTGATTCCGATAACCTGGTGCATACCCCACAACTTCGTGATGCCATTCGACAACCGTGTCACCAGGCAGGCGCCCGATTTCTGTGGCCTCTGTGCTTGGGCCTGAACGTAAACGAACAGGCTCTTCATCAATTCCCACTGTAACCCGGCCTAGGCGCTCAGTCTGCGGAAATTCAGTTTGCCAGAGCCCCAGCCGCTCAAACGCACGCAAATCAGGCCGCAACGCCAATGCCCCCAGACTCAAGCCGCTTAGCTTCAGAAATTCTCTACGAGAAAACCAAGGTTTTTTAGCCATGCATTGGTTCGCACGATTCTACATTATGGAGATGAAAACCAGTAGAGATATCTTACTTGCGCTGTCTAAAACCACGCAGTCTTAGGCTATTTCCAATCACGAACACATCGCTCATTGCCATCGCTCCTGCAGAAAGCATAGGGCTTAGGAAGCCAAGTGCCGCCGATGGAATCAGCAGGATATTGTAGATGAAGGCCCAGAACAGATTCTGCTTGATGGTGCGCAAGGTTTTACGTGCCAGCGAAATCGCTCGTGGCACGCCGCGCAGGTCACCAGTGATCAGCACCACAGGAGCGGCGGCCATGGCCACATCGGTACCTGTGCCAATGGCAATGCCCAGGTCAGCCTGGGCCAGCGCTGGGGCGTCATTGATGCCGTCGCCCACCATAGCCACCACTTCGCCCTGCTCCTGCAGCCGTTTTACTTCCGCCACTTTCTGATCTGGAAGGACTTCGGCAACCACGTGGTCTAAACCCAACTGCTTGGCCATGGCCGCGGCCACAACCCGGTTGTCGCCAGTGATCATGCCGACCTTCAATCCCATCTTATGCAGTTCCGCTACGGCCTCCACGGAGTGCTCTTTGAGCGTATCCGCCACCCCAAACAATCCGCGCATCTCTCCATCCACAGAAACTAAAATGGCCGTCTTACCTGCCGCTTCTAGGCGATCCACATCGTCTCCAAGCCCGTTCAGTCCCAAGCCCCGTTCCCTCATCAAACGCGTGTTTCCCACCAACACCTCGTGTCCTTCTACCTGGGCGGAGACACCGCGCCCGGCTTCAGCTGTAAAAACATCTGGACGGGTTAGTGGAATCTTCCGATGGTTGGCCTCCGCCACTACGGCCTCACCCAAAGGATGTTCACTGGCATCCTCAACGCTGGCCGCAATCCGCAACAACTCAGTTTCATTGATCGATCCATTTCCCAGAACGACGTCGGTTACCGCGGGTTGGCCGCGTGTTACCGTGCCAGTCTTGTCCAGCAGCACCATGCTGATGCCTGAGGCGCGTTCCAGCGCCTCGCCGGATTTGACCAGCACGCCCATTTCGGCGCCCCGTCCAGTTCCCACCATGACGGCGGTCGGCGTGGCCAACCCCATGGCGCAAGGGCATGCAATGAGCAAAACCGCGGCGGCGTTGATCAGGCCGCGGGTAAAGGCTGCATCACCCATCGCCGTACTTGCAGACGGAACCAAAAGCCACCAAACAACGAAAGTCACCGCTGCGATCAATATCACGGAAGGCACAAAAACCGCTGAGACCCGATCGCCAAGTTTCTGAATAGGCGCGCGGCTGGCCTGTGCTTCTTCAACTAGGCGAATGATTTGTGCCAGCGCGGTATCTTTGCCTACTTTTGTTGCTTCGAATATCAGACGACCTTGTTTATTAAGTGTGGCTCCAATGACAGTATCACCTACGCTTTTTTCCACAGGCAGGGATTCACCTGTGATCATTGATTCGTCCGCCGAGCTGCGCCCCTCGACAACGACGCCATCGACCGGGAAATTCTCCCCCGGGCGGACCACTACCATATCGCCAACTTGCACGTCGGTGCTTGGGAGATCCAACTCCTGGCCATTTCGCAACACCCGCGCTTGCTTAGGACGCAAGCCCATCAGTTTGCGGATCGATTCACCCGTACGGCCTTTGGCGCCGGCCTCCAGATACTTTCCGACGCGGATCAGCGTAATGATGACAGCCGCGGTTTCAAAATAACCGTGCCCGGGGAACAAACCCAGCAATGCAGCCAGTGAATAGAAGTAGGCCGCGGAAGACCCCATTGCAACTAGCACATCCATATTGGCACTACCGTTGCGCAGCGACTTATATCCATTGACGTAATAACTAAGACCGACATAGAACTGGACGGGCGTGGCCAATGCGAAGAACAGCCACTCCATCCAAGGTGCCATAGCCAAAGACATGGGAAGCAACCCCAGATCGCGGGACATCGAGAGCAGCAGCAACGGTATACTCAGTGCCACGCCTAACCACATCAACTTGCGCTGTTTACGGATTTCTACCTGACGAGCGACGCGTTCAGCGTCTTGCGTTTCACCGGCCTGCTCCAGAAGATTGAAGCCTGCTTCTTTGGCCGCGTGACGCAAATCGGCCTGGTTGACCAAGGTTGGAATGTAACGCACACGGGCGCGCTCACTGGTGACATTCGCATTGACTTCCAGTACCCCATCTAAAGCGTCCAGTGCCTTTTCGAGCCGCTTTACATCGTTGACATCGTCCAAATTGGTGAATGCCAAATCGGCTTCGCCAGTGGCCACGTTGTAACCCGCGCGGCGGATACGTTCCAACATAGATCCTAGATTTGCCTGCGCAGGATCGAAATCTACCGCGGCGCGCTCGCTGGACAAATTCACCTGCGCTGAGCGTACTCCTGGCACTTTCTTAAGGTTGCGCTCAACGGTTGATACGCAGTTGGCGCAGGTCATGCCTGTGATGGGAAGGCTGTATTGTTTGGTTGCAGTCTCAGTCATTTATCTCCATTTGTTTTAGGGGCGTGCTGTTCCACAGGAACAGAACACGCAACCATCGCCTGATTTAGTCTCAACATCGCATTGCGATTGGAAAAAATATTGGCGGTCATCCATCGGCATCTGCTCTTTGTGTTGAAATTCACAGTTGGTACAAGTAATAAAGAAATGTCTCCACCTTTGGACCAGTCACGTCTGCCCGTTGATCTTCGCCGGATCGGCCACCACGCGCCCGCCGCGCACCGTTGCGCCAATCACTAATCCAGCGCTCACCAGCACGATGTTTTTGATAATGTACTGGCCTTCGAGCGTTGGCGCATAAGGGAAGACCGAGAATACCTCTCCCGGAAAGAACAAAATCGGTGTAATGGTCCCCAACATTTGGACCCAAAGCAGGAGCAAGGTAGCTCGCATAAATAAATTGAAGATCAATCCAATGCCGATCAGGCTTTCCCAAACCGCCAAAATGAATACGGCGGTTTGAGGAGCCAGCACACCGAAGGTGATTTGCGAAATCGTGCGCGCCGCCAGGTTCTCGGCGGGGCTCAGGCCCGGGAAGAATTTCAACGCGCCGAACCACATAAACACGATCCCCAGGCTGAGCCTAAGAAGCACAATGCCGTACTTTGCCATCAGGCCAGTGAGGAATGCATCTAGGCGATCGAATAATTTGCCCACCCCTAGACTCCCAACTTCACGCCACGCAGCAACTGCGCGTTGATGGCAACGATTACCGTGCTGGCAGACATAAGCAACGCCCCAAGCGCGGGCGACAACAGAATGCCTAGGGAGGTCAGAATGCCTGCTGCCAGCGGGATGGCGAACAAGTTGTATCCCGTTGCCCAAACCAGGTTTTGGATCATCTTCTGGTAAGTAGCCCGGCTCAACTCGAAGACTTTAAGCACGTCAACGGGGTTACTGTTAACTAAGATAATCCCGGCAGATTCCACAGCCACATCTGTTCCGCTGCCGATGGCAATGCCTACATCGGCGCGGGCAATGGCCGGGGCATCGTTCACACCATCCCCTACCATGGCTACCCGCTTGCCTTGATTCTTCAATTCGGTGATCTTCTGATCCTTGTTCTCAGGCAGCACCTGGGCAAAATAGCGATCGATCTTCAACTCTGTGGCCACCGCTTTCGCAACGTCTTCGCTGTCTCCAGTGATCATGGCCACTTCTTTCCCCAGGTCCTGCAATCGCTTCACCACCTCAGCGCTTTCTGGGCGAATTACATCAGCCAGTGCAATCGCACCCTCGATGCTCTTCTCGGAAATAAGGTAAACCACAGTTTGAGCTTTGCCTCCGGCGGTTCGAGCGAATTGCTCGACCTCTTCTTCTGGTTTGATTTGCAAGCGTTCCAGCAGCCGCGGTCCACCCAGGTACACATCCTTGCCATCACTCCTGGCATGGACACCGTGACCCTTGATGGCTTCGAAGTCGCTGACATTGGGTGGGTTAAGCTGCTGCTTGGCGGCAGCTTGCCGTACCGCCAGGGCCAATGGGTGCTCGGAATCACCCTCGACGGCCGCTGCCAGGGCCAATATCTGTTCTTCCTTCCACCCTTTGAACGGTTGGATAGCGACCACGCCCTGCTCTCCTGTAGTAAGAGTGCCTGTCTTATCAAAAACAACTACATCGATTTCTCGCGCTTCCTCCAGAGCCAACCGATTCTTAATGAGCAAGCCGTTCTTAGCAGCCTGGGTCGTGCTAATAGCCACGACAAGGGGCACCGCCAACCCAAGCGCGTGAGGGCAAGCAATCACCAACACCGTAACCACGCGCTCCAAGGCGAATAGATCGAATCCCTGCACTACGGCCCAGGCGAAACCCGTTACCACCGAGGCAGCCAACGCCACATAGAAGAGCCACCCCGCGGCGCGATCTGCCAGGATCTGGGTGCGCGACTTACTTTGTTGCGCCTCTTTCACCAAGCGCATGATTCCCGCCATGGCGGTACTTTCACCCGTGGCAGTTACCCGCACACGCAGACTGCCATCGCCGTTCAGCGCACCGGCGATCACTTTGTCGCCGTTAGCCTTGTCAACCGGTTTGGATTCCCCAGTGATCAAGGCTTCATTTACCGACGATTTGCCCTCCACCACTTCACCGTCGACAGGAATGCTTGCACCCGGCCTAACCAGGACGATCTCGCCTTCTTTCAGTGAGGTCACTGGCACTGTTTCTGCACTGCCGTCATCGCGCAGTCGCTCCGCCTCATCCGGCATCAGCTTGGCTAATTCATCCAGACTACTTGAGGCCTGGCGCACGCTGCGCATTTCGATCCAATGACCCAGCAGCATAACGTCGATCAGTGTAACCAGCTCCCAGTAGAAGCCTTCGCCCAGCCCAAATAGAAACGCTGCCAGACTGTAGATGAGAGCCACAGAAATTGCCAGGCTGATCAATAGCATCATGCCCGGCTGTTTCTTGCGAATTTCCGGGATGGCCATTTCCAGGAAGGGAAAACCGCCATAGACAAACACAATGCCTGCAAATATCGGGGCAACCCAGGCATCCCCAGGGAATACGGGCATTCTAAAACCCGCCCACTCTTGGATCATTTCGCTGAACAAGAGAACGGGAACAGAGAGAAGGGTTGAAATCCAAAAACGCTTGCGGAAGGTTTCTTCGTGGCCGGAGTGATCTACATGGTCATGACCGACATGATTGGCTTTCACAGGTATATGCTGGGCGTGCTCGTCATGAGCGGCGCGCGCGGGCATTTGCATGGCATGCTCATGATGCATGTACCCACCGTGTTCACGGTCTATATGCCGATCCTGATCATGCGTCGCGTGATCCATATGTTCGTGCTTATCGCCGCCGGTGTTCTTTTCGTGTTTGTGTTCCATGCCGATTCTCTTTTTCCTAACTACCTGGCGAGATGCTTGAGCCCCGCTTGGCGACAAACGAGGGCCTGGGTTCCGTGCCTAACTTCCGATATCCTTCTTCATTTGATCATATTCCTTGCGCGTGATCTCGCCACGCGCATAGCGCTGGTCCAAAATTTCCCTAGCAGTGGACGAACCTCCGCTTCCGCTTGGACTAGCGCCTATAAAAGCGCGAACCACCCAAACGATCAGCAGGATAAAGCCAATCCAGAACAGGGCCATGGTCAACATGCCCCAGCCACCCATCATTCCCCAGCCATAGTTTCCAAACATTGGATTCCTTTCTTCCGCTAGGCGGCCGCAGGATAATCGATCTCAGCCAGCACGGATTTGATCTGGTCCTCGTTGGCCGGTTCGCCAAAGCGAACCATCACTTTCTTATCGCCGAGACTGGCCTTCACTGCCTCGACACCTTGCAGGTCCGCCAGCTCAGTTTCGATCGTGTGCAGGCAGTGCTCGCAATGGATTTTGGGAATGCTGTAAACGACGGTATCCATTTTTCTCCTTTTTTTCGTACTAACAGTTATCACTAATAGTGTCTTATACTTTCATGGCCGCTTCATAGACCTCGGCAATCTCGCTGAGCACACGTTCACGCTCATTAGCATCTTCTCCACGCACGGCTGTAATTACGCATTCATGCATATGCTGTTCAAGAACCAGCTGACTCACCTTATTAAGCGCTGATTGGGTAGCCTGAATTTGGCGGATGATGTCGATGCAATACTCTCCGTTATCCACCATCTTCTGGATGCCCCGTATATGACCTTCGATTGTCCTGAGCCTTTTCGCAGCCTCTTCCGCGTGCTTCATTACATCCTCCAGCATACCCTCCCCCTGGGGGTAGGGATACCAGAAAGGATAGCCCTGAACTCCCTATTTGTCAAGGAAAACAAAAAATCCCGGGACATTTGACCGGGATTTTTACGGGACTTTGGGCTGAAACACTAATCGATGGCTTCCACTAAAGCCGTTTGCAACACAGAACCATCAACGTAACCACGCCATTCCCCCAAAACCTGGCCGTCGGGGTCCAGCAAAAAGAAATGCGGCTGGTAGATATAACCTAGTTGTTCCTGCAAAGGCAAGGTTGCCGGATCGTCGCGGTCCAAAAAAATGAAACCCACCTGCTCGCGGTACATATTTTCCAATCCATGGACGGTTGGCGCCATAGCCTTGCACACCGAGCACCAGTAGGCGAAGAATTCAATGAATTGCACTCGACCGGAAGCCAACACCACAGTGGCCGGGTCGGTCGCATGGAAATCCGATCGGCCTGGCACGATAGCAGGCAGTTCACCATCCCCGCTGGCCCCAGCGGAATCGCTGGGCAGAGTGGTTGGCAATTCGCCATTCTCACTGGCCTCCTCGGAATTCTCTGCAGGGATGGCTGGCGATTCTCCATCCTCGCTGGCTTCAGCAGAACCATAACCGACCTGCAGATCGGCAAGCGGGGTTTGCGGGTCTGGTGCTTGCGAGCAAGCAGCCAAGAATAGCAACGAAAGGATCGGCAATGTCCGTCGAACCGTTGCTTGGGAGAACATGGTAAATACGGGTCTGGGATTGCTCATGAACTCGAAAATAATAACCCGCTTAGCGTTGCAATTGCACGCGCAGACAAAACCCTCTCACTCAACCTTAATAAAACCGAACCACAGTAGAATAATGCAATGCAGCTCAAGGGTAAGAATGTATTGATTACCGGGGCCGCCGTCAGAGTCGGCCGCGCTATGGCGAAGGCGGTGGCGGCAGCTGGGGCCGTTACACTCATTCACTATTCCACCTCCATTTCTGAAGCCAAGTCGTTGCAGTCAGAGCTGGCAGAGGCTAATCGCCAGACTCATTTGCTCCAAGCAGATTTGTCCAAACCAGACGCGGTGAACGCCGTTATCGACCGCGCCCTGGAATTCGGTCCGTTGTTCGGATTGGTCAACAGCGCCGCCATCTTCGAGGACCGCACCCTTGCCAATACGAATATGGACAGCTGGCGCCGGCACCTGGATATCAACCTTACGGCGCCGTTTTTACTTAGCCAGGCTTTTTGGTCCGCCTGTAAAAAGACAGGCGCCGAAGGCCGCATCGTTAACATCCTAGATTGGCGCGCGCTTCATCCCGGCCCTGACCATCTACCTTACACAATAAGCAAGGCCGCGCTGGCTGCCCTCACTCAATCACTGGCCGCCGCTATGGCACCTCAAATCACAGTAAACGGGATCGCGTTCGGGGCTATTCTTCCTCCCAAAAATAACGACGATATTTCAGGAATCATCAAGAAAGTTCCCGCCGGGCGCTGGGCCACACTGCAGGAAGTCGGCGAGACGCTTATTTTCCTTCTCGCCGGACCCAGTTTCATCACGGGGGAAATTATCTACATGGACGGAGGCCGACATCTCGTGTAGCAAACGATGGACAAGATACTGATTAAAGACTTGTTGGTGCGCGGCATTATCGGTGTCAACGATTGGGAGCGCGAAAATCTACAGGATATTCTGATCAATATCGAGATTGAAGCCGACCTGAGTCAGGCTGGCGCGAGTGACCAGCTCGAAGAAAGCATCAATTACCGCACCGTGACAAAAAGGGTGATTGAGCACACTGAAACCGCCAAGCGGCTCACGGTCGAAGCGCTTGCCGCGGATCTGGCCGCGATCTGCCTTAAGGAACGCGGCGCCCAAAAGGTTCGCGTGCGGGTGGAGAAACCCGGGGCTGTTCGGTTTGCCAGGTCTGTGGGTATAGAGATTGAGCGCAGCAGCGAAAGTTAAGCCAGCCAAACATGTTGTCTACATCGGCCTCGGGTCAAACATCGAACCCGAAAACAATCTGCCGCGTGCTGTGGCCGCCCTCAGCCAGCATGTCAGCGTTTATTGCATTTCCACAATCTGGCAGGCTCCTGCTCTGGGAACCCAAGGACCAGATTTCCTAAACGCGGTCATTAAGGTCGAAACGGGCTATTCTGCAGAGGATTTAAAAAATCGAGTACTGCGTCCGATTGAGGCCAGCCTGGGCCGCGAACGCGGCGCTGACAAGAATACTCCGCGGACTATCGATCTGGACATTCTGATATTCGACGGCCTAATCGACGATCCTCATATATGGGATTACGCCCATCTGGCCGTGCCTCTGGCGGACTGCCATCCCGAACTCGTCAATCCCGTTACTGGACAAATGATATCTCAGGTCGCCTCCGAGTTAAAAAAGGCCATTAACATTTCGAGGACGCCTCTGAACTTGGGCAACTTAAACAAATAACCGGCGAATGCCGGTTATTTGCAGTCAACTGGGCAGTGCTCTAGATTTGGTTGATCACGTTTTGATAGATTCCTTCAACAATTCCAGTGCCCAGGATGTTGAGCGCGACAATTAGAACAATAGCGACAAATAAAATGATCAGGGCGTATTCATACAGCCCTTGGGCGCGCTCTCCATCTAGGAGAAGGTGCGGTTTCATTGGACCTCCATGGTCGACCCGCTAACGACACCTCATATTACTATGGGCCGGTCCCCAGTTTCAATGGGAAGATAGGGGGAGTTAAAAATGAAGGGGCTCTGCTCCTCGGGATATGCTGTCCAGGAACTCTTGCCGGGTAGCCGGGTTGCTCCTGAAGCTGCCTACCATTGTTGAAGTAGTCATCCGGGCATCATGCTTCTTCACGCCCCGCATCATAGAACACATGTGCAACGCTTCGACCACGACCCCTGCTCCAAGGGGATTGATCGCGCTGCACAGGAAATCGGAAATTTGGCGGGTCATCCGCTCTTGAACCTGCAGACGCCGGGAAAACAGGTCAACAATGCGGGGGATCTTGGAAAGACCAACGACTTTACTCTGGGGAATATAGGCAATATGAGCCCGACCCATAAAAGGCAGCATATGATGCTCGCAAAGGCTGAAAAATTCTATGTCCCGGACCAGAACCATATCGTCGTAATCCACATCGAAGAGGGCGTCATTAAGCAGTTCGAGCGGGTCCATGCGGTAACCCGCCAGCAGTTCGTCATACGAGCGAGCAATCCGTTCGGGTGTGTTTCGCAACCCTTCCCTGGTCGGATCTTCGCCCACCGCGCGTAGAATTTGGCTCACCGCCTCCTCGACCCCGGCGTGGTCAATTTCTGTCCCTAACAGTTCAGCAGCTTCGTACACTTTTACTTTATCGGTCATCGGAGCGACCTCCCATCTCATCTAGGCAACTTCAGTATCGATCAGCCCAAACGTTCCATCACCGCGCTGGTACATTACGCTCACGCAGTTGGCATCCATGTTGTAGAAGACAAAGAAATTGTCGTGCCCTAGCAGCTTCATCTGCTCAATAGCTTCACCTTCGTCCATGGGGTGCAGCAAGAAGCGTTTTCGCCTGGCAATGAGGGGAGCGGGCTCTGCCTGGAATGCCGCAATTACCTCTTCCATGGCCATGTCGTTCTTCGCTGCGGCACTGGCTTTACCCCGATAGTGTTTCCCTTTGTACCTTTCGATTTGACGTTGCATCTTGTCCAAGGCGGCGTCGAATGCCGAATGAATCTGGTCCGTCCGTTCCTCAGAGCGCAATGTGAACCTCTTACCTTTCAATGTGATCTGGGCCTTGTAGCGATCCTCGGCCGCCCGTCTCGCTTTTCTAAAAGTGAGATCGACTCTTGCTTCTTCAACCCCATCGATATACCTGTCCAGTTTGGAGGCTTTTTTTGTCACATAATCTTCCAAGGTCGGATCTACCTGCATTTCCCGCCCGAAGATTTGAACTGGGATCACGGTCAACCTCCTTTTCTACAATAGATCGAAAAACAATCTTACCAAGGTTCATTCTCCTCCAACAACGTCTTGGCAAGGGTCAACGCGTAGACGCGCTTTGCGCCGGACTTCTTTAAAGCAAGGGCGGCAGCATTCAAGGTAGCCCCCGTAGTCATAATGTCGTCAACCAGCAATATATTGGCGCTCTGTAATTCTATGCCTTGAGCCTGGAACGCGCCTAACAGATTTTCCCAGCGCTGGGAAGCATGCAATTCAAATTGCTTAACTGTCTCATGGCTGCGGGAAAGAATATTATCGGCATAGCGCAAGCCGCTGGCGGCCGCCAATGGTCGGGCAAGTAGATCTGCCTGATTGTACCCTCGCTGAGCAAAACGCTGAGGAGCCAACGGCACCGGAACGAGAAAATCTATTTTCCAGGGCTGAGCAGCCAGCACTGTACCCATGCATTCGGCTAACGCAAACCCAAGCTGCACATTATGTCGGCTTTTTAAACTCAGAATCGCCTTACGCAACACATCCAAATACTGCCCCCAGGCGCGTGCCGCGTCAAAGTTGTAATCCCAGGTGGTGCAATTGACACAGGGCGTCGTGCGAGGTTTGGGGCTACCGCATAACTCACAATAGGGCTCACGGATTACCTTTATGTGGCTTCGACAAGATTGGCACCAGAATTCTCCAAGCCGACCGCATCCAGCGCAGCGCGGCGGGAAGAGCCAGTCCAGGGAATTGCCAAGGATGCTTTTTGCTGATTTTGAAATTGACCCCATGAAGATCACGCAGGGTGGATTGTCTAGAAGATTCCAGATCTCATGATCTGTAGCACGGCCGGGCCAAGCAAGATCATCATAATCGTCGGAAAGATCAGGAAAGCCATTGGTAACAGCATCTTGATCGGAGCACGTTGCGCGTTTTCTTCAGCCCTTTGCCTGCGTTTAATCCGCATGGCATCAGCCTGCACCCGTAAGACCTTGGCCATGCTGACGCCCATTTGCTCACTTTGGATTACCGCGGCGACAAAGCTTTCCAGTTCAACGACGCCCAGGCGGTCCGCCATATCCCGCAGCGCCTCCCGCCGCAACTTGCCCAATTGGATCTCCTGCAAGACTCGGGAAAAGGCAGCCGATAAGGCGTTGTCCCATTTTTCAACCACTTTCTTTACGGCCGCGTCGAAGCCAAGTCCAGCTTCTACACAGATGGTCAACAAGTCCAAAGCGTCAGGCAAGGAGTTGACTACTGAACGCTGCCTGCGCTGGATGTTTCGATTAAGCAGCAACGTTGGAAGGAAAAAGCCAAACAAGGCAGCGGCGGCGATGATCAAGATGGAGTTGAGCGAAAACAAAGTGAAGGTCGGTGATAAGGAAAAGGCAAACACCAATAATGCGGCCAATCCAATACCAAAAACAACTCGTGAACCCAAGAACAGGGTGGGCTCCAGCCAGCGCGGCGCGCCAGCGGTATCAAGTTTCTTACGGGTCTCGACAATGGCATTTTGCGGAGTGAACCGCTGTGCCAGGTCGCCAAACTTTTTGGCGGCTGGGTAGACCACGCGCTCCATGAAGGGTTGGGACAGCTCAATTTCCTCCAGGCTGGCTACTTCGCCCCGGCTGGCATATTCGGCCAGCCGCTTGGCCAAAGGATCCGCGCCCTCGCGCTCGCGCAAGCCGATAACCACCAGCGCTGCTGCAATGCCAAGAAAGACGAATAAAAAGAGACCGACGACCCAAACCATTGGATGCCCTACCGTTTTTTAGATCTCAATTTTTCCTAATCGATTTAAGGTGAAGTACCCAAAGACCAGCATGACCCCTGCCAAACCCAAAATGCTCAGGCCGCAGGTGAGAGGTGGCTCAAAGAATTGCATCATGTAATCACGATTCAAGCCCCAAAGGATTAACGCCAGGAAAATCGGCATTAATGAAAGGAACCGTCCCGAAAGGGCTACTTGAGCCGTGATGGCGCTTACCTCCCCTTTTATTCGTACGCGCTCACGTATCGTATAAGAAATCGTTTCCAGGATTTCGGCGAGATTCCCACCCACTTCGCGCTGGATATTGATCGCAGTGACTGCCAAGTCTAAGTCGTCACTCGCAATGCGTCGCTGCAGATTGTCCAACGCGCCCTCCATGGGCACTCCTAATTGCATCTCTTGTACGACACGGCGAAATTCGTCACTAATTGGCGCAGGCAACTCCCTGCTTACGGCCTCCATGGCCTGCAGGGCGGAAAACCCGGTGCGCAAGCCGTTGACCATAAGATTCAGCATGTCTGGCAACTGGTCATTAAACTTACGCAGGCGGACGGCTTGTTGGCGCTTCACAAAAAAACGAGGAATAAAGGGCCCCAGTACCAAACCGATAAAGGCGAACAACAACGATTGGCCACCAAAGAAATAGCCGAAAAACGCGGTTAAACCACTTGAGATAATGATCAGCGCTACATATTCACCTGTCTTCAGTTTTAGGTCCGCCCGGGCCAATTCGCGGGCGATTTTATCCCCATAGTCTGTACGCTCTACCTGTCGCGTAATCCAGGAAGTGAGTAAAGCCTCTCTGGCTTGTTTAACTTCTCCTTCAGTGACAGCTTCCCCCGCCTTCTCCTGCTGCAAGTAGGCTTCGAGCCGCTGGTCAACCAGCGACCGCTGGCCGGTGAGCGTGACAAACAGCCCCACCACCAACAAAACAACTGCCGAGATGATGCCTATCCAAAGAATTAACGGCATCGAGCTCCTTAGAAGCGCGGGCGCGTCCCTATACCAAATGTGGATGGAGGCACTTGGACGCCTGCAGCTTCTATTCGATCCATAAATCCAGGGCGCAGACCTGTAGAGCGCAAGCCTCCGACAATTCTCCCATTGTCGTAACCTGTCTGTTCAAATTGAAACAGATCGGTCAAGGTGATGATCTCACCTTCCATTCCGGCAACTTCCGTTAAGTTGACCACTTTTCGCGTGCCGTCGCGCATGCGGTCCACGTGAACAATTAGGTCAAGTGCTGAAGAAATTTGTTCTCGAATAGCGCGAATCGGCAGGTCGTAACCAGCCATAAGTGTCATCGTCTCAATACGGGAAAGTACATCGCGGGGACTATTGGCATGGGCAGTGGTCATTGAGCCTTCGTGACCCGTATTCATGGCCTGCAACATATCCAAGGCCTCCCCGGCGCGGATCTCGCCCACGATAATGCGATCGGGCCGCATACGGAGCGAGTTCACCACCAATTGCTGGGCTGTGATCTCTCCTTTGCCCTCAATGTTCGGCGGCCGGGTTTCCAAGGTAACCACATGTTCCTGGCGCAATTGAAGTTCCGCCGCATTTTCAATCGTGACAATTCGTTGATCGCCTGGAATGAAACCAGAAAGCACGTTTAGCAAGGTGGTCTTGCCTGAACCAGTGCCGCCAGAAATGATGATATTCATATTGGCCTGCACACAGGCCTTTAGGAAGAGTATGGCTTCCTGGCTCAGCGTTCCCCATTCAATCATCTGTTCCACCGTAATTGGATCCTTGGAAAACATACGAATGGTCAGCACAGGACCCACCAGGGAAATCGGCGGAATGACCGCGTTTACGCGCGAGCCATCGGCTAGGCGGGCGTCAACATAGGGACTGGCTTCGTCAACGCGCCTGCCTAGCGGCGCAACGATGCGGTCGATAATTCGCATGACATGCTCATCATTTTCGAATTTCACCGGAGCGCGATAGATCTTGCCGCTGCGTTCGACGTACACATCCTCGGCGCCATTGACCATGATTTCAGTCACACCGCGGTCTTCCAGCAAAGGCTGTAATGGGCCTAAGCCAAGGATCTCATCGGTGATGGCTTCTAGTAAGCGTTGGCGCTCTGGCCGAGTTAAAACGATATTTTCTTCAACCAGAACTTGCTCAAATAAATTATTGATTGTCTGGCGCACTTCGTCCAGTTTACTAAGATCCATGGCTGGATCTAATTCCTGCAACAGGCGGTTCTGGACACGGGTCTTCAGCTCCATATAGGAACTTCGCACGGCCGCAGAAGGAGGAGCCCCTCTCCTTGTGGAGAGACCCGACGATTTTCCACCTAAATCATCTGTGTCGATTTTCTTTTCAAGGGATGGTCGTGCGGGTTTCTCTTCCGCAGCTTGACCACGTTCTAACCTTCGCATCAGTGACATTATTGGAGTACCTTAATACCTCATCTTGCTTCAACTTGGGCAGGAATCGCTGCTTTCAGTTTCGTAATCACTAACTCAGCCAAATCCGATATCGCTTTGGCGGTAGGACTCGCGCTGTTTCTCAACAGGAAAGGTTCCCCGCGGTCCATTGCCGGCACCACCAGCTTTTCATCTAGGGGGATGATAGCATCGATGTCTTTTTTGAAATTATCTTTGACTCTTTCGGGGGTGATGCTCCGGCGTTTATCGTAACGGTTCATAACCAGCATGATCTGATTGCGCGAAATCCCTAACCCGTCAGCCAAATCGAGGAAAAGCCGCGCGTTTTTAATCGAAGGGATATCCTGGGTCATCATCAAGATCACCAGGTCCGCGACGTCAAGTGCCGCCAAGGTCAGATCGTTAAGCAGCGACCCTGTGTCCACCAGCACATAAGGAAACATACGACTGATATAACGCACAACATCAGCAAACTGCTCACCGCTGACAGAATCTGCGTATTCGGGGCGCATGGGTGCCGCAAGTATATGCACACCTGAGCCTTCATGGCGGATCATTACTTCGGAAACCACCTCGCGATCCAACTCTTGGGCACGAGTGGCCAGATCCGCCACACTGTTTTTTGCCTGCTGATTGAAGAAGAATGACAGATCGCCGAATTGAAGGTTGCCGTCTAACGCCGCTACCGCGTTACCCAACTTTCGAATTGCTACCGCCAGGTTGGCGGTGAGCGAGGTCTTCCCCGTGCCGCCCTTGGGACTGAAAATGGTGACCACATGACCTTGGTCACCTGGGAGTAAGGTTCCGCTGCCTGGCCTTCCTCCCCCAGCCGTCGCAAATACCGTTGTGGAAAGTTTCTCTTTCTCGTTGCTTGCCACACGGCCGGCGCGCTTAATCGCCGCGCTCAGTTCATCCACGTCGATGGGTTTGGTCAGGAAATCTCGGGCGCCAGCCAGCATGGCCCGGCGCATATAGTTCGGATCCCCCTGGACCGAGAGGATAATGATCTGAGTGAAAGGCACTTTCTTCCGGATCGATTCGGTTGCGCTGATGCCGTCCATATCGGGCATATTGATATCCATCAAAACCACATCGGGCTGGGATTCAATAGCTAGCTCCACAGCTTCAGCGCCTGTCCGCGCAGCCCCCACCACCTCGACTTGAGCGTCGAACTGAAGTAATTTACGAATGTTTTCGCGGGTTTCCGCTACATCATCCACTATGAGCACGTGAATCTTGTCGTCTTGGGCCATCCTAAATTTTTCTCACGCCGGTCAGCAGTCACTGCGTCGGCGGCAGGAACTCCTGTTGCTCCGGCGACTGTAACGAATTTACTCTTGGTTCTAAGCCAAAAGGCAGCTGGATTGGCACGGGTATGTCGTATGTGTCAAGCAGATATTCTAACGTCACTGCTTCCGTATCCACAATAGAGTCGTCACCGCTGGGTCGCAACGCCATGGTGAGTTTTGCCCCTGAGTAGATTAAGTAGTTCAGCGTGATAGCATCTTGAGGAGTAACGATCAATGTGATGATGTCCGGCGGCTCTTTTACTTGTTGAATAACCTCCCCTTCAGCCGTGGTAATGGTTGTTGAGTAAGCATTTTCAACAACGTTCCCTTTCTCGTCAGTGTAAAGATAATTTCCTACGTGAAGCACAACGATATTCTGCAATACGGTTTGGCTAACCAACCGGGCGCGTTGTACTTCGGAGGGGATAATAAAGTATGGTGTATTCGTAACGGGTTCAATTTGCAGTGGTGATGCATCTCCGCCAGGGATGATTAGCACGGTGGGCTGACCCGTATCGCTAAACGATAACAAGGCTGCATCATTGGGCAGCCGGGTCTGGAGTTCCTGCTCCAAATCAATCAACATGAGTGAGGTGATCAAATTGACGTGGTCACCGGCGCGCAGGCCATAAGCCAGACTCGAGAACCGATCGATTGGAATAGGGAAAGCCACCATGCCCGAGGGAATTTGCAGGGCGGCGTCCGAACCGGTTTCAGACAACCCGTCGGCATCGGATACCACCATCCCACTGGTTAATGGAATTCCTGGTTCTAGATCAAACCGTGCGATTTGGCCCGCGACCTGATTAATATCGGTGAACATGCTCGAAATCGTTTGCTCGGTTGGATAGGCCAGAAAGCCAAGAGCTTCAGGGCTGATCACCGCGCCGCGCGAGATTGGCTGAACCACAATCACAATATCGGTGGTGGCTGGAAGCGCCTGTTCCTGCGGTGTGCCGCCAAGATTCTGGAAGGTGAAAATAACAAGCACAGCCAGAATAAGGATTAGGGCAAAAATAATTAAAAGTCTTCCCAGTCGCATGGTTTCCCTTTCTTTGGTCTCAGGCGCAAGAATTCAAAGCCCTCAAATCATACGCTGGCAACCTTGAATGTCAAGCGCACCGCAGTACTGGTCTGATTTGCCTAGTCTACCTGATAACCGACCGCTTCGCCATTTTCTAGGCGGCTGTTCCCATTTAAACCACGCAGCCCCGAAACCATCGGGGCTGCAAAGGATCGGTATAGAAGATTAATCTAGATGGCTTGAACGATTCGCTGGAAAACGTTTGTAATGGAGGTTCCGAGCAAGGCAAGTACGACAATAACCACAATAGCTACTAAAACGAGGATTAACGCGTATTCAACAAGCCCTTGCCCTTTCTCTTTCGCAAACAACATGGCTAGATTCCTCCTTTCACCGAATCTACCCGCCGGTTGGCGGATGCAAGCAAATTATAAGAACACTCTGTCATTTGATGCAATAGAATTTAGGTACTAATCAAACAAAACTGTTAGGTATTTACAGTTTTGCCTTCGGCAGGAATGGTGAACGTTATCCGGGAGCCTTGGCCTACCACGCTGTCCACTTCGAACGTTCCCCCTAACCACTCCATTCGCTCGCGAATGGCTTTGACGGTTAACTGGGCTTCATCCGGAATAGCCTGCGAGTCGAATCCTCGGCCGTTATCTTCCACACTGGCTCGCACCTGCCGATCGCCCAGATCAAGTTGCACTTTTATCAGATTGGCTTGATTGTGTAATGCTGTGTTACTCAATAATTCCTGCAGGGCTCGGAAGACAATTACCTCAAGGTAATGCTCTAACTGGCGTTCTGAACCGCTGACGTTTACATTGACTTCGATTCCGGTCTTTTCGGCTAAGTAAGAGGCATAGCGCTTAATCGTCGGGACTAATCCCAGATCGTCGAGCATCATCGGCCGCAGGTCGAATATAAAGTCGCGTACTTTTTGGAATGTTGACAGGGCCGCGGCTTTCAAGCTGTTCAACTCATTGCGTGCCTGTTCTTGATCAATTTGGAAAAGGCGCAATGCGATCTCGGTTTGCAGGATGAAGTTGGATAGAGCCTGGGCCGGACCATCGTGCATTTGACGCGAAAGCTTTTGGCGTTCGGCTTCCTGAGCCTGGGTCATGATCTCAACCGAGATATTGGGGCCCCGCTTAACCTGTTCTTCGGATTCACGGTTTAGGATTTCTCCGCGCACCTTTTCCAACAACTCACGCGTGCGCCTCAGATGTTCGCGTTGGTTCTGCAACTTCTCCATTTGGCCGCGCATCACCGCCAAACGCTGCTGGGCATCCAGGGCCGCATCATAGGCAACTCGAATATCTTTGGCAGGAATCCGGTCTATTTGCGCCTGGACTTGCTGCAGATGCGCGTTGATGGTGGCATTTCTTTGAGTGAGCTTTTCGACTTCCCCCTCACTCTGCTTGAATAAAAGATCGATTTCTTTTGCTTCCGCCTGAGTGCCAGCCAAATCCTTGTCAATCTCTTCTAAAATGGCCGCGGACTTGTTATCCGATGTCGAGATCCTATTTGGCTTTGTGGTGGCCAATGGTTACTCCTGCACTTCTTGCTGGTCTTCGTATAACCGTACCCAGCCGCGGCGCAATGCGTAAACGGCCGCCTGGGTGCGATCTTCCACGTTGAGTTTGCGAAGGATGGCCGTTACGTGGTTCTTGACAGTCTGGTGACTGATGGCCAGAGACTTGGCAATTTCCTTGTTGCTCATACCGCGCGTCACGCACTCCAGGACTTCCATCTCGCGGCCTGATAGCGGTTCGAACGGTTCGCCGGGATCGCTATAAGCGCGCGAAGATGAAACAGTGTGCTCAGTAAGCCAGCGTTGCAAACCGGATAAATCCAATTCCGTTTCGGAGACAACGTATTTGCCTTGAGATACGGCTCTAACAATTTGAACTAGCTTCTGCGGATCTATATCTTTCACACAGTAGGCAGCCGCGCCAGCAGCCATGGAATGGACCACCTGTGAGTAATCATCGTAACCTGTAAGAAGCACTACCCGCGTGGGGATCTTGGCTTCGCGCAAGTGGCGGGTTAGCTGTTGACCATTGAGGTTGGGTAAATTCACGTCAACTACCGCAATGTTCGGTTTAAGCTCCTTGATCAGGGACAGGCCCTCGTTGCCACTGGCAGCTTGGCCCAGGACTTTCAGATCTTTTTCAACCGAAAATGCATCCACCACTCCTTGGCGGAAAAGTGGATGATCGTCCACAACGACAACAGTGATTTTTGCCACCATGGCCTCAGGCTACGCGGAGTATAGCATAGGCGCAGGTCCCCTACCTGCTATGTTCCAACACGATTTTGAGGAAAATCAACGTTGCGCCGTTGCCCACATGTTCAGTCCCATCTCAAAGTAACCAAAGCGCACGCGACGCATTTCGAATCCAGCTCGCCCAAAGTACCACCCCAACAAGGGCAGGGTATAGGCAAATACATGTTCATTGATTTCTTCGGCGCTCACCAAGTTGAGCCGCGCCATTAGGCGCAGCAAACCGTCTGACCATGAGGAAGGGGTTGTGATAATGATCAAGCCGCCAGGTCTCAAAACTCGGTGGGCCTCTTTCAATAGGTGCTCGAGGCCTGCAGGATCCAGGTGTTCTGCAACCGCCAGCATTGTTATCACATCTAAATACCCTGACTCGAATGGCAGCTTCGCATGTTCATTCAAATTAAGAACATGCCAGTGAATCTCGGTCCCCACTACCGAAGGGGGAAGCTGATCAATGGCAAATTTCTCTCGGAACGACGTGTGCGCAAGAAAATACGGATAAGACCCGCAACCGATGTCCAGTATTCGTCCCGACCGCAATTCAGCAGAGATCAGGGTATCGGCTCGAGCAGCACGCTTCCGGGCCAAAAAAGGCTCAAGCAATCCCTTGCCGCGGGTGGCTTTTATGCTTTGGCTTTCAGCGCTCATAAAGTACTGAGTACTCGTCTTGATATAAAAGTTGCCAGCCTTCGTTCGGCAGGATTTTAGCCAAAGGCCACGTCGGTTCGATCAAAACCAATCGCATATCCCATTTTCTAAGCGCATTATCCCAGCCAGCGTTCCCACTCACAATGTTCAGCCACTCATCCAGTAAACCGTCATTGTAGAGATCGGTTCGCCCATCAATGTAAACCGGGTAACTGCGCAGGTTCCAGATCAAGTAACCACCCCAATTATACGAATTGAAAATTCGTCCGATTGGTTGTTGCTCCTTTATGAATTCCACAGCACCTACGGGTGCATCATCTACGTAATCAGTCTTGTTGACCTCCTCAGGAAAGACGACCCAAGCACGAGCGAAAACGACCGCGGTCAAAACAACCAGGATCGCCCAATTGAGTGCTCCCCTCCATCCGTTAGTTTTGCCCAACGACTTATCTCTCCAATTCAGATACTTTCGCGCCTCAGCGATTACAGGAACCGCATATCGTGTAAGGACTATCGGCGCAACTAACGCGAACAGCGGCAAATTGCGTCCGGCCAGCAAGCTCAAATAAACGCTTACAGCAAGTAGCAAAAAATCGCTCAGGGCGATGCGCTTGCGTCCAGCTCCGATCGCGGCGATGGTTAGCAGCAGAAGCCAAATGAATGGCTGCGCCGCCAAATCGTGAAAATTGGGTGATTGCCATTCTTCGATGTATTCGCGCAATACGCCAATTGAAACTGTTTCAAACGGAAAGCCAAAGATTGCCGGCCCCGATGGATTGAGGTTGGCAGCCGCCAACATGCCGAGAATAACCAGCAAGAATGCTCCAACCCTGCCGCGAACCGCGGCCTTTATTAATGAACGCTGCGGCGGCCAGTTAGTTGTCAGCCAACGCAATAACTCATGCACCAAGTAAACGCCCACCAGCATGAAACCCAGGGCGAAGCCAGCGTGGCTATTGACCCACAGCGCCATCAAGACTGGCAACCAGAGCAAGCGATTTTTCCTTTCCCAACGGAATTCTTCCAGTATCCATAGAAAGATTGCACTGAGCAAGAAAGTTGCCATGTATGGCCGCGCCGCCCAATAAACCCCAGAAACAGAGGCAGCCAAAACGAGGACAAAAGCACGCAGGAATCCCCCGCCCGACATCGCCATATAAATGAATACAAAAGCCAGGGTAATAATCCCTGCTATCAAAACATTGAGGCCGCCCGGGCCAAACCATACGTAGATGAAGTAAAGGTTCAGCTCCATCAACCAGGCCGTACTTGGATAGTGCCAGGGCTGACCCGTTCTCGTGAATGAAAATGAATCCATGGTGGGGATTGCACGCCGCTCTGCGATAAGCTCACCGGTGCGCAAGTGCCACCAGGTATCAGCGTCGATCGCTGGACGAAGGCCCATCGCAAAGATCGCTAGAAACGTAATCGCTAAGATAAGGGAGCGGAAACTCATTAAAGCAATGCTAGCATAAATTGTGGCAAGGACGCCCTCTAGGTGCCTGAACCACCACTACGTTGCGCGACTTGACAAGCAGTCTGGGCTAACCAGCAAAAAGGCGAAAACTAACGTATCGACACCGTATTGTAAAAAGCGAACATATCCCCATAGCTGGTCATTCCCACTTGAATGAAACGCGGCATAAAGGCGCCCTCGATATTTTCTTCCCGCCAATCAAAGAAGAAAATTCCCTCCTTTTCCCTTGACTCATAACGCAGTGAGTTTTCGACCGAAGCAAACCCGGGAATAACGCCTTGGACGAATTGCCTAACCTTCTCCTCCAACTGGGTTTTGCTTTGTGTAAAGCCATCAGATTGGTGAGCTATTCCTAATAGACTGCGAGCATCCATTTCAACAACAATATTGGTAATAGGTTCAACATAGAATTGTCGCCCTTCTTCATCACGATAAAGATCCACTCTCAAATCTCCGCTTGGAGAATTGATCATTGTAGTTGTTTCGACAAACGTCAAATCAGATCTGGTAAGCCCGGCCAATAATCTGACGCGGTCAATGGCCTCGATAGGAGGACTTGATTGAGAGTCCTGATTTGAACAGGCGAGTAAAAGGAGGGCCAGACAAGGAAATACCCACAATTTCGATTTCACTTTGTGATTTTATCCTCAAAAAAAACAGGACGCCGTCTGGCGTCCTGTAAACTCGTTATGCTTCCCCGAGGTACTCTTTCAATTTCTTGGCCACCACTGGGTGACGCAAACGGCTGAGAGCCTGAGCCTCGATCTGGCGCACACGCTCGCGGGTTACGCCCATCTTGGACCCCACCTCTTCGAGCGTATAAGCCTGCCCGTCGAGCAACCCATAACGCAGCTGCAAAATACGGACTTCGCGTGGCGGCAGGCCATCCAACACCTCGCCTAGATGTTCGCGGAGCAGATTGTATGTTGCCGAATCATCCGGTGCCGGTGCTTCGTAGTCCTGAATGAAATCTCCCAGCACCGAATCTTCTTCGTCATCGGTGGGCGTTTCAAGTGACAAGGGTCGACGAGCCACCTGGATCATGTTCTCGACCTTTTTGGGATGCACGTCTAAAGCAACGGCCAATTCTTCCACTGAGGGATCCCGGCCTAGCCGCTGCGTTAGCTGATGTTGAATACGCAATAGCTTATTGATCTGATCGCCCATGTGAACAGGAACCCGAATGGTTCGCCCCTGGTCGGCAATGGCTCGAGTAACCGCCTGGCGGATCCACCAAGTGGCATAAGTGCTGAATTTGTGCCCGCGACGGTAATCGAACTTTTTGGCCGCACGGATTAATCCGATGTTGCCCTCTTGGATCAAATCCTGAAAAGGCACACCGCGACCCATATACTTTTTCGCCACACTGATGACCAACCGCGAATTGGCCGTAATCAAGTGCTCGCGGGCGGCCCAGCCGTCCTCGACATTGCGACGGTGCTTGGGCCTGGCGTGCTCCTCAAAGCGCCCTGAGGCCAACACCTGCCGGGCAACCCGACCGCGTTCAATACGCTTAGCCAAGTGAACTTCTTCGGAGGCCGTAAGTAACGGTACCCGCCCCACCTCCTTAAGATACAAGCCAATCATGTCATCCGTATCGATATTGGCCAAATAATTGTCATCCGAAACTTGTGGGTGGCGTGGTTCCTTTTCCTCTTCCTCGAGGTCATCTTCCCCGCTGAGGTCGGCATCATCGGGCTGAACCACCTCGGCGTCATCCACATAGGGGATGCCGGCGCTCAATAGTGCCGCAAAAGTTTCTTCCAGTTTATCAACGTCCCGTTCCGCATCGGGGAAGAAGTTCAGGATGTCATCAATCGTGACATAACCCTGTTTACGCCCCAGCTCGATCAGGCGGGCAACAGCCGGATGGTCCCGGTCGTGTTCCTCGCTATCTCGACCTGCAATATCGTCCAATAGTTTTTCGTTCAGCACAACCGCTCTCTTTTGGATAGATTTCTGTAGATCACTTAGCCTTATGCGCAAAAAGCCCAGCAACCACTTGCTCGTTGCTGGCTTTTGGCTCGTCGTGTTTGACACTATACAGCAAATCAAATTGCGGAGTCAATAAGCAACTTCTTGACGTTAGAAAGTACCAGAATTGCATGCTTTGTGCCAAAGAATACCCTTTCTTACGTCCTCTTGAGATTAGAAACTCCGCTTATCAAGTAGCTAGACAAGGGCTCTCATCCTGCTGCTTTTTGCATAAGCTGTGTATTATTAGCTGTGAACCTTCCTATATGACCAGAGATATGTGTTCCCAGGTCTTCGATGGCCAGTCAAGTAAGGTCGACCCAGATCCGCGACAACGGCTAATACTGGCAAGTATAGTTCCCTTCTAAGCCCCCTAAAGGCATGTCCTGGCGAGGCGAAACGGGTCGCAACATGCTCAGCTGTATCGCCCCTCCCGCTTCGCGGAATAATTACTCAACTTGACGCGCCGGCTTGCCAAAACGGATCAAGTTCCCATGAAATAAGTCGTCTAGACTGCTAATACTTGACACAGCCCCGAGCCCCAATTACAATGCCATGTGCTTTTAATGAAGCGCCGGCCCAATCGGCCGGCGCTTTTTAGGCAAAAATCCTTCATCTAACCACAGGAGTTTCCATGCAGCAATTGGGTCTTTCATTATTTGAAACTATCGCCATTTGGAGCGTGTTCGGCGTGGCCATTTTGGGCCTCCTCTACGCTATGTTCCTGCGCAACCAAATCTTGCGCGAGGACATGGGCTCCGACAAGATGGTTCAGGTCTGGAGCGCAATTCGGGATGGCGCCGATGCCTACCTTGGGCGTCAGTTACGCTCTATCCTGCCCCTGATCGTTATTCTCACCATCGCAATGTACCTCTCGGTTGCGATTGTGCCTCCAAGTCCGGAGGCTCTTGAGCGTTTCGGGGAAACCATGACTTCGGACCAGGTAAGTAATGTGATTGGCATCGGGAGGGCCATCGGCTTCGTGATGGGTGCGACGTTCTCCCTGCTAGTTGGCCAGATCGGCATGCGTATGGCCGTGCAAGGGAACGTCCGTGTAGCCGCTGAAGCGCGAAACAGCTTTGGTGGCGCCCTCCGCATTGCCTACCGCACTGGCACCATCACGGGTATGCTAACCGATGGTCTCGGCCTGCTAGGGGGAACGGTCATATTCATTTACTTTGGGCTCGCCGCCCCAGATGCCCTGCTGGGGTTCGGCTTCGGCGGCACGTTGTTGGCGCTGTTCATGCGCGTAGGCGGCGGCATTTACACCAAAGCGGCCGATGTAGGAGCTGACCTTGTGGGTAAGGTGGAGGCTGGCATCCCGGAAGATGACCCGCGCAACCCCGCAGTAGTGGCCGATTTGGTCGGCGACAACGTGGGCGACTGTGCCGGCATGGCAGCAGACATCTTCGAATCCTACGAAGTCACCATCGTCTCCGGCCTGATCCTTGGTGTGGCCTTGTTCAATATCACAGGCCATATCGAATGGATCTTATTCCCGCTTATCGTTCGCGGCATAGGCGTGCTTTCTTCCATTATTGGCACTTACGTGGTCAAAGGCGGAAAAACCGGAGGCTCGCATCAGGCGATCAATGCCATTTTCCGCGGTTTCTTGTCATCTGCAGGCATTTCGGCGGTGCTTTTCTTCATCGCCGGCTTCTTCTATCTAAGCGACCCGACTTTGCCAGGCGGTTGGTGGCGCACTCCGCTGGCGGTGGGCTTCGGCGTGCTTCTGGCGATTTTAATTGATCGGCTTACCGAATATTTCACTGGCACTGAGCAGAAGCCCGTAAAGGAAATCAAGAAGGCCGCGGACACAGGTCCCGCAACGCTGATCTTGCAAGGCCTGGCGAGCGGATACGAGTCTTCCGTATGGTCGGTATTGGTCATCGGCGCCACCATCTTCACCTCCATCATCATTTTTAATGGTGTGGGAGCCCCAGGGTTTGAACACGTCACCTACATTCTATACGGCGTGGCCATGACCGGCATCGGTATGCTGACGCTTACGGGAAACAACGTGGCCATGGATTCGTTTGGTCCCATTGCTGACAACGCCAATGGCATCGGCGAGATGTCCTGGAGCGGCACTCGCGACAAGAAGCTGCTCAAAGCGCAGCAGATCATGGCTGACTTGGACGCGGTAGGCAATACTACCAAGGCCATCACCAAAGGCGTAGCTATTGGTTCCGCGGTGATCGCCGCTGTCTCCCTGTTCGGCTCGTTTCTGGTGGACGTGAGTCGGGCCCAGGCGTCTTTGGGTGTACCGCTGGCCGAACAAATCCAGTCAGTTGGCATCCGCATCGACATCCCACAGGTGTTCGTGGGTATGCTGATTGGTGGCGCCTTGCCCTGGCTGTTCTCCTCGTTTGCAATCCAAGCTGTCAGCCGGGCAGCTTCTTTGATCGTTCAAGAGGCTCGTCGCCAATTCAAGGCCGGGGTACTTACGGGCAAAGTAAAACCGGATTATGCCAAAGCTGTAGGCATCTCCACCACAGCAGCGCAAAAAGAGCTAATCCCCCTTGCGCTGTTGGGTGTTGTCACGCCGATTCTCGTTGGCGTGTTGCTGGGCGCGCAAGCGTTAGGCGGCTTCCTGGCGGGCATCATCCTCTCTGGCCAACTGCTGGCCGTGTTTATGAACAACGCCGGTGGCGCCTGGGATAATGCCAAGAAGCTGATCGAAGATGAGCCTAAGAACCCAGCCAAGAATCTAGGTAAAGGGTCTGAGCGTCACAAGGCAGGGGTAGTTGGCGATACAGTTGGCGACCCACTGAAGGACACCGCAGGTCCGGCGTTGAACCCCATGATCAAGGTTGTGAATCTGGTTTCAGTAATCGTTGCGCCAATCGTGGTTCAACTGCCCCAGCCGTTGGGGACAATCGAATGGGTTGCTGCTCTCGTACTGGCTGCCATCCTGGCATGGTCTATTATCACCAGCAAGCGAACCGCGCCGAAGGTCAAGTAAATTACACCTATAAAATGTGAAGAGGACGCAGAGTTCTGTGTCCTCTTTTTTTCCTTGTAGGTTACACGCCGATCTTTTCCAGTGTAGCTTCTGATTCTTCCTGTTTCTTGAACTGGCTCATGTAGAGTTCGTAATAGAAGCCTTTCTTGTCGAGCAGTTCCTGGTGTATGCCGCGCTCCACGATCTGACCGTCGCGCAAGACCAAAATCACATCCGCATTGCGGATGGTGCTGAGGCGGTGGGCTATCACAAAGCTGGTACGTCCAGTCAATAATTTTTCCAGGGCCTGCTGGATCAGGCGCTCGGTGCGTGTGTCCACACTGGAGGTGGCTTCGTCGAGGATGAGAATGCGCGGGTCAGCCAGTGCGGCGCGAGCGATAGCCAGCAGCTGCCGCTGTCCTTGACTTAGGCCGGAGCCGCGCTCACCCAGAATCGTCTGGTATTTTTCCGGCAGGCGCTCGATGAAAGAATCGGCGTGCGCCAAACTCGCCGCAGCAAATACTTCTTCATCACTGGCGTCCGGCCGCCCAAAGCGAATATTCTCCATCACGGTAGTGCTGAAGAGGAAGGTATCTTGCAACACGATGCCGATCTGTTTACGCAGAGATTTGGCCTGCAGCTCGCGCACGTCAAAACCATCGACTTTGACAGCGCCGCCGGTGACATCATAGAAGCGCGGGATCAGATTGATGATGGTTGTTTTTCCAGCGCCCGTGGGGCCGACGATGGCGACCGTTTGCCCAGGTTCCGCAACAAAGTCCACACCTTTGAGCACAGGCTCTTTGGCCTTGTACTCTGCATTCACTTGGTCGAATTCAACGCGACCCTGGATGTCGGCAATCTCCTTGGCATCCGCGCGATCCACGATGGCGGGCTCCACATCCAGCAAACCAAAAATCCGCTCGGCGCCAGCGATCGCGCTCTGGATATTGCCCCAAAGCACGGAGATCTGCTGAATGGGCTGATTGAAACGCTGGACGTAGCCTAGGAAAGTGATCACCAAACCGATGGAGACCACGGTCCCGAAAAGCACGGAACCGTTGAGCAGGGCCAGGCCGCCCACCACGGTAACCACCGCCAGGCCAAGATAACCCAGCGCTTCGAGTACAGGCGCTAACGCCGAGGTGAATGCCACAGCACGCACGTTGGCATCACGGTAGCTGGCTGAGGTGGCGCGGAAGTTCTCGATGTTTTCTTCGGCGCGGTTGAAGGCTTGGGCCTCGCGTACGGCAGAAATGCTCTCTTGCAAATTTGCATTTACGGAACCCATCTCCACACGGGTCTTGCGGAAGGCTTTACGCGCCTGGGACGAAAACCACGCTGTGGCGATAAACATCAGTGGCGCGACCACCATGCTTAGCAGAGCAAAGGGCAGGTTTCTGGAGAGCATGTTGTAGGCGATCCACCCCAACAGTAAGAAGCCAGAGACCAGGTTCACCAGTACGAAGTTTAGCGCTTGTTGAATGGTGTCGGAATCGTTGGTGATTCGGCTCATCAAGTCACCGACCTCATGCTCTGCGTAGTAACCGACGGGCAGGCGATGGAGATGCTCGAATACTTTGACACGGATACCACGCAGCACATGCTGGCCTGCCCAGCTCATCGTGTAAAAGGTGGCTCCGGTGAGAACGGCGCTGGCCACGAAGAGGATGATCCAGATCAAGACCGTACCCGCCAAACCGCCAACTCGCTCCGAGTCAGTCAGAGCAGCGGCAGCGGTCGGGGCTGGGACTCGCCACCAGGCGACCACGGACTTGATGACGGCCTGGGTAGGATTGGCCGCCTCAACATCGGCAGCCAGCCAACAGGAAGATTGCGAGGCGTCGGCAACATTACTGGCGAGAGGCGAACTCGCAAAGGTGTCGGCGGCTGCGGGGCTAAGATAGCAGTCCACCACCTGGCCGGTAAGTTCGGGCGTAGTCACCTGCACCCAGGTGGAGATGACCATGAAGACCGCCGTCAGCAACAGGGCAGGCCACCAAGGAGTGAAATGGCGAGCCAAGCGCGACAACGTCTCGGAGGTGCGTTTGGGTTTAAGTGATTCTTGATCAAGCAAGAAGCGAGGGTTTCCAAACATTATTTAGTCCTGTAGTTAGTCAGAGGGTAAGGGCATGGATGAGTTATGCAGCTAGTTGCGAGTTGTAGATGTCAGCATAGATCTCGGATTCTTCGAGCAATTCGCCGTGTCTACCGCGAGCCACGATTTTGCCTTTGTCCATGACCAGAATCAAGTCAGCATTGACCACAGTGCTGATGCGCTGAGCGATCACAAAGGATGTTCGGCCTTTCATCAATTTGTCCAACGCGGCCTGGATCTGGGACTCAGTTTGCACGTCCACGCTGGAGGTCGAATCATCCAGGATGAGAATGCGCGGATTGAGCAGCAGCGCGCGGGCAATGGCGATACGCTGCTTCTGTCCACCCGAGAGCGTGGTACCGCGTTCACCTACGGGAGTTTCATAGCCATCGGGGAACGAGGTGATGAAATCGTGCGCTGCGGCTGCCTGAGCTGCGGCGGTAACCTCTTCCATTGTGGCGTTCGGTCGGCCAAAGGCAATATTGTCACGGACGCTACCGGTGAACAGCGTGGTTTCTTGCAGCACAATGCCGATCTGGGCGCGGAGGGATTCCAGAGTTACGTCACGCAGGTCGTAGCCGTCGATGGTGATGCGGCCTTGGGTGGGGTCGTAAAAGCGCGGCAGCAAATTAATGATGGTGGTCTTGCCGGAGCCGGTTGCCCCGAGGAGTGCAACCGTCTGCCCGGGTTTGGCTTCGAAATCAACCTGGTCAAGTACGGGGTCCCCGCCACCGAAATAACGGAAGGTGACGTTCTCGAATTTGATCTCGCCAACAACAGGGGGAAGAGAAATTGCGCCGGGTTTATCGATGACGTCCGATCTGGCGTCAAGGATCTCGAAGATGCGCGCCGCTGAAGCCATGGCCTGGCCGAATTGCGTGATGATGAAACCAAACTGCGCAAGAGGTACGAAGAGGAAAATGAGGTAAAGGCTGAACTCCTGCCATTCGCCTATGGTCAGTGTACCGTTGATGATCTGCTGGCCGCCGAAGTAGAGAGCAGAGCCCTGCCCCAGGCCGGCAACCAGGAAAATAATTGGGAACATAAAGCTGAATACGCGAGCGATAAGGATTTGCTGCTTCATCAAGGCGTCCGCCGAATCCTGGAATTTAGTCTGCTCGCTTTTTTCGCGAGTAAAAGCCTTGACTACTTTAATCCCGGCAAGGTTCTCTTGAAGAATCGTGTTGAGCGAGGATAACTTCTGCTGCACTTTGGCGAAAAGCGGTTGCACGATGGAGCCAAAGACAGCGAACAGAAACAATGCGGCCGGCAATATCCACAGGGTAACCAGGGCAAGTTGGCTATTGGTACTAAATAGGATCACAAGCGTGGCTGCAACCAGCACTATGGCGCCAACCAGCTGCACCAGACCCTGGCCCAGGAAGAGGCGAACTTTTTCCACGTCATCTGTAGCGCGGATCATCAGCTGCCCGGTTTGAGTCTGGTCGTGGTAGGAGAAGGAAAGTCGCTGGATTTTTGCGTAGAGGTCATTGCGCATGTCAAAGGAAACCGCCTGGGAATTGCGCTCCGCCCAATAGGATTGCAAGAAGGCAAAGATTCCTCGCAACACAGAAAACACAACGATCAGAATGCCAGCCTGGATCAGAAGCCCAGGGGCGTCTGTTTGAGTAGCGGCAAGTTTATCGGCCAGCTCAGTTTGAGCCATGGTGGTCGGGTAATTGAGAAATTCCAGGATACGAGGCAAAACTTGGGATATGAAGTTGGCGGGAATTTGCTCGAGGCCGGCCAAAACTTGTTGGGCAATGACGCCTTGGGTCACGGCGTCGATGATATTGCGTACCAGGCGCGGCACGGCCAGTTGCGAAACCGTGGCGACGAGCAAGAATATGTATGGAAAGGCGGCCTGCCAGCCATAACGGAACAGGTAGCGTCCGGCGCGACCCAGTATGCCCTTCGACATGAAGGGGCGTGCCGTGCCTGGGCGGGATTGAATCATTGCGTTTGCGTGCAAAGAATTGCCCTTTCGGATGACATTATTTATTGCAGATTACTTAATATTTACACGTTTTGTTGCATAGATTCATCCAGCCCGCGATGCGATTTCTCAAAAAGCGCGAGCAGAATGTCAAGAGCGCGCTCAACGCGCCTTACGTCCCTGGGATCCAGCGATTCCATCTTGGCTGCCACCCACTCGGTGAGCCGGCGGTGCTCTGAAGCCAAGACACGACGCCCTTCATTGGTCATTCGTAGTGTGACCTCGCGACGATCGTCGGAGGAACGGTCGCGGTCCAGCCAGCCGCGTTCGACCAGAGTCTGAACCGTAGAGGACATGGTGGGAAGACTGACATTCCACTCCTCGGCGAGCTCGGTCAAATTACAGTTTCGCCTAGCCAATGCGCCCAGCACGCGGAAGTGGTTTGGCGCCAGATTGACCTGGCCCCTTCGAGATTCAGCGAACACCGTACGCATCAACGTGGGGATTACGATCCAGAATTTCCGGGCGACTGAACGAGTATGGCCGTGCATTAGCAAGTTCTCCTAATAGTTAGGACAGCTAAGTATATCGGCGGCGAGGCATTCGTCAAGGGGGAAAATTAAAGTCGGGGGCAACTGACGTAAGCTATCGGCCGATTAATCTCGGATGTCGGGCGGGAAAACATGATGCTAGCAAATTCTCACCAAGGCTTGGGGGTGCAGCATCTTCATCCAGAAGCCGTCTTGAATTCGGGCGCCTGGCCCACCCGACGTCCTTGAAGGCCTGACCTCGACACGGTTCCACACCTCTTTGGACTAGGCTTGTACAGGCCGTTTGTCAAGGCCACCACATTGCGGATGAGGTAAGTCATTTTGCCGCTCTAAGAAGATTAGAGGCATAGTTTGCTCTACGGACCAGGGCAATGCGTAATTTTCCTTAGGTATTCCACGCGATGGCCAGGCGGTAAGCGCCTAAGATTGCAAAGCGTAGAGACAGATTGGCCCGCCGCTTGCAACTTCCTTCGAGAGATGGCATACTCTTTCTCAAGAGCGAATAATGGTAGCGAAAATCAGTTTACGTGATTATTTGGGCGGGATTGAGGAATTAGTTGACAATGGGCGCACCGAAGACGCACTTGCGCACTGCCGCCACATCCTGACCCTGTTCCCCAAGAATGTTGCCACCTATCGCCTGATGGGAAAAGCCTATCTCGAATCTCATCAGCACAATGAGGCCAGCGACATCTTTCAGCGCGTGTTGTCCTCTATACCGGATGATTTCGTATCTCATATCGGACTAAGTATCATCCACGAAGAGGCCGGTGACCTGGACGCCGCGATCTGGAACATGGAGCGCGCCTTTGAGGCGCAACCATCCAACCGCGCCGTGCAGGACGAGCTGCGCCGCCTTTATGGCAAACGCGAGGGTTATGCCGCGCCCAAGGTTCGCCTGACCCGCGGGGCCCTGGCGCGCATGTACGCGCACGGTGACCTGTATAACCAGGCCATCGGCGAACTACGCGGTGCATTGACTGAAGATCCGCAACGACCGGACCTGCAAGTGTTGCTGGCGGAGATGTATCTCAAGGTCAACCGCGAATCTGAAGCCGAGGAAGCTTGTAACGCAATTTTAGAGAAACTACCCTACTGTTTGTATGCCAATCGTCTGATGGCTGCCATTTTGCGCAATAGCCAACGCGAAGACGAGGCCAAGATATATTTGGATCGCGTGGAAGAAGTGGATCCGTACGCAGCACGTGTCGATATCTCGACCTCTGCTGACTTGGCTGCGGCGAACATTGCAATGCTCGAAAAATTGGTCATTGAAACTCCTGCGGCCAAAATGCAGCCGGTTCCCAGAGCCTGGTCGGGTTCGCTCGTTTTCGAAGAACGAGAATTTAGCAAGGAAGAGTTGCCAAAGTGGCTTTCCGTTGAAAATGAAGGCATGGCACTACCTGAGGAGACCAAAACGAAGGATGTGACCGAAGAGATCGAATCCACAATAAGCGAAGAACCGCCATCCATCCCGCCATTTGACGTTGGCGCGCAAAAGGAAAATCTAGCCAAGGATGAACTCGAAGAAAAAGGGGAACCCGACTGGTTGAGCGAATTGCGCCCAGTAACAACCAGTCTTGTTTCAGATGACGAGGAGGAAGCGGTTTCTGGTGAAACGGGAAGCGAGGAACTTTCTGATCGACTAGATGCATTGCGGCCGGACGCAAGCGAACTCGGTTCAGAAAGCCAAGAGCACCAAATCGGATCCGAACCGATTGCCGCGCCGACTGAGCAACTCTATGAAAAAGAAGAATCGCCTGTCGACCAAGAACAAGGGACAGATAAGGTTCCCTTCTCCGCAGAAGAGTCGCCTGAGGGATCTACAGTCACCGAAGCTAAAAAATCTCCTGAGGAAGACCGGAGCCTGAGCTGGCTGGAAAATCGATCTGTTCAACAAGCCGCCGCCGAAGTGGAACTGCCGTCCACGGAAGATTTGGTTGAAGAATCCAAACAAGTATTACCGGAAGAAACTGAGAAAGAAAAATCGCCCGAAGAAGATATGAGCCTGGGTTGGTTGGAGAACCTGGCTGCGCAACAAGGGGCTCCAGAAGAGGAATTATTAACGCCGCCGGAAGGTCGCAAAAAAGCCGGCCGGGATTGGCCAGTCGAAGAAAAGCCTGAGGAAACACAGGACGTGCTCGGCTGGCTGGACGAACTGACGGCTGAGAGCGAGCAGGACTCAGCCGCAGGTCAGGAAACGCCTGCTGAGCAGCCTATCCAAGAACCATCAGCCGTTGAAAATGAAAAAGACACCAATGTCACGACCCCCTTATGGCTCAAGGAGTTGACGGTTGAGAGCGAGCAGGACTCAACCGCAGATCAGGAAACGCCTGCTGGCCAGCCTATCCAAGAGCCATCAGGCGTTGAAAACGAAAAAGACATCAATGTCACAACACCCTTATGGCTCAAGGAATTGACCTCTGAGATGGGTGGAACGGCCAAGTTGGGCGACGAGGCCGAGGAATCGGTCGCTCCCCGGTCGATGGGAGAAGCTCCGGACTGGTTGAGCGATCTTCCTCCGGTTGATGAAGCCCCGACCGAGGAAGAAGTTGAAGAAGCGGTAAAGGTGGAAGCTGAGCCTCCAGAAACAGCCGAGGAGATTAGCAAACTTGATTGGCTGGAAGAGCTTGGTCCGCCAAAAACAATCTCGGAGAAAGGCGAATGGATTTCAGAAAATCAACCGCCGGGCCAGCAGGCTATCACGGAAGCGGTCGCTGAACCGCCGGTCAAACCCAAAAAGGCCGCCCTCAAAGCGCGGCAAGAGGCGCCAAGTCGCCTGGAAATAGCCAGGCAATCCCTGAATAACGGAAAACTGGGAGAAGCCGCCGACCATTATGGATACCTGCTTAGGCGGCGATGGCTAATTAAAGATGTAATTGCGGATTTAGATGCCGCAGTACATCGCCACCCCGGGGATGCAACATTGTGGCAAACGTTAGGCGACGCTTATATGCGCAATAACCAATTGCGCCAGGCATTGGATTGTTACAATCGCGCGAAGGATTTGCTTTAGCCGTATCTTGCTCTGGTAAAATGCTCGGAATCCCCGAGCCTTTTTTTATTTTGGAGGAATCTTGGAACGCAGTTTAGTGCTGGTGAAGCCAGATGGTGTGCAGCGCGGATTGATCGGCGAAGTCATCGTTCGGCTCGAACGCCGTGGATTGAGACTGATAGCTGCCAAATTTATCTGGGTAAGCCGCGATTTGGCCGAACGACATTATGCGGAACACCAGGGAAAACCCTTTTACAACGGGTTGATAGAATACATAACCTCGAGCCCAGTGATGGCTATGGCCTGGGAAGGACCGGAAGCAGTTGCCGCAATCCGGCAAACGATGGGCAACACCAAGCCAACAGAGGCAGCCCCCGGCAGCATACGCCACGATTTCGGGCTACAGATCGGTCGCAATTTGACTCACGCTTCGGATAAGCCGAACACGGGCGAGCGCGAGGTCAAACTTTGGTTCGACGACGGTGAATTGGCGAGTTGGGAACGAGAAATCGACAAGTGGGTGTTTGAAAAATAGAAAACGGCGCTTGGAGCGCCGTTTTCATTGCATGTGCAATAAAACTTTCGCTGCAGACCACAGATCTTCCAGACGATAGTAGTCCCGCTGGGCGTTGGAAAAAACGTGCACGATAACCGAGCCGAAATCAGCCAACAACCACCCATCCGATGGCTGACCTTCAAGGCGCGGCTTGACGTGGAACTTTTCTCGGGTTTCATCCACGACCGCGTCCATCAGGCCGATGATCGTTCGGTCGCTGCTGCCGGAGGCAATCACAAAGTAGTCACCGACGGGGGCTATATCCTTCAGATCGAGCAACAAAATGTCTTCCCCCTTCTTGTCTTCAAGGGTTTCAACAATGCTACGGGCTAGTTTAATTGGTTCCAAACGCTAAGTACAGCTCCTAGTCTTGGCTTGAAAGAAGGAAACGTGACAGCGCATTATATACGGAGCCGCTGGGTTTTAGTTCGCTGCTGAACAACGTGATTTTGTCTGCCATTCCTTTAGTGGGCGCGGGTTTTGGGGTTGCTGCCAAGACACCGCGGATGCGCTCGAGGTCAGCAGACCGGGCATGGCCACGGAGGCGCGCCAGGGTCAGGTGCGGCGAAAAGGCGCGGCTTTCGGGTGTGAAGCCGAGATCCGCTAAGCTTGACTCGATATCGCGCTGGAAATCATACAAGGGTCGCGCAGCATTCACACCGACCCAGATGACCCTTGCTCGCTGAAGATTGGGGAACGCGCCCAGACCGTCGACACTAAGGTCAAATGGAGCGAAAGGAGCGGATTGAGTCTTTAGTATTTCGATGATAGAAGGCACTTTGTCCACCGCAATGTCACCGATGAACTTCAGCGTGAGGTGCATATTTTCCACGGGAACCCAGCGCAGCCTTGCTGCGGAAAGCTCTTTGCGAAGATTCATACTGATCTCGTCCAATGCACGGCGGATCTCGTCTGGCATCTCTAAAGCAATGAATGCGCGGACTTTTTCCATTCGGTCAGCCTGCCAGCTTCAATAAGCGCTGGTAATCTTCCGGAGTATCAACATCAAGAGCCAGGGAGGAATCCACCCACGGCAGCCAGCGAACCGCATGCCGAGAAAAAATCGCACGGCCGCCCACATCCCCTTGAAGCGACTCGAAATCTGTGAACGTAATCCTATCGAAAAGCACAGGATTGGCGCGGTGATCGTCCACCATGGGCGAAATAATGGGTGCCAGGCTTGCCGCGTGCTCTTCGGTCAGGGATTCTATGAGAGCTGCTGGTAATTGCGGCTGATCTACGACCAGAAATATCGCTGCGCCCGTGCGAGCCGGCAACGCGGCTAGGCCGATCTTCACAGAACTGCTTTGGCCCTGCTGCCAGCCGGAATTATGGACAACCTTAATCGGGATGCCAGCCAGCGCTTCCTCGACTTTGCCGGCTTCAGGGCCCGTGACCACGATCACGGGCTCAAGACCAGCACTAAGCGCGGTTTCGGCGGCATGGCGCACAAATGGTTTACCTCTCCAGTCCAACAGCGCCTTGGGTTGTCCAAATCTTTTTGATTCGCCTGCGGCCAGCAAAATGCCCGCAACT
>DATDRZ010000079.1:0-7364 GCA_035291465.1 Anaerolineales bacterium
TCGACATGTTTGAGAGTTACGTGGACCTTCCGGTACAAGCCAGCGGCCAAGCAAACTATAGCCGCGACCCTTCCGACCTTAGTTTCGTGCCAATTGACCCGGATATTCTTGAAGCGATGGAGTCCCCGGTGCTGCAGCCAGAAGGCGGCACGGCCACGCCAAACCTGACGGCACGCACATCAACCCCTACCCCCCAATCGCCAACAGCCACCCAGATCGCAACGCAGCCGACATCCACTGATATTCTTCCAACCTCAATCCTACCCACCTTGCCGCCTCCCACGGAAATCCTTCCCCCGCTTCCTACATCGCCATTACCTGATTTACTTCCAACGGACTCTTTCCTGCCATGAACGCGTTACTGCGATTTCGTTCAGCCATCCTGGTCCTATCCATTCCCGCGCTCTGGCTGGGATCTTTCACGTTTTCTATTCAGTTGGATCACGCCAAACTCTCGGATGAATTCACATTCATCCCCGTCTCTATCCATGCTTCCCAATCAGCGGACTACAGCGCAGATCCGTCAGGTGATAAGTTCGCTCCGGTCGACGAAGATATATTCAGAGATGTGCTCGAGGATAATGAGGATAATGAGGATAATGAGGAAACTGGGCAACCGGCTCCGCCAAGCAAAGAGGAACGGGATGACGATGGGAGTAGCGGTGATCAGGAACCTGCTCGAGGACACGGCCGTGGAAACGCCTGGGGCCATAGCAAGGGCAAGGGACCAAAAAAATAGCGCCTCGCTAAGCTGTTTGCTCCACTTTTTTCCCAACCAGCTTAATAAATGCGTCTGCAATCTGCGGGTCGAATTGTTTTCCCGATTCGGAACGAATAACACTTAGCGCTCCACTACCGCTCAGCGCTTTTCGATATGGGCGGTCCGAAGTTAGCGCATCCCATACGTCTACCACGGCGAAGATGCGCGCCAGCAAAGGGATCTGTTTCCCCTTCAGCCCCTGTGGGTAACCGCGTCCATCCCAGCGCTCATGATGGGAATATGGCACTGCCATGGCGGGACCCAGGAACTCGATCTTTTCCATGAAACGACGGGCGTATTCAGGGTGGCGGCGGACTTTGATCCATTCCGCGGATGTCAATTCACCTTTCTTCAGCAGGATTTCATCGGATACGGCGATCTTGCCAATATCATGCAGCAAGGCGCCGCGCCAAAGTTGCTGCAACTGATCTTCTTCCAACCCCATGACACTCCCCAATCTTACAGCCAGATCCGCGACCCGGCGGCTATGTCCCTCGGTTTCGTGATCACGTAAATCCAAGGCACGGGCCCATCCCTCGATAGTCTTGTCATATGTATCCAGCAAGTCTTGCTTCGATTTGCTGAGATTTTCCACCATTTCGTTGAACGATTGGGTGAGAACACTCACTTCATCATGACCCTTCGGCGAGACCTGCACGCCGAGGTCGCCTCCGGAAACGCGCAGAGCGGCGTCTTTGAGATCCTGGATGGGTCGCGTGATGCGGCGGGCTACGACGGTCCCCACAACGATTACCAATAGCAAGACGACGCTCATTAATGCGAAAGTGTTATTGCGCGTGATACTGCTGGTTTGCACTACGAAATTCGTGGGCAAGGCGATGCCCAACAATCCCAGATCTTCACCGCTGCGTATTTCGAAGGGAGTCAGCAATTCACTGTAACTGATCCCCGTATCGGTCAGGGGGCGCTGCACGCTACCTTCGGCCTGGCGCTCGAAAATCACCAGCGCCTGGTCGCTAGCGATAGAGCTGGGCGCCTGTAAGGTGCTGCTCAACGGCAACCCGCCCGCATCGTAAACCGTGAATTGGCCCAACGTTTCTTGGCGCAGGTCGCGCACCAGGCTGGTTAACGAGCGGCCTACCATTGCTGCCCCCACAAGGCTGCCATTGGCATCGTGGACGGGTCCGGCCACAAACAGTATTGGTCCAGCGCTGGTGCTTACCAGTCCGCCAAACTTGTCACCCTGCTGATCCACCTCGCCCGCCAGTACTTTTTTCAGAAATCCGACGGCGGCATAGGTGTTCCCTGGAACCATGGTGCGATAGAACTGTCCCTCATCATCCAACGCGAGGCTTATTATCGCTATGCCGCGGTTATCGACGATAACCAAAGCCTCAATTCCCGCGTTGTAAGCGGCAGGCAGTGTGAGTTCCCGTAATTCGTTCACATCACGCTCCACCACCGCTTCGTCCACTCCCTGGATATGGGAAAGCAAACGCAAGGATTCAATCAGATCTTCTTCATGGCGCACGACGCCCTCTTCGGCCAGAAAGCCGGTTTCAATGAGTTGATTGACAAAGCGTTCTTGCACAGAGTCGACCACCACCCGGGAAATCAAAAAGGTTCCAATCGCCGCGGTGAAGATGGCCAAGATCACGTAGGGGACGGTGATCTGGGTCAGGATGGGAACCTGGGTGGCCCGCAACCGGGCAAAGCGCTCAGCAACGTATTTTCTCAAGCGATTCCTGTGCGGGGCAAGAGCATTGCCAATTGGAGCCAGAATAGGTTTAGGATCCTGCGGGCGCGCTTATATGCCAGGAGGGAACTCCTGCGAACTTGAATAATAAAGGGAGCGGTTACCCACCGATGCAGCCTGAAAAAAAAGCGGGCTATATCCCAGCGCGCGTCTTCGTAAACCGGGTCCGCTTTCCTGCGCAGTTTTTTATACCCAGAAGTAATTCGTCTGCTTAATTGTTGGAAGGAGCGTTCCAAAACAATCTGGATCGGCCTATTCCGTTTTTTCGAGGACACAATTACCGGCTATTTGGCGAAGAGACCTACTCGATTGTAACAGGATTATTCTTCCCGCAAGGCAACCACTACTACGCGATGGGAATATCCAAACTCAGGGTAGCAGGTAATCAGGGTCACCCGTTCATCGGTGGAGGGAAGGGTCCAGCGCTCGCCCGCGGAGTCCGGCAACATGTCCTGGCAGATCTCGCTCAAGAGGACAGTATGAGCCACCCGATAGTTGAATAATTCGTCGCCCGATTTTAACTGCACAACTTGCCCAACCAGGACCTTGTGCAGATCCCTGAACGGTCCTCCATACACATCTTGCCAGCCAAAAAGCACGGTGTTGCCCGGCACCCCCAAGCCGGCGCTGCTGGATTCCCAACCCGCTGCCACCACGTGTGGGCCTTCCCAATGGTTGTAAGAAATCCCATCTATGCGCACTAACTGTTTTTCAATGGGGACCTCGGGGTAACCAATATCTACGATGGGGATCAAGATTCGAGTCGGTTCAAGCCCCGGATTGGTCCTTAGATCCGGCGGGGCGGCATTGGGATCATACGGCGAACCTTCGACGGGCGGCGCCCATTGCAGCCCATTGCTGGTGGGCGCTGCCTGGGCTGTTGCCACCGCGGTCGCCGGCGCGGCCGTAGGGGTGGGCTGCGATCCGGTAACAGGAATCAGAGACGACTGGCCTTCAGGCTCATCGCGCACCGCCACCACCACGACGCGATGCGTGTTTCCGCGTTGAGGCCAGCAGGTGATCAAGGTGATGCGTTCATCATAAGAGGGCAAGATCCAGCGGGCATTGTCCAGGCGCACTTCCAAAGGCTGGAATTTCTCTTCCAGAATCATGGTGGCCGCGATGCGGTAGGTAAAGAGCTCTTCGCTGGATTTCATTTGGATCACCTGGCCTACTTCGAGCCGGTAAAGATCCTCGAACACTTTGCCAGCGATATTGTGATGCCCGTAAAGCACCGTGTTGCCCGGTACGCCGAGCCCGGCGCTATCGGTTTGCCAGCCGGCTACATAGCCGCGCGGCGCCTCCCATTGCTTGTAGGTCCTGCCCTCAAAATCGATGTAGCGATTCTCAGCAGACACCACAGGCACATATAGATCGATGGCCGGGATTAGAAGATGTTCCGGCATCAAACCAGGGTTCGCTTCGAGATCAGGTAATTGGGCGTACGCTACAGCCGGGAAAGTTTCCAGCGTGGGCGCCGCGGAACCCTGTATGCTGGGCTCCGGTTCCAGCTCTGGCGCAGTGTCCTGGGATTCGCCGGAATCCCCGATGGCTATCTGTTCGCCGGGTTCGATCTGGAGCATGGGCAGGAAGCCCTGCTGATTGGCGGATTCGGCGTCGATCTGGTCAAAAGGGGAGTTGAATTTTTGTTCCGTGGCGATGATGTTCCATATCGCCAGTGGGACGACAATCAGGCCAAGCAAGATGAAGACATAGGGCTGCCAGCTTTTCCAGCCAACGCTGGTGGAGGGCTGCTGGTGCAGATCTTTTTTGGCGGTTTGATCCTTGACAGCCATGGCGGCAAAGTTTACCAGAGGGAAGGAACCTATCCCCAAGCAAACCCCATCCCTGCCCCTCCCCTTTCTAAGGGGAGGGGAATCTTGCCCTCCGAGTCCCATTACAATCATGACCGATGTCCACAAGTAGGCTGCGTGAAAGTCTGATAGAAGTATCGCGAGCGATGCGGTCGAATCCAACCGAGGCAGAGAAATTCCTTTGGCCTCTTTCTACACGACAAAAAGTTGGGCGGCATCAAGTTCCGACGGCAACACATCATCGATAGATTTATTGTTGATTTCTATTGCTCCAAAGCAAGGCTGGTCGTTGAGGTTGACGGTGAGATCCATAAGAAGAACCGAGAATACGACCAAGAACGCGATTCGATTCTTAATGAGCATGGATATCGCGCGATCCGATTCACGAATAAACAGGTTCTCAATGAGCCTTTTCTGGTTCTTTCGACCATACGCAAATTTATTGAAGGAGTGAAAGCCTAATCCTTGGCATTCCCTTCCGCTGGAAAGACCCCACCCCCCGCCCCTCCCCTTCTAAGGGGAGGGGAATCTTGCAATAGTGTGATTTCCTATTAGGTTGCATTCCCTTCCCCTTTATAAGGGGAAGGGTGGCGCCGAAGGCGCCGGGATGGGGTTTGTTAAGAGAAGCGGAGGCATCCAGTGGATGCCTCCGCTTTGTTTCGCGTGATTCGACTTTCGCTGAGTTTACTTCTTATTCTTGCGCAGGGTCAGGCCGTGGGTCAGGAGGCCCATACCCAAGGCGCCAAAGCCCAGGTTGCTCAGTTGCGCAGCCAGGTAAGCGATGTTCTGCAGGTCGTCGATGCCGGTGACCGGGATCAGCACCCCGTCGCCGTCACCGTCTCCGTCACCATCACCGTCGCCGTCCCCATCGCCGTCGCCGTCACCATCACCGTCTCCATCGCCGTCACCTTGGCAAGCAACGATCTCGCATTCGGCCGTGGTGTAAAGCTGCTCATCTAAGAGCACATACACGGTCCAGACGCCGAATTCGTCGGCGGTGAAGTTAACTTCACAGGTAGCGTTTGGCGCCAGTTCGCCGCAGGACCCGGATTCGTCAGGGTCAGTACCGGCATCAGGGCCATCCACATACCAGGTGACACGACCGCTAGCAATTGTGGTGGTGCCGGTGTTCTGAATGGTAGAGGTCTTTTCCCCAATGCCGCAGGTGGGATCGCACGGATCGTTGAGGCTGATCACGTCGCGGTCCCCATCGCCGTCGCCGTCCCCATCGCCGTCGCCGTCTCCATCGCCGTCGCCGTCTCCATCCCCATCACCCTGACAGGCGACAATTACGCATACGGACCTTGTATATTCCTCGCCATCCAGGTACACGATGACCACATAGGTTCCTTCTCCGGTGGGAGTAAAGTTAACTTCACAAGTATCCGTTGGAGCCAATTCACCACAACTTCCACTGGCTACTTGGTTGCCATCCGGGTCGAGCACCTCCCAGGTGACACGGCCGCTGGCAATGGTCGTATTGCCGGTGTTCTCAATGGTAGAAGACTTTTGTTCAAGGCCACAAGTAGGATCGCATGGGTCTGTTATGCTGATTACATCGAGGTCACCATCGCCGTCGCCGTCCCCATCTCCGTCGCCGTCGCCATCGCCGTCACCGTCTCCATCCCCATCGCCATCACCATCGCCGTCACCACCTTCCGGGATGAAGTAGCCCCAGTGGCTCAAGCCGCAGTATCCATCCTCTTCAGAAGGCTGATCGTTCGGATCACTGCTGATCAGATCATAAGGCGTACACCCCTGTCCTTGGCCCGTCAAAGAGCCACCCTTCCAGCAAAATTGTGTGGCCTCGGCTGGCGGATCAAAGTCATCGTCATTCACCTTGTGCCATCCGGGTGAAAGATCGGTCCCATCGCCTTCTTCTCCAACACACACTTGAGGTGGGTCTGCCTGCGGCGCTGAGGAGGGTCCCGAAAGGGGCGCCGCAGAAGCGATGTTGGCCGCTGCTGCCAGGGCAAAGGACGCCACGAACGAAAATACCGTCACGACGTACAGAGCCTTATAGGTAAACCTCAATAATTTCATTTACTCTCCTTCGGGGCACTGCCCCTATTTTTTGGCGAATATCCCTGGCAAAAGCCGAAGGACCCTCATCCAAGGCGAACTAGCTTGTTACCAAAAACTTACATATATGCAAGCAATAATATAATACCTTGCAGTTTTGTCAAGTCCCTAATTTTAGATTAACAAGCCTGACATTCCAGTAAGTTAGATGCATTTTACACCAGATTCCTTCATTCTTTGTTAGGGCAGAGGCAAATTGCCACGCGTATAGAAAGGGGCGTTCTCTAGAAGACGGCAATTCCCGACCATGGGATAATTGGCAACTACCCCCATAACTGGGCATCTCAATGGGAACGCTGGCCACCCTCCTGCATAACATCGCCGTTTTCATCAGCCAATTTCAAATCTCCGCGGAAGACATTCAGCTTTGGGTGGCTCTGCTAACAGCAGGGATACTGGCAATTACCCTTGGGGCTGGCCGGCTGGCTAGATGGATAAAGCGCCCCAGCCCCGCGCTGAAGACCCTGGGAACGGCTGCAGCCATTCTCCTGGCGGTATTGGTAGCCTACACCTACTTCTATTACTCCCGGACTCCAGGCAGCTGGATACATCGGTGGGACATCTTCCATTCGTCTATGAACAGCCGGTACTTTAAGGAGTTGGGCTATTTTGAGCTGTATGAATGCACCCTGACGCTGGGATCGTCCTCAATCTCGTCGTTGGATGGCGTGGAACGAATACGCGACCTGAACACGCTCGATTACGTCGATGCGGAAACGGTGATCCAAACCAGCGATTGCGCGGCTCGATTCTCCGAGCAGCGCCGTTCCGAATTCATCCGGGATCTGGAATTCTGGGATGAATTAATGCCCGGCCGGTGGCAAGCCCTGCTGCAGGACAAAGGCTACAACGGCACTCCATTCTATACATTTCTGTATCAGCGCCTGATCGGACGCCAACCCTTCGAGGTCTCGCAGATCACGGCCCTCGCGCTCGTGGATGTATTCATGCTAGCGATCGCGTTTGCGGGCGTCTTGCGTGCCTACGGTCC
>DATDRZ010000080.1:0-5789 GCA_035291465.1 Anaerolineales bacterium
CGGATGCTCTCCAGCGCGATGAAGCTCATCACTCCAGGCGTGTTTGAATTGATCAAGCTCTCCAGGGATGGCGCCTTCCCGAGCGGCAATTACTTTGGCGATGTTACTTATGCTCCGCATCACGATCTGGATGGCGATGTGCCTGCAGAAGTAAAAGCCATGATGGAAGAGATCAATGCAGGTTTGCTCGACGGCTCGATCAAGACCAACGTTCCTTCGGTGAAGCCATAAACATGGAATTTTGAAATCGATTCGAAAAAGGAAAGAGGCAATCCCTTTTCCTTTTTACTATGAGTGAACTTTTGTTGATATAATTCATGGTAGCTAGAAGCAACACAAAGTGCAATCCGCGGCCCAATGAGTATCATCGTCGAGTTGTATGCTTCAATCTCTGAGAAATGTCAAGCTCTTTGGTTTGTTAACAATGCTGGCCGCTACTTTTCCAGAGCAGGCAATATGCAATAAAGGAGGTGCAACGACAAAGTTTCACTGGCCCACATTCACGATTAAGTTCAAGTATCTATTTTTCACGAGGAGAAGAAACATATGAAAAAGCTTTACTTTGTGATGGCCGCTGTGCTCGTGGCCTCCATGTTGTTGACAGCTTGCGGCGGTGGCGGTGGAGCGGCTACTGCTCCAGACTGCACCAAGTCTGACGTCTTCTGCGCCGGTCTCGTTACCGATACTGGCAAGGTGGACGATAAGTCCTTCAACCAGGGTTGCTGGGAAGGTTTGCAGGCAGCCAAGACCGCAGGCGACGCTGACTGGATTCAGTATGTCGAGACGACCGATTCGAAGGATTACGACAAGAACATCGCCATCTTCACAGATGCCGGCTACGATGTGATCGTGACTTGCGGATTCAACTTGACCAATCAGACCTACGAGGCTGCCAAGAAGAATCCGAACATCAGCTTCATCGGCGTGGATCAGTTCCTGCTTCAGGATGACGCGCACCCCGACTTGCCGCTTGCCAACCTGACCGGCTTGGTCTACAACGAGGATCAGTCCGGCTTCCTGGTCGGCGCTTTAGGCGCTTGGGTGTCCAAGTCGCACAAGCTTGGCGGCGTGGCTGGTACCGACTTGGTCCCGCCCGTTTGGCGCTATGGCGAAGGCTATAAAGCCGGCGCGGCTTATGCTGACCAAATGAGTGGCACGACCACCGAGGTGACCGTGGTGTATCACAGCGATGTCGGTTTCGACAAAACCTTTGACGATCCCGAGTGGGGCGCGACGACCGCCAACTCGATGATGGACAAGGGTGTGGATGTGATCTTCGGCATCGGCGGAAAGACCGGTAACGGCGGTGTCATTGCGGCGGCGCAACGCGGCCTCTATGGCATCGGCGTGGATGCCGACCAGTACTTCACAATGACCGAGGCACAGTCGCGGCTGCTCTCCAGCGCCATGAAGCCGCTTCCACCTCCCATTGCCGAACTCATTAAGGCAGCCAAGGCTGGCAGCTTCCCTGGCGGTCTCTTCTTCGGCCCGGCGGGCTATGCCCCGTTCCACGATCTGGATGGCGAGGTCTCGGCCGAAATCAAGGCCCAAATGGAAGAACTCCTGGCAGGCATTCTCGATGGCTCGATCAAGACCAACGTGCCTCCGGTGAAACCGGCTGAGTAAATCCTCCATCACTACATGTGGTAACAATAAAGGGGAAAGGGAATTTTCTCTTTCCCCTTTATTTTGAGGCAGGCCTTTCATGCGACAACCCACAGAACCATTCGAAGCCTCACCGAGCTCACTACGGCGTTTTCTGCACGCCGCGCTGGATGCCATGCTGGTACCCCTTTTGGCCGTGTTGACGGCCATCTTAGTTGGTGGAATTATTATCACACTTGTGGGTGGTAATCCATTCAATGCTTATAGAGGCCTGTTCGGAGGCGCCTTTGGCTCCCTTAAAGCGTTGAGCGAAACAGCGGTATGGGCAACTCCTTATATTTTCGCAGGTCTTGCTGTGGCGGTGGCCTTCAAAGGCGGTTTGTTCAACATCGGCGCGGAGGGTCAATTGGCCTTCGGCGCGGTAGCCGCGGCCTGGGTTGGCTATGCCTTGCCCGGTCTGTTGACAACGGACCTGCCCGCATTTATTCATGTTCCACTCGCGATCGGCGCGGGGATGCTGGCAGGCGCCATTTGGGGCGCGATTCCCGGCGCGCTCAAGGCATACACTGGCGGGCACGAAGTCATCAATACGATCATGATGAACTACATCGCCCTCAACATCACATCGTTCCTTCTCAATGGCCCGATGAGAGACCCCGACCCGTTAAACCTCTCCGCCCGAACTCCGGAGATTGCGGCCAGCGCGCAGTTCCAGCCGCCTTTTGAGGGTCTGCGATTCCACTGGGGGTTTGTCCTGGCGCTGGTCGTAGCGGTCATTATCTGGTGGCTGGTGTGGAAGACCACCATTGGATTCGAGATTCGCACCACTGGCGCCAACCCGGATGCAGCCAAATACGCAGGCATCAACGTCAAGCGCACGATTGTGTTATCCATGGCTCTCTCTGGAATGCTGGCGGGAATGGCAGGCGCCATCGAAGTTACCGCCCTGAATTACCGCCACGAACTTGGATTTTCCGTTGGTTACGGGTTCGACTCGATTGCCATCGCCCTGCTGGGCAAAAACCACCCGCTGGGCGTGGTACTTGCCGCCATTCTGTTCGCGGCGATGCGTAACGGCGCGACCCGCATGCAGTTCCTGACCCAGATTCCCATTGACATCATTTCGGTCATTCAAGGATTGATCCTGCTCTTCGTAGCGGCAGATGTCATTGTCCGATACATCTACCGTGTACGCGCCCGCGAAGATCGCGTCGTGTTGACTCGCGGCTGGGGCGGCTAGGAGGAATTATGGATTGGCGGCGTTTTGGCATCATTGCTTTGGTCATCATCATCCTCTTCAGCGCGGTTGTGCTGATTGGCAAATCGCAGAACTCCCCGATTGTCATAATCACCAGCATGCTGGCGACCACGATCGCAGTGGCTACGCCTCTCACGTTGGGTGCGCTGTGTGGCATCTATTGTGAACGGGCGGGCGTGGTCAACATCGGCATAGAGGGCATGATGCTGGGAGCGGCTTTCTTCGGATGGCTGGCTTCCATTTACATGAATACATTGTTCCACTTCTCGCTCATGCCCAGTGTGATCGTTGGCGTGATCGTGGCCGTACTAACCGGTGGCCTGTTTGCCCTGTTACACGCCGCCCTCTCGATCACTTTCAAAGTGGACCAGATCATCAGCGGCACGGTTATAAACATTCTGGCGATCGGCATTACTGGCTTCCTGAATCGCCAGATGTTTTTCGGAAGCGGAAGCGTTTTTGGGGGTAATGTGCCATCCGCCCCGGGCGTGCTGCCAAGCATCCGCATCCCGCTTCTGGCGGATATCCCCACCTTCGGGCGCATGTTCGACCAGCAGCCCATTACGATAGCGGCCCTCGTGCTCGTGTTCGTAACTCACTACGTCATGTTCTATACGCGCTGGGGCCTGCGCACACGCGCCGTGGGCGAGCACCCACGCGCCGCAGATACGGTTGGTATTAACGTGATCCGCATGCGCTACGCAAACGTTCTCATCGGAGGCTGCCTTGCAGGGTTGGGCGGGGCGTACTTCACGCTCCAGTCTGTCCCTTCTTTCCAACCGCTTATGACCAACGGGCGCGGCTTTATCGCTCTGGCGGCCATGATCTTTGGCAACTGGTCGCCAATTGGCGCGTGGCTAGCTGCGCTCGTCTTTGGCGCGGCACAAGCCTTGCAAATTAACCTGCAATTCTTCCGTGAGTTGATCCCGCCGCAATTGGCATTTCTCCAGAACGCTTACGTAGTCGGCCTGGCCCCCTACATCCTGACCATGCTCATCCTGACCGGTATTGTGGGCAAAACCATCCCGCCAGCCGCAGATGGCATTCCATACGAGAAATAGTGAGACCGTCATGACAGACAATAATATTGTCCTCGAAGCCAAAGGCATCACCAAAAAATTTCCCGGCGTTCTGGCGAATGACCACGTGGACTTCGATCTGCGTAAAGGTGAGATCCATGCTTTGCTGGGTGAGAACGGCGCAGGCAAGACCACGCTGGTGAATGTCCTCTACGGCTTGTACCATCCTGATTCAGGCGAGGTGACTGTTGATGGAAACCAGATGCAACTCAACTCGTCGCGCGACGCGATCAAGCACGGCATCGGCATGGTACATCAACACTTCATGCTCATCCCTGTTTTCACCGTGACGGAAAATATCATGCTCGGTGCGGAAACGGATCATCGCGCCGCGCCGAACGAAATGCCGCTTGTCAAACTGGATCGCAAAGAAGTCGCGCAAAAAGTGACGAACCTCTCGCATCAATACGGACTGGATGTTGATCCCCTTGCGACCGTCGGGGATCTTCCTGTAGGCGTTCAACAGCGCGTCGAGATCGTCAAGGCGTTATATCGCGATGCGAAGATTCTGATCCTCGATGAACCGACCGCAGTGCTCACACCGCAGGAGGCCGAGGATCTTTTCCGCATTATGCACGAGTTGACCGACAAAGGCGTCTCAATCATCTTCATTACACATAAACTCAAGGAAGTACTTGCAGTGGCGGACCGCATCACGGTCATGCGCGGGGGGCGCGTTGTCGGGACGGTTGCGCCAACGGAAACGAATGAAGCAAAACTCGCTTCGATGATGGTCGGCCGTGAAGTGATCCTGACTGTGCAAAAGAAACCCGCTCAACCTGCTGAAGAAGTCTTGAAAGTGGAAGATTTGCACGTGCGTGATGTGCGCGGGCTTGAAACTGTGAGTGGCGTGTCATTCAATGTGCGGGCGGGCGAAGTGTTGGGCATCGCTGGTGTGCAGGGCAACGGACAAACCGAACTGGCTGAAGCACTGACAGGTTTACGACACATTGAAAGCGGACATTTTACCCTCGCCGGCAAGGATCTGACGGGCAAGCCGCCGCGCCCGATCACCGAAACAGGGTTAGCACACATCCCCGAAGACCGCCAGCGGCATGGACTGGTGCTTTCGTATACTGTGGCAGACAATTTGGTTCTGTGTGATTATTATCAGCCTCGTTTTTCCAGAGGCGTGGTCATCCAGCAGAATCAGGTGGATGTTAACGCACGAAAACTGATCAAGGAATACGACGTACGTACACCCTCTCCTTTTGTTGCCGCCGGAAAACTCTCCGGAGGGAATCAGCAAAAGGTGATCGTGGCGCGTGAATTGAGCCGCCCGGTTAAACTGGTGATCGCGTCACAACCGACCCGCGGCCTGGATGTTGGCTCGATTGAATACATCCACAAGGAAATCGTTATAATGCGCGACCGCGGCGTGGGGGTGTTACTCATCTCTGCGGAACTGGATGAGATCATGTCGCTTTCCGATCGCATCGCGGTGATGTATCGCGGTCAGATCGTGGCAACGGTGGATGCGAAAAAGGCCTCGCGCGAACAATTAGGATTGTGGATGGCCGGGGTTCACGAAACAGCCTGAGACTTGGTAAGGTTCGAAATCCCTCACACATACCCCTCTCCTGGTGGGAGAGGGATTTTTGTTCGGAACAAAGGGCACTATCAGTCCGTCTGCATTAGTGTAAAATTGTTCCAGAGACGAGGAGAATAGAATGCCCAATTTGACCCGCTTCACTTCAATATTTATCATTATTATTTTGATACTCTCTGCATGTAACCTGCCGTCCAACGCGACTGCCACTGAGGGACCGAACGCCGCGTTCACCGCGGCCGCGCAGACGGTGCAGGCACAGTTGACCCAATCCATTTCATTCAGTACGCCCACCTTG
>DATDRZ010000081.1:0-33368 GCA_035291465.1 Anaerolineales bacterium
TTACGGATTACCGATTACTAATTACTAAATTTACCAATATCTAATCTCCAACCTCCAATCTCTCTTCTTTTCAATCTTCACACAATCTTCACATTTCCTTTGCCGGTCCTTCAAACCTCCTTGTTACTCTTAGGCAAATAAAACTCCACGCCGGCTTTCGGCGTGAGCAAACAAGGAGAAAAAATGAACCAGAATCTCAAAGCAGCATTGATCGTAGGCGGAGTCGCAGTTGGCTTGCTGGCAGTCGCCTTCGTCGCCGATGCCGCCGGGCTGACCACAAACTATGGCTATATGCCATACCGCCAGCAGATGATGCAAGGCGCTTATGGCTGGCAGGGCGGCATGATGGGTGGAAACTATGGTGGCATGATGGGCGGAGGGTACGGAGGTATGATGGGCGGCTGGAGCGGTCGCATGATGGACTTCGACGACATGCCTTATCGCAACTTGGTCCGCGAAGACAGCCAGTCACCCTGGGAGAACTGCCCCTACCACAATCAGGCGCAATAACTCACGCGATGGTCTGAACCGTGGGTCAGGTGCTCTCCTCCCTGACCCCTGGTTCATTTAAAGAGTCTATACTTGCTCTCAACAACACTCATGAACAAAGCAAAGATCCTGGTCGTCGATGATGAACAATCAATCCTCAATCTAGTGGAAGCATATCTGCGTCCTGAAGGGTATGAGGTGCAGACCGCCATGGACGGCGAATCTGCGCTGGCCAAGGCCCGCGCCTTCAAGCCCGATGTCCTCGTCTTAGACATCATGCTTCCTGTCAAAGACGGCATCGAGGTACTCACCGCCTTGCGCCGCGAATCTAATGTCTATGTCATTATGCTGACTGCGAAAACCGAAGAGACCGACCGCGTTGTTGGTCTCTCCGTTGGAGCCGATGATTACCTTATCAAGCCGTTCAGTCCGCGTGAACTGGTGGCGCGCATAAAAGCCGCTTTGCGCCGGTTACAGCAACCTGTTTCCGATGGCGGCCAAGTGTTAACCTTCAAGCATCTACGTATTGAGGTCGGCAGCCGCCAGGTTTTTGTTGACGACACGCCTTTGAATTTGACCGCCATCGAATTCGACCTGCTGAAGGTGTTGGCCCGGCACCGCGGCCTGGTTCTAAGCAGGGAGCAATTGCTGGAAAAGGTCTGGGGCTACGAATATTTTGGCGACCTCCGTGTGGTAGATGTCCACCTGGGGCACCTGCGTCGAAAACTTGGAAAAAGGCCATTCATCCAAACAGTGCGAGGGGTCGGCTACCGCTTCGATGAGGCTGCTAAATGAATTGGCTAAGTAGGCTATTCCCCAGATTCGGCACCAAGCTTTTGGTTACTTATTTGCTGATCATCCTAGTCACATTTGCGATATTGGCGGTTGTAGTTAATCTTGCTATACCACCGGCACTGAATCGCCACATGGGCAACATGGACATGGGGATGGGAATGATGGGTAGTGGCATGGGCCCCGATAGCGAGGTGGTGCGAAACACACGGGCCGCTGTGGATGACGCATTATTGTGGGCAGCAGGTGCAGCTGTACTAGTGGCTGTCGCTCTCAGCGTTTGGCTGACCCGCCAGGTGGTGTCGCCGGTTCGGGAGATGATGCTTGCCAGCCGCGAAATTGCTGAGGGGCGCTATGAAAAACGGGTTTCACTGGCAAGCGATGAACGCTCTGCTGATGAGTTGGCGCAATTAGCGTTGAGCTTCAATCAAATGGCATCCCAACTGGAGCTGGCAGAAAACCTGCGCCGCGAGTTGATTGCCGACGTCTCTCACGAGTTGCGCACTCCGCTCACCGCTATCAAGGGCTATTCGGAAGGGTTGATGGATGGCGTACTGCCGGCAAATAATGAATCCTTTCAGCAGATCCGCAAGGAAGCGGATCGTATGCAGCGCCTGGTCGCCGATCTCCAGGAACTAAGTAGCGTCGAAGCAGAGGGTTTTGCTGTCCATCCACGTCCACTTTCACTGTCTGGTTTGGAACGGGCGCTGAGCAAACAATTAGGAGGGCAGTTTGAGGAAAAGGGCGTAGCGCTGAGATTTGAAATCTCGCCAAATTTTCCCGATGTCCTGGCGGATGAAGACCGCCTGATGCAAATCCTGCTTAACCTGCTCGGCAATGCAATGCAATACACGCCCGCCGGTGGCCGCGTCCAGGTATCCGCCGCTCGCGCTGATGGCGAAGTGCGCGTTGAAGTTACCGACAACGGTATGGGCATCGCCGCCGAGCATCTACCTCTGATCTTCAATCGTTTCTATCGCGTGGACAAATCACGTTCGCGCTCAGGTGGCGGCAGCGGCATCGGATTGACCATTGCCAAGCGCCTTGTCGAAGCACACGGCGGCCGCCTTTGGGTTACCAGCGAAGGCCTCGGTAAAGGCAGCACGTTTTCGTTTACGCTGCCAATCGCAAAGTAATCAAGTACACAAGGAAACAAGTACACAAGTGATACGCCTTGTTTGCTTGTGTACTTCCCATGGCCCTTTACTTGCACCCTATATTTCCACAAGGTAGACTTTGTCTGTGACCCGCCTGGCTTTATTTATTAAACGATTCCCCATAGTCATTGGCGTTTTCATATTGCTGCTTATCCTCTTTGCCTTCAGCCAACGGATTGCAGAATATTTGCGCTTGAACAGCCAGCTTGAGCGCGAACAAGCCCGCCTCACCGAATTGGCTGCCACACAAGCTTATCTAGAGGACGAGATCGCTTATGCGACATCCCAGGTCGCCGTTGAGGAATGGGCGCGGCAAGACGCCCGCTGGGCCGGGGAAGGCGATTTCCCCGTCATCCCGCTTGCGCCGCAGGGCACCACCCCGCAACCCGAGGGATCTACGCAGGCCACTCCCACGCCTTCCAGTAATTGGAACACGTGGATGACGTGGCTGTTTTCCGACTCGCCTTGACGCTGCTTGCTCGGGCATGGTACTATCCTTGTTCGCCGCGGGGTGGAGCAGTGGCAGCTCGTCGGGCTCATAACCCGAAGGTCGCAGGTTCGAGTCCTGCCCCCGCTACCTGAAAAAGTCGCCGCGAGGCGACTTTTGATAATTAACCTGGCAGCCTCCTACTGAAACCTGTTCTGCTGTGTTCCAGGTGCTGTCGGGCCCCAATCGTCGTAAAATCTAAAGGAAAATGTGGATTAGCCAAGAAGACTCGCTTATGAAAAGGTTCTTCCCGCGTGTGTTGACACTCACGCTCATAATGGCCGCCTGTGCACCCGTGACAACAACCGACCAACCCGAACCAACCAGTGCATTTCAGGAGCCGCCCGATGATGCAGCTACGCCGGCGGAGGAAACACTCAGCCCAGCCACGCCCACGCCGGCTGGCCCAGAGACAATCTTGTTCGACTCGAAGCGCGATGGGAACAATGCGATTTTCCAGATGAATCCTGACGGCAGTGAACTCGTGCGTCTCGCCGATCCCCTCGGCGACTTTGCGCCGGAGTGGTCGCCGGATGGCGCAAGGATCCTGTTCGCCTCGGACCGCGATGGCGATTACGAAATCTACGTGATGGATGCCGATGGCAGTAACCCGACGCGCCTGACGGACTCGCCCGGAATCGACACATCCCCGGAGTGGTCATCAGACGGCACAAGGATCGCCTTTGCCTCCGATCGTGACGGAAACTATGAAGTCTATGTAATGAACGCGGACGGCAGCCAGCAGACTCGCCTCACGGACGACCCCTCAGACAATGATTGGCTGTCCTGGGGGCCGGACGGCAGGATCGTCTTTACCTCGGATCTCGCAGGCAATCGAGACATCTATGTCATGAATGCGGATGGTACAGGAGTGACGCAGCTCACCAACGATCTCCTTGACGATGATGCCCCCTCATGGTCTCCGGATGGCACGCAGATTGTGTTCGCGCGCGGGTCTTGGCCCGATCAGCAAATCGTGGTGATGAATGCAGACGGCAGCGGCCAAACCACCCTGACCAGCGAGTCGGCCAACAGCGGTCCAGCCTGGTCGCGCGACGGCTCCCGCATCGCCTTCGCCTCTTACCGCGATGGTAACTGGGAGATCTACGTGATGAACGCCGATGGCAGCAACGCGACCCGGCTGACCGGGGACCCTGCCCAGGACTATAACCCGACCTGGTCACCGTAAGGCTTCGGATTTTCCCGCACTCGAAAAAAAGCCGCCATTTGGCGGCTTTTTGTTTTCAGAAAAACAATCTTTTGGTCTTGAGGGTTCAGCAGGCCTGGCAGGAGTCGAACCCTTGCGAGCTGCGTTGTGGCTGGTTTGTCAACCAGGAAGCTTTCGCCCCTCGCGTTGGAGTTGCTACCCGGATCCGCCTGGTACGCAACTCTAGCTCATAGAAAAGTTGGCTGGAGTTTGTAGCTAATGCAAAGCAGAGCGCAAACTCCGAATCGAGGGCGTTCAATCTCCATCGACAGGAGATGGAGCCTCAAACGCCCTCGATAGCGCGCCTAGCAGGAGTCTAACCCTTGCGAGGGGGCGTTTAGGCTTGTTTCTCAAACAAGAGGGTTTTGCCCCTCGCGTTGGATGTTTCTTACATGCCAAAAGCCGCATGTTTCGGCTACCGCCGAGCACGAAACTCTAAACTCTTGGAAAAGTGGGCTGGAGTTTGCAGCTATGCGAAGCAGAGCGCAAACTCCGAATCGAGGGCGTTTACCCCATCGATTAGGGAGAGAGCTTCAAACGCCCTCGATAGCGCGCCTGGCAGGAGTCGAACCCGCAACCCCTTGATCCGAAGTCAAGTGCTCTGTCCATTGAGCTACAGGCGCGTGTAACGGAATTATACACAGTTGAGTAAAAATGCTTTTGCTGGCTGTATACTCCTACGGGTTTATGCGTTGCCAACGGCTGTACACGCCTGTCAAGATTGACCAAAGCCCGCTGGCCCTGGAAGATTGTCCGATTCCGCAGCCCGGCCGAGGCCAGGTGCGCATCAAAGTCTCCTACTGCGGCGTATGCCACACCGACCTTCACATCGCCGAAGGCGATATCCATCCTCCGCACCTTCCCGTCACCCCCGGCCACCAGGTTGTCGGCGTCATTGATGCCATTGGTGAGGATCAGACTCCCTCCCCCTTTCCAAGGGGGAGGGTTGGGGTGGGGATCGGTTTTCGTGTCGGCGTTCCCTGGCTGCACTCGGCTTGCGGTGTCTGCTTTTATTGCCGCTCCGGCCTTGAGAATCTTTGCGAGCAAGCCCGCTTCACCGGCTTCCATGTGGATGGCGGCTATGCCGAGTATCTGCTTGCAGAGGCCAACTACGTCCTGCCGATCCCTGAATCCATCAGCGACCAGGACGCCACGCCTTTGCTTTGCGCGGGCATCGTTGGCTTTCGGTCGATAAGACTTTCCGACCTGCAGCCTGGGGAGCGCCTGGGACTATTTGGTTTCGGGGCCGCCGGCCACCTCGCCATCCAGGTGGCCCGCCATTGGGGTTGCGAGGTTTACGTCTTCACCCGCTCCGATCGTCATCAGCGCCACGCCGAATATCTGGGCGCCGCTTGGGTTGGCGGCGCCGAAGAAAGACCGCCCAAGCTCATCGACCGCGGCATCATCTTTGCGCCCGCCGGCTGGATCGTGCCGCTTGCGCTGGAGAAGCTGCGCCCGGGTGGAACCCTGGCGCTGAACGCCATCCACATGAGCGACATCCCGCAGATGCCATATCGCCTGCTTTACGGCGAAAGGACCTTGCGCTCAGTGGCCAACGCCACGTATCAGGATGGTGTGGACTTCTTGAAGCTGGCTGCCGAGATTCCCATCAAGCCGGCGGTAACCGGGTATCCGTTGGCGGATGCTAACCGGGCGCTGCAAGATATGAAAGCCAGTGCCATCGATGGCGAGGCAGTTTTGGAGATTGACTGAAAAGGACGGACCCAGGTTAGTATTGGAAGAAGCCAAACAATTGGCCTTTTTCTGTGTGAGTTACGCTTGTTGAAAAAGCAGGTGGGAAAAACTAGGTAGTAGGTTGATCCAGTACGGAAATTGCGGCCGAGTATCCCATCTCAAAGGCTTCTTCGATGGCTTCCATATCGGTTGGCGGTTTCCACTCGAATTGAGATAGGTCGTCGCCAACCACCAGTATGATTGCCGTTGCGACACCGCGAACCTGGCCAACGGCCATCAAGGCGGCCGCCTCCATATCAACGGCGAGCACCCCTTCTTTTTGATATTGGGCAACTTCTTCACGCGTTTCTCGAAATGGTGCGTCGGTTGACCAAACAGGTCCTTTGGTGGCCGCCTTGCCCAGCCTTTCGAGGACTTGGAGACTCAGCATAGAGTCATTCTTGACCGATTTATCCGGGGGTAGGTAATGATGCGAAGTTCCCTCATCTCGAATCGCCTCATCGCACACGATAAGGTTCCCGGATTTCAGCCCCTGCTGCAGACTTCCTGCATGCGAGATTGAAACGATCTGCTTGGCGCCAAGGGCGATCAGCTCTTCCGCGAGAGAAGCAACCACTGGCGCGCCGAAACCAAAATTCGCCAAGACTGCGATCTTTGTGATTCGACCCTTCAGCAGATACAGGTCGCCTAGGTAGTGGCCGGCCCTGCGGATCGGAAATTTCCGTTTCATCCTTTCGGGCAATCCCGCCTTCAGGCAGATGATGCCCGCATCGATTTCCGGCGGTTCTTTCAAATGCCCGTATTTGCGCTGATGGGCGATCACATCTTCGGCCGTCAACAAGACGGTGCCTCGATGTTTATTAGGGAAGTTGGGTAATGGCATAGGTTACTTTGAGGCGAATGCAAAGCCGACTACAGTTATCGCAAGGATTATTTCCGCGATCAATGCCGACCAGGATGCACCGGTAATGCCAAACATTGGGATCGAAAAGAAGCAGAGCAAAGAAAGTGCAGCAATACCAATAGCCAGAGCCATTATCACTTGTTTCTCTCTCTTTTCCGCCAGCAAACGGACGGCAAAATATTGGCTCACCGCAAAGGGAACTAGAGCCCAGGCAATAATTTTTAGAGGCAAAACGGCTGGAGTAAATTGATAGCCAAAAAGCATTCGAATAAGGGGATCGGCAAAGCCGTAAATGAGCATTGAACTGACAGTGGAAAACAAAATTAAGCCAATTAATGAAATGCGATATGTTCGCACAGCCCTATTGTCGGCAGTAGCCATGTTCGGCTTTGAAAACGTTGCGGACATGGACGGGAGCAGGGCGCTCAGCACTGCTACATGTATGAATTTCGGCGCTTCTACAATGCGTGCGGCAGCCGCGAACGAGCCGGTGGATGCCGCATCCTGCAAGAAGCCCACAAAGTACAAGCTGGTCCGCTGGTACGCAGTTGCCAGAATGCCAAACAGGGCAATGGCTGCGCCGGCGCGAAGTACTCTTGGGATCGAAAGGCTCCTTATTTCCCAAAAGGCGCGCAATGATGGCAGCCTGGTCATAGCGGCGACAACCGCAACGATTGCGCCGAGCAAGTTCATGCCGAGGAGAACAGCCACCATTCCCACAATTCCGGCATTGCGCGAAACCAGAAAGGCGACCGCAATCAATTGCAGCAAGGCATACGAAGTTGAGATGAGGCTGTATGTGCCCATCTCCTCTTTGCCTCGCAGTGCCGCGCCAACTACAGTGAAAATGGCGAGTGGGAAGAGCGACCACGTGTAGATTTTCAGCGCGAGGGCGCCATCGGCGCTTTGTGACTGAAACAATGGTCCAAACCAGTACACCAAAATAATAATGAGAAGCGAAATGCCCAGTTGAATGGTTAGAGACGGCCAAAAGACGGAGAAATTGTTTCGTGCTGCAATTTCGCGCACCAGCAGAGTATCCGTGCCTAAGGTTGAGATACCGTTAAACAAAAACAGTAAGGAGGTTACAAATGCATACTGCCCCAGGACGACGTCACCCATACCTCGCGCGATCAAGATAGTGACCAGGATCAGGATCAGGTGGTTGGCGATTCGCCCCAGTAGCAGCCAGAGCGCGTTCCTGCCCAGACGAGATGTCCGGGCTATGGAATTTTCTGTAAACGTCGGCTCTGCGATGTAACCTGCGCCAGGATCAGGGCTCATAACGGAACGAGTAGACTAAAAAATCGCCTAATTGGTTGAATGGATACGCCTTTGTCACCAGGTTATCCAGGGTTACCAGAAATTTGTAGACGCGGGGGTATCGTCCGGAGAATTGCTTGCGATCCATCGGCGGTGCAAACAACGACAGGCTTTGCTGGTTGATCAGCCGGAAACGCGGCCGAAAGGAGGAAACGACATGGCTGGCGGTGTGATAGTAAATTCGGTACGGGACGCCTTTGGGACTGACGACGGCACCCCCCTTGCTCCAGCGGCGCGTGGCCACCGAAAACCTGCCTCGAAAAATCTCCAGCCATTCCCAGGGGCAGAGGCGCGGCATCACTACAATCGTCACAATGCCACCGGGATCCAAAACCAATGGAAGCTGCTGGGCGAACGCCTTCAAATCGGGTATGCAATTCAAGCCGCCGATATTCGAAAAACAAGCCCTGTATGGACCGCCGGTTACCGGAGTAAGGTAGGTGAACGAAGCGACCTGAGTGGTTATCAAGCCTTCCAAGTCCTTCTGCCTTGCCTTTTTTTGGATCTCGCGCACCATGCCCTCGGCAACGTCGGTCGCATGGACCCGAAATCTCTGCTGGGCGAAGTGGACTGCATCCGTGCCGGTGCCGGCATTGACCTCAAGGATCTTGTCTCCAGGCTTAATCAAGCCTAAGAAATGCGCATGGATCTCCTCGCGGACGCGCTTCAGGTTCTCGTTGTCGACCTCGTACTCATCGTAAGCAACCGATTGGCGCGTAAAGGCCTCGGCAACATCGGCGATTTGCTGGTCTATTGACCTTGGATTTTTCATTAAAGTTTTAGGCGAAGTTATGTAAAATACCTATTGATGAAAAGTTTGCCAGTCGTTTTGTTTTGTGTTCTGCTCCTGGTTGGCTGCCAAACATATACATCGGAAGATTTTTCGATCTCTACTACGAATATAACTGAATTTGGACCAGCTGGCCGCCTGGATTTAAAGGTATGCAGTAGCGCCGAATTGGATGTTTCAAGGTTATATGTGACCATCTATGCCACGGAGAATCCCAATTGGCGAATTGCCAATCCAGTCGAGACATTCGATAGCTACCTCAATCGTGAAATCATCGGCATTCCCGGCAGTCTGGCGCGCCCCTTGCCCGTGGAGATTTGGAAACGCGACAGCGAAGGTTGCCTTTCCGTGACTCTAGAAAACACGTTCGTCCAAACCGCGGATTGGAGCACGGCGAATATTTGCCCATTCGATTCGATCATTGTAGTGGCAAATTACGACGGACGCCTGCACGCGTCGAAGGGTGTGGAGTGCCATTTGGACCCGCCTAATGCTTCGTCCGTTTTTCCTGGGTTTTAGCGCCCCTGGAAATATTATGAATGCATAGGGGAATTAACAAAGGAAAGACTGGCATCCATAGGCGGGTTTCGATAATTCGCCCTGTTACGTAGTGAATTGCAACGAGCACGGGGATCATGTAGGCTGCAATCTTCAGGAACTTCGGCTGTTCCTTGAATCGATGAAGACCGATAAAAAGCAGCGGCGTGATCAAGATCGCCAGACGCAAGTTTGCGACCAAAGCTTCACGAGCGCTTCCGTTGCCGGGAAGAGGAAGGTTGGAGAGCAATTCATTCGGGCCAAGCCAGGCAGCCTCGCCGGACACAGGAATGAGCAGGCGCGGTAGGAAATAAGTTGCCACGGCAATAAACGTCATAAGGAGCACGGGTCCAATCCTTCTATTTTGGATACGTTCATAAAGGAAATAGATCGGCAGCAGAATTAAAGGTGTTTCTCGATTCAATAAACCCAGTGTGAGGACTGCTCCCAGGAGCAGCAAATTCTTTTTGTAGATCGCAAAAAGACCAATGGTGAGAATAGCGAAATTCAGTAAGTCGATGGTTTCAATGATCGACGGGCCTTTGATGAATGCCAGCAAAAAGCCCAGTACGGCATCGAAAATAAATACTCCGAGCAATGACGGTAGTTTACTGAAAAAATTGGAAAGGTAGCCGAACAGTGTAAGTTGTGAGACAAAGATCAACAAGGTCTTGAGCACTAGATCGATAACTATGAGGTCAGCTGACGTGAGCCGGTTAATCCCCCATACCAAATAGGGAACGAGAACGCGATATACATACGGGCCTGGAAAGAAGCGGAAGACCACACCTTGCCAGTAATAGACAAATCGCTCGCTGATCAAAACATCATGGGACACTGTTTCCAGTTCCAGCGGCGCCCTATCCGCGAGCGCGATAAGTATGGCAAATCCACCGAAGAGAAGAATCGAATACAGAACGAAGGCATCGATTTGGCGCGAGAAAAGCCTTCTCGTTTTCACTCTGGGCTAATTTTGTTGCGTTGGCCGGGCTGCGGCTGCCGGATCCGCTACCATTGGCAGTGTCTGGATGCCGCGATGTGGGAGCCGGGAGTACTCTATCAGTTGGCGGCGAGCGAAGGGAAGAGTGACGGCCGCGTAGGGCAATCCCAGCAGTCTCCGCAAACTCACTTTCTTGCCCGCCAAAAGCTGCCTGCTTGTTTTGCGCATACGGAATTCTTTGTGCAGCACGATGTGCAGCTGTCTATAAAAATCGGTGGCGAAAGGCCCGTTGTACATCATGGCCAGGTCGCTCGAATCGGTCCAGTTTTGTTTGGCGCCCATTTGATCGCGAACCATGGCATGGAATTTGGTGCCAGGCAAGGGATAGGAAACGGACATGCCGATATCGTCAGGTTCGCAGTCCCGAACCATTTGCAAAGTGCTTTCAATATCCTCCAATGTTTCTCCCGGGTAGCCGAATTGCAGGAAGAAACCCACCTGGATGCCGGCGTTATGCAGGCGCTTTGTCGCTTCGTGAATTTGCTCGATCTCGGTGCCTTTCTCCATCGCATCCAGGATCTTCTGGGACCCGGATTCGGCGCCGATCCAGGCGATCTGGCAGCCGGCGCGCTTCAGCGCCCCTATCTCACCCTCGCGTAAGAGCAGATCGGCGCGGTTCAGGCATTTGAACGGAATGCTGGCATCTTCGATCTCTACGCATTCAGCGAACCGCTTCAGCCAGCCTGGTCTCAGTCCCAGGATGTCATCGGCAAACCAAATATGGTCAGGTTGGTGCGTTTCTTTCAGCCATTTCATTTCGGCGACGACATTCTCAGGGCTCCGGGCGTTATAGCGCTGGCCCCAAATCGGCTTTGCGCACCAGTTGCAGTGAAAGGGGCAGCCGCGCGTGGTGACCATGTTCATCGAGTAGTAGCCGTGTCTGTCCAGCCATATTTGTCTATAGCGCTCGACATCGACCAGATCCCAGGCTGGGAACGGGAGCTCATCGACTGCTTGGATGTCGGGCCGCCGCGGATTGGCAACTGGCTTCCCGTCTTTAATGTGGGCAAGCCCCATAATAGTCTCTAACGGGGTATTGGTCCTGCCCGACAACCGATCCATCAACTCGCCAAGCGTATATTCCCCTTCTCCAATTAGGACATAATCCGCGCCCTTAGAAAGGTACTCGCCGATGTGGTCGCTGGCATCCGAGCCGCAGACCACCACTTTGCATCCGCGCCCTTTCGCCATGGCGAGCATTTTGTAGGCAGCCTCGCGCATGCGCAACAAGCACATCTTGGATAGGTAATTGAAGTTATCCTCATAAAGCACGGCATATTTCGGTCGTTCGCGGTCCAGCGCTTGAGCCCATGCTTCTTCTGATTCGGCCAGAATAGCGTCGAACAGCGCGACCTCGAATCCTCGCCTCCGCAGATAACTGGCTGCGATCATTGTTCCCAACGGCGGGTACGGCTGCATCGCATCCCATAGTTTGGGGTCGAAACGCAGATAATATGACTGACCGAAAAGAACTTCGCTCACAGCACTAGTCCAAGATCCTGGATCCTGCGCTCAAAAGCCTGCAAGGTGTGGTGCTTATGGCTATCAAAATGGCCCTTGCACAGGTCGGCAGAAAAACGGGTTTCGTGGTTGCCTTTTGCCATATCCGATAACTTTCGAATCTTCCTTTTCATTTCCCATTTTTCTATGCGCCTGGAAATTGGGTTGTTAAAGAAAAATTCCGCGGTGGCTTTGGATTGGTTTTCCATGTTTTTGCTGGCTAGGGCCCAAGGGTCGTTCTGCGCGTTGGGGAGAAACACATCTGTCCACTTGTTTTTGTGGCGAAACCTTCGATACATACCCAAACCGGATATCGGTACCATGCGCGCCATCTCTTGGGCGGTAAAGAGATCCTGATCCGGCAGTTCCAGGCTCGTGGTCGTAATGATGTAGTTAGGGCATAGGTGTGCCCGCCTCCCCGTTCGGGAAGCGATCCTATCCATCGCCAGGATCATGGCCCGCACCGTCCACAGCCACCCAGGGTTGGTGATAACGAAATAGTCCAGATCTGCCCCGGTGTCAACATTATTCGAAACCAGCGCCCCCGTGGCGGCGACCATGCGGATGAAGGGCAGCCGCGAGATCCACGTTCCGTAGCGATCTGATTCGCGCCACAACATAGATGAATATGAAAACCGCTTTTGCCTGTTAGAAAAGTTAAGTTCCCTGCCTGGTAAGGCGAAGAGATCCTCCTGGCTTAGGATCACGGTTCGGGCCTGCATGGAAAACAGTTCAGCTTTTACTTCGTCAGGTGTTGCTTTGTAGCCGATCAAATACCTGTGAACCTCTTTGGCCGTAAGGGGGAAATCAAAAACATCGGAGTAAGCCAGTGTGCAGAGGATCGCCGTCTCGAGGTCGTATTCCTTGAGCTCGGAAAATGGCAGCCGTAAGGTCTTCGGTAACTGGGAAACCATGGATTAGTTATGCACCGGCAGCTCGGCCCCCCTGAGGTTTTGGATGCGGTTGATCATCACCGTTTGGTGAATAGTGTATATGGAAGTGAAAGCGAACCCAAAAGCAAACAAAGCCGCATAAAAGGAAATCAGCCAATAACCCGCCTGGATACCGAGGGCCATCGTGTATGCATTGATGGCGGCTAAGAGCAACTCCCAGAAAACGATCGGGTCAAGACCCAGATGATATTTCTTCTTTGCCCAGGGAGACGTGCGCTTTTCTACGCCGAACTTAGGTGTCCGTCGAAACTCGCCGGGGCGACCCCTGATGACCTCAACGGCAGCCCGAAAGGTGTTCAACATCATGCCGGCTCCAAACCCGGATACAACCAGGAGCAAGGGGAGGTAGCTGCTCCACTTTTTCTTCAACTGGTATTGACCTGCGATGAAGAGAAGCGTAGGGGCCAGGGCGGTCAAACTAAATACGTAGGCCAGCCCGAAAAGTGAAATGAGACCAGGCGCCGCTTGCGAAAAAATGGTCACCAGTGGATAGATGAGGCTGTAAGCCAGCAGGAGTAAATGAACGCCATACCCCGTCAGATGGAATGTTGCCTCGACCTTCGTCTTCAAAGGAGCATCGCTCGCCCAGACCTTCGGTAGCAGCTTGATGGCACATTCCAGGCTGCCGCGCGCCCAGCGGTGCTGTTGTCGCCGGAATCCGTTGAATGTGATCGGTAGCTCGGCAGGGGTTTCGACGCTGCTCAGGAAAATGGCTTTCCAGCCTCTCAGGAATGCCCGGTAGGATAAATCCAGGTCTTCGGTCAGGGTGTCAGCCTTCCAGCCGCCGGCGTCTTCGATCGCCTGCCTTCTCCAGATGCCGGCGGTACCGTTGAAGTTGAACCAGTAACCCCTCCGGCTGCGGGCAAGCTGCTCCACCATGAAATGCGCATCGATGGCCAGAGACTGTAGCAGGGTCAAAAATGAAAAGTCTCGATTTAGATGCCCCCAGCGGGTCTGAACGAATGCTGTTTGGGGGTTGCTGAAATGCGGCAGGGTTTGCTTCAAGAAATTACGCGGCGGTAGGAAATCAGCATCGAAGATGGCGATGAACTCTCCTTTGGCTCTAGCGAACCCATCGCGCAAGGCTCCTGCCTTGTAACCATCCCGGTCCTTGCGGTGAAGATGCTTGATGTCAATTCCGCGTTTTTTGGCGGCTCTTACCGCTTGCCTGATGATCCCGTTGGTCTCATCCGTCGAATCGTCCAGGACTTGGATTTCCAACGAGTCCACCGGATAATCCAGATTGGCGGCGGCTTCAACTAACCGCTTCGCTACGTACATTTCGTTGTAAATGGGCAACTGCACCGTCACCTTGGGCCAGGGTGATAAGACGCCATGAGCCTTTTCGTCAGGTGGTCCGTAGCGCAGCGCAAGATAGGTCATGTAAATAAAGTTGATTCCGTAGAGAAATAGCATCCCTGTGACTAAAAAATAAACAAGCGCCAGGGGAATAAAAAGGATGTTCATGTATTTTGCCTGGCCTTCAATTGGACAAAAGCGCCCGCCCATACTCCCCAAGTAAGGTACTGCCAAAGTTGCCCTGTCCAGGAGCACCAGGGATAGCAGTCGAAAAAGCCGACGGCCGCAATTGCCAAAAGAACTGCAGAGGAGGCAAGCAGTTCATTAGAGAACCCCCCTTTGCGATTAAGATACAAAGCAACCCAGGGAGCAATAAGGAGAATAAGGTAAAGCAACCCGCCAACTAATCCAGTTTCCAGGGCTGCATTCAAAATAACATTGTGAGGCGGCGCATAATTTACGGGAAAACTGGGAAACGCCTGCATGAATGCCCGTGGCGCTGCGCCGATGCCAATACCCAGGATCGCGTTTTCTTCGAAAACCGTGTTGGCAGCGGAGATTAAGACGCGTCGTTCTCCCATTGATCCCAGCTCGGGTTCGATTTCCTGGAAGGCAATCCGCTCACCTAATCGTAAGCCAACCAGTTCCTTGTTAGTCCAGACAAATGGGATTAAAAGAAGCAAAAGGGCACCAAGGAGCGCTATGTCCTTCAAAGACGGCGATTTGTTGGCCCTTATATATCCTTGGTATGCAATAAAACCCACACCAACTGCAGACCCCAACCACGATGACCTCGAGAACGTTAAGAATGTAGCTATTACGGCTATTGCTAATGTTGCGAACGGTATAACCTCGATGGATGTTTTGGCATTCAAATGCCAGGCAAGGAGCAACAGACCCGAAAAAGTGAGTACGCCCCCTAAGATGTTAGGGTGAGCGGCTAGACCGTAGGACCTTAATGAACGCACGGAGTTTGCCCAAACAATACTGACTCCGCTCCATGCCGGGTCAAGTTCGTACTCGCCAAGCCATTGTAGGCCAATGGAATGCTGAGTCAAAGACTGGATAATCGCCACTGTTGCTTGAATCCCTGCCATCACACTTAGTGGTGCTATTAGTTGCCTCAGCGACTTGACGTGATTGAGCACATAAAGATAAAGGCCGATCAACATCACCAGGCGGACGGATTGGTAAAAAGAAAACACCGGGTCGATTGAGGAAGTTGAAGTTCCTAGGGCAACAAGAGCAAGCCCGACCATTGGAACGGTCAAAAACGCCGGTCCGGTTTGAATTGGCGCCGGTTTTAGATAGTGGTGTAAAAACCAGAAAGCGAGTGTAAGTAAAAGTGTTACGTCACTCGCGTATAGCAAGATGTCCGTGTAATCAGCCCAAAGTGGCAGAACCGGTCGGGATAGTAAAACGTATCTAAGGCGAAACGGGATTAAGACAACCGTGACAAAAAAAGCTCCCCGGCTTAGATTGGGCAGCAACGCTACAAGCTTGCGTTTCATTTTGGCGAATCGCTCTGCCTAGAATACAGTTTTCAGCTTAGACGGACGTGAAAGACTATATCATAGGATAATCCGAAGCCATTGAACATGACTTCCAGACCAAGAATTGCATTGATTCACGACCGGCTCAATGTTCGCGGCGGCGCGGAACGGGTACTGGAGGAACTCGCCGGCATGTACCCGGCCGCCCCGATTTACACTCTGATCTACAAGCCAGAATTATTCGCTTCGACGCCTATTGGGCGGCACGAGGTCCGCAGCTCAATCATCGGCAAGTTTCCCGGTGCCGCTGATCACCATCGCATTTACATACCGATCATGCCGCTGATAATCGATCGCCTTCGCCTCCATGAATTCGACGTGCTCATCTCCAGCAGCGCGGCCTTTGCCCACGGCGTTCGAACGCGCCCCGATCAGCTGCATGTCAGTTATATCCATTCGCCTATGCGCTACGCGTGGCATCAGTACCGTGATCATGTTGCGCATCCTGGCTACGGTTCGATCTTCATCAAAATGCTGCTCGCTTATTTGCGAACCTGGGATCGAAAAGCGGCGCAAAGGGCTGATTATCTGGTTGCTAACTCACAGTGGACGGCAAACAAAGTCAAAGAGGCGTTCCATCGCGAATCCACAATAATCCACCCGCCTGTTCACGTGAAAAAGTTCCAGCCCGCTTCAAGTCGCGGTGATTATTACCTGACGGTTTGCCGCTTCGTCCCCTATAAGCGAGTTGACCTGATCGTGAAGGCATTCAACAAATTGGCCTTGCCGATCGTCATTGTGGGAGATGGCCCGGAACGTAGGCAGATCCAGAAGCTCGCCGGCCCAAGCGTGAAGATCCTGCCGTTTCGAACTGAGGAGCAGTTGATTAAGGTAATGTCAGAAGCAAAGGCTTTTGTTTACGCCGCCGAGGAGGATTTCGGCATCGCTGCCGTGGAAGCCCAGGCCGCCGGATGCCCTGTCATCGCTTTTGGGCGCGGTGGTTTGACGGAAAGCGTGATGGAGGGAGTTACGGGTTTGCTTTTTACTGATCAAAAGGAGGAAGCGATCGTTGAAACGGTGGAGCAGTTTGAAAGGGTGAAAGGCAAATTCAGTGTTGATGCAATTACGAAAAATGCCGAGCGATTTAACGCCGAGCACTTTGTCGCAAAGTTTTCTGCGTTTATGGATGAAAAAATCGATCAAAAATCGCGGTCAGGCAGGGTGTAGTAGTTGTAAATGGCTTCACCAAGATTGGAAAATAACTCCGCCGCCGGATCATAAATGAGTTGCACCGGCTGATAGAGGAAAATCACCAGCGCGTAATCTCCGGTAGGGGTGAAGATAATTCCAGCATCGCCCATGGTGTTGATCACACCGGTAGTGAAATTGGTCACCCAACCATGCTTGTGAGCCACGCGCGTGCCTTCGGGCACGCCGGCTTCCAACAGAACGCCGATCTTGTTCAAACTCAACAGGTTGATCATGTCCTGGCACTCGGCCTGGGTGATGTCTTCCTGGAATACCGCCACCAGCGCGCCGCCGCCTGTGTCCGCGCATTGATACAGGTCGGCCAATAGCATCCCCAGATCAGATGGGGTGGCGATGTTGTACACGTCCGGGTCAGTGAACACGTCGCCACGATCTCGCGATGGAGTCTGGATATTTGCTAATAGCGGCGCGCCGCGATAGAACTGTCCTGCCAGGAAAGTGTTTTGGATGCCCAATTTACGAAGGTCATCGGTGATCATCAGTGGGGCGCGATCGGCGTCGATGATGGCTTCCATCAACAAGTCTGCCGGTTCGTTGAAGGATTGGATGATCATTTCGCTAAGTAGTTCGCGCGTGGCTTCATTGGGTTGCTCATCGAGCCGGCTGAAGATCGATATTAAGATAGGGATTTTGATCGTGCTGGCGGCCGTAAAACTTACATCAGGTTCCGTCGGCAGGTTGCTGCCCAGCTGGTAGATGAAATGCAATTCCTGCCCATTGGCCAGGTCTTGGAAATAGATGTCGGCCAGGCCATCAAAACCGGAAACGTCAATGATCTGCTGCAGTTGCACCCGTAAGTTGGCGAGGCTAGGTCGCGCCCCAGCGCTCTCTTCTAGTGAGAGGGTGACCGTCCGCCTTACTGGAGAGAACAAAGCGGACTCTATATCCCGGACGGCCTCTTCGATATTTAAGACAGTGCCGGGCTCGCCGGGAGAAAAATCCGTTGTGCCGGCTACGGGCTGGGCTGCGGTGGGTGGCTTGTCGTAGCGGGAAGCGATATCGTCTCGAAGATAGACGCGCAGCAAATCTTCGGAGTAAGTCGCATCCAGCGGTACTTCTTGTGGGTTTACTGTCCCACCCCACAGATAGTTCCAGAAACCTCCCCAGAACGACGAGCCGGTGCGCTGCAAATCTCCCGCGGCGATCATGCCCTCCAGGTTCAAGTCGAACTCGACTTTCCCCGGATCAAGATGGATGATCGACTCGCCGTAGCGCAGCTCAACTGGTAAGCTGTACACTTCCAACAGGCGTTCGGCGGCTTCCTGGCGGTTGACGCCGCCAACCGGTACGTCGGCGATTACCAATCCACTGGGGAAGTTGGCCCGGTTGCGGCTGTAGACGATGAGCTGCAGGATAACCAGTATGACTGTGGTGATAAGCAGCACGCTGGACATCCAGCGCAAAAATGAGGATCGTGAGCGAACGCGGTACACCATTCGAAGCCGCGCGAGTATATCATCCGCGATTTCCATGCTAGAATCGCGGCGTATTAGGGTTCCATGAATCCTGATCCAGCCCCGCGAGCGTAAACAACGGAGCTCTTCCTATATGATGCGAGCGTTTTTAGTTTACCTTTCACAGGCTGCCTGGGCGCGCCGCCTGGTGATGCGTTTCGGTTTTGCAAGGCGCACCGCTCGGCGCTTCGTGGCCGGCGAAACTATCGAAGATGCTTTTCGCGCCGTGGCCGATCTCAACGCGATTGGCATGCTGGCCACCTTGGATTTGCTTGGCGAGCATACGCATGATGCGGCTGCAGCGGCTGAAGCTACTCGCCGGATTGCAGATCTCATTGACCGGCTTGCCACCCGTGGACTGAAATCGAACATCTCCATCAAACTTACACAGATTGGCCTGAAGTTGGACGAATCTTTATGCGAGAAAAACCTAAAGGGGCTATTGCAGCATGCCGCCCAGCACGGCATCTTTGTGCGCATTGACATGGAAGAGTCGGCTTGCGTGGACGCCACCCTGCGCCTGTATCATAAAATGCGGGCAGTTGCTTTCGAGAATGTAGGGGTCGTGTTGCAGTCTTATCTCTATCGCAGCGAGGCGGATGCGATGGAGTTGTTACAAGATGGGACACCCATTCGCTTGGTCAAAGGCGCCTATATGGAGCCACCAGATCGTGCCTTTCCCAAAAAGACCGATGCAGACGCAAACTTCGACCGAATTTCGGATCTGATGCTTCATGAAAGTATGGGGAGCCCGGCTTCGCTGAACGGACGCGTAGCCTGGCCGCCCGTAGCCGCCGTAGCGACACATGACACGAAGCGGGTTGAGTTTGCCAAAAAGCATGCCGCTGAAATTGGGCTTCCTAAAGACAAGGTTGAATTCCAGATGCTTTATGGAATTCGACGCGACCTGCAGGCTCAGTTGGTCAGCGAAGGTTACCCCGTGCGCATCTACGTGCCATTTGGCACAGAGTGGTACCCTTATTTCATGCGTAGGTTGGCTGAACGGCCTGCCAACCTCTGGTTCTTCTTGTCGAGTCTGATTCGTGGATAGCGTATGGGAAACTTCAATTGTGGTTATGAGTTATCCGCGGATAAACGCGGATGAACGCTGATTTTTAAAAGCAGATTGTTATGATGGGAAAGACTTTAACTATTGAACGGCCACGAAGTGAACTTGATCAGTTGACAGAGCAGATTATTGGGAGCGCATATACCATCAGTAATTCTCAGGGGATTGGATTCCTGGAAAAAGTTTATGAGAACGCCATGGTTGTTGAACTAAAGAACAGAGGCCTTCGCATTGATCAACAAAACACTTACCGAGTCAGGTATAAAGATGTTGTGGTAGGAAAATTATGTGGCGGATATGATCGTTAATGAAGTAGTAGCTGTGGAAATCAAAGCGGTAAGCGTTTTGGATAAAAGCCATATCGCTCAGTGCATTAACTATCTCAAGGCTAGTAATCTGAAACTCGCTATCTTGTTAAATTTCGGCCAGTCAAAGGTTCAAGTTAAGCGAGTTGCCTTAGGTCTTTAATAATTGGCGTTTATCCACGTTCATCTGCGTTAATAATTACACCATGTCAACCCTGCCTGCTGAATTGGCAAAAACATTAGAAGCCGAAGGCGTAAAGACTGTCCAATTCTTCGAGTCTTTGGCTCCCGAACAATGGGACACTCCGGTATACAGCGAAGGTCCTGGCTGGAGAGTGCAGAATCTGCTGGCGCATTTCACGGAAGTTGAAGGCTCTATCAGCGAATTGATTCGGTCGATTGTTGGAGGCGGATCTGGCGTATCAGAGGATTTTGACATCGATCGCTGGAACGCCAAACACACCGGTGAGATCAGCCAGCAGGATAAGGATTGGCTGTTGGCGGAATTCGTTCGCCGGCGGCGCACCACTGTTGAAATGGTTACCACGCTAACCGATGCCGACTTGGAGAAACGCGGCCGTCATCCTGCACTTGGCATAACAGAAGTCAAGAATATGGTGAAGCTCATGTATATCCATATCCTGGGGCACCAACGTGACATCAAGAGGGCGTTGAAGAAGCCTTAAGCACCCGCCAGTTATAATCAGCGCGGGCATGCCATCTCAATATCCCATAGCCGATATGCATGTGTTTCCGCTGACGCGCGCCGCGGGAAGGCTTACACTGCTGCGCGAAACGGATCATTTGCTTCGCCGTTTCGGCCTACTTGAACTGATCGACCTGGTCGCAGGTGAGGGCACCGAATTCACATTGCGTGCCGAAGCCGACCGCTTTCTGTTTTCCCTAAGCGGTTCTGCAATCGTTTCGTTACTCGACCTTCGTGAAACCTCACCATCAAATGGGGAGCGCGCCGAATTCATTCTGGATGCAGATAACCCTCAGGGTTTGCTGGTGCCCTTCGGAGTTGCCTGCTCTCTGGAAGCGAAGTCACCGGCCCGCTTGATTCTCTTATCGACTCATTCCGAATCCCATCCCGAAGATCGAATCGCTGCTTTTGACGAACTTGGCACATACACCGCGTCTCAATGAAGCCTAATCCGCTGATTCTGTTTCTGCGGCTTTCACGCCCGCTATTCCTATTCGGCGGCGCGCTTAGTTACTTCCTTGGCCTGGGCATAGCAAACTACCTAGGCCAGCCCATGAATTGGCCGATCGCCATCCTAGGCCAACTATGGGTTACCAGCTTGCAGCTGGCCACGCACTATCTCAACGAATATTTCGATTTCCCGCACGACTCCGCCAATCGCAATCGAACACCGTTCACCGGTGGCAGCGGTGTTCTCGGCCGCGGCGAAGGCCAGTTGCGCCCCCGGGTTGCGTTGCTCGCGGCTTATTGTGCACTCACCGTAACCGCGCTGGCGACGTTTGTGCTCGGTCGCCTCGCTGCGCTAAATCCAATCGTGCTCACCATCATGGCGCTCGGCGCCCTGGGCGCTATTTTCTATTCAGTGCCACCTGTGCGATTGTCGACCACTGGATATGGGGAATTGACAACTTCTATCTTATTGGCCAACCTGGTGCCGGCTTTCGGCTTCTCGTTGCAGACCGGTGAGTTGCACCGCCTGCTGGCCATGAGCACCTTTCCTCTCACTGCACTAACCCTCGCCTCGATGCTGAATCTGGAGTTTCCGGACTACGCCAGCGATATCAAGGCTGAAAAGCGCACACTGTTTGTCCGCCTGGGCTGGCAAAATGCCATCCGGGCTCATCACCTCCTGGTTCTCAGTGGTTACGTGCTGTTCACTGCGTCTTTTCTCTCGGGGTTGCCCCCAAGCATTGCCTTGCCGCCTTTCCTTACGCTGCCACTGGCTTCCCTGCAGATCTGGTATGTTGGGCGCATTGCGGAAGGGTTAAAACCCAACTGGACTGCGCTGACATTGAATGCCCTTGCAATAACCGCGGCCTGCACCTATTTGCTGACTTACGCATTCTGGACGCGATAGCCGTTGGCGTACAATCTCAAACGGTAAAAAGGATTGGCAAAATGAAATTGACCGAAGGCAAACCAGCCCCAGACTTCTCACTTCCTGACGAAACCGGAAAGACTCACAAGCTTTCCGATTACCGTGGCAAGCCGGTCGTCTTGTATTTCTACCCGGCTGATGACACCCCTGGCTGCACGGCCGAGGCCTGCGACTTGCGGGACGACTACCACAAATATCAAAAGGCCGGCGCAGTGATACTTGGAGTCAGCCCCGATGACGAAACTTCTCACGATGCTTTCAAGAAAAAATACAAACTGCCTTTCACCCTTCTGGCTGATAAAGGTCACAAAGTGTGTGAACTCTACGGAGTGTGGGGACAGAAATCAATGTTCGGTAAAAAGTATTTTGGGGTGATCCGCAGCACTTTCATCATCGATGCTGATGGCAATATCGCCAAGGTATTCGAAAAAATCAAAGCAAAAGAAAACAACAAAAAGGTGCTTTCCGCGCTAGCTATAACATAATTCTATATCTTTATATCCGTATAACTATGTTATACTGCGTTCGTTCTTTTCGGCACAATAAGAATGCTGTTATTCGCTTGTCCGGACCCCGCCCGGCGATACACTGCTGAAAGCCTCCTGGAGGACCTAGGATGATCCATCTCGTCATTGTGGCCGTGCTGGTCGTTATTTCGACCGTTGCGCTCGGCCTTTTCCTCACCAATGCGCCATTGATGCCGTTTCAGGCCAGCCAGCAGGCGCAAGTGGTGGATGACCTTATGGACATCCACTGGTGGTTCATCGCATTTTTCATTTCTCTGATCGTCGTCTTCCTTTTATATAGCGTTATCGTTTTCCGTCGCCGCAAGGGCGAACGCGGGGATGGCGCTTATATGGAAGGCAATCAGAGATTGGAGATTCTCTGGACAATTATCCCTGTTGGCATCGTGCTGTGGTTCGCCGTCATCGGCGGCCAGACCTTGGCCGATGTTGAGCGCCGCGATCCCGAAGCCATTACCGTGAGCGTGTTCGCCGCTCAATGGAACTGGCGTTTCGAGTACTCGGTCACTACGGAAGAAGGCGTGGTAACAGCTATTGCCTCCGATACTTTGGTGCTCCCCAAAAACCGGCAAGTAGTTTTGCGCCTGCACTCTGATGACGTAATCCATTCATTTTACGTACCCGAGTTCCGCATCAAGCAGGACGTACTGCCTGGTGGCCCGGAGTTCGTGCGTGAGCTACGTATCACGCCAAACCAGAATGGCACGTTCAAAGTGCTTTGCGCGGAGATCTGCGGTCGCCTGCACTACGACATGCAGGCCGAAGTTCAAGTCGTCGATGGCTCCGAGTTCGATGCGTGGCTGAAAGAGCAATCCGGTGAGTGCAATCTGACCGATGCCGAATGCGGCCAGCGCTGGGCAGAGACCTACGGTTGCCTGGCCTGTCACTCCCTGGACGGCACAGTCGTTGTGGGTCCAAGCTGGCAGGGCATCTTTGGCAGCCAGGAACAGCTGACAGACGGCTCCACAGTTGTCGTGGAAGAAGAATACATTCGCAATTCGATTTTAGATCCCAACGCCCAGATTGTTGCCATGTTCCAACCGGGAATCATGCCCCAGAATTTCGCCCAGATCCTCAGCGAAGATCAGATTAACCAGATCATTGCCTTCATTATGAGTTTGCAATAGGTCCAGGAGGAACAGGATGCGTTTCTTTTCCACAGGCCTCTTCCGCGGCCTGATTGCTCAAATCCTAGGCACCATCGTTGGCATGGCCTTCGTAATGGCCGTACGCGTCGTTATGCGGCTTCCCTTGGATTTGAGCGACCCGAAGGTGTTTGAACCTGTAATGGTCGTGGGGGTTATTTTTGGCGCGCTGGCCTTTCTCATCGGCGTTGGCTCATTTGATGGTTGGTTCAATTGGGCGCGTGGACAAGCCACCTCCGATGATATTTCGCCCGATCCTGCCAAACCCAACTGGATGCGCTACTTCAGTGTGGATTACGACCACAAGGTGATTGGCATCCAATATGGCGTCACTTCCATATTGTTGTTGGGTTTCGGCGGGCTGATGGCTATGTTCTTCCGCACGGAGCTGGCTTCATCGGGCATTACCTTTTTGAGTAGCGATATCTGGGAAACCATCCTGGGCTACAGCGGGCCGCATCTCTTCAACACGATGATGAGTTTGCATGGCATCGTAATGATTGCGTCCATCCTGCTTGGCGTAGGTGCGCTTTCCAATTACTTGGTGCCGCTGCTAATCGGCGCCAACGACATGGCATTCCCGCGGCTGAACTCATTTGCCTTTTGGGTTACCGTTCCTGGCGCCATTATCCTGGTCAGCAGTATGTTTTTTGGCGGCTTCGATACAGGTTGGGTGGGTTACCCGCCGCTCAGCTTGCGCGCCCCCCTCGGCATGCAGATGTTCCTGATCGGCGTCTATTTGGTGGGCCTCTCGTCCATTGCCGGCGCCATTAACGTAATCGTCACGGTGCTCACCATGCGCGCCAAGGGCATGACCATGTTCAAGATGCCCATCTTTGCCTGGGCTGCCTTGGCCACCGCATTCATTCAGTTCACCGCCACGCAGTTAATCGGCCTGTCATTCCAGTTGATCATGCTTGAACGTTTGCTGGGCATGAAGTTTTTCGATGCCACCGCGGGCGGGGATCCTATTCTCTATCAGCACTTGTTCTGGTTCTATTCGCACCCCGCCGTTTATGTGTTCGTATTACCGGGTTTGGGCGTGATTAGTGAACTGTTGCCTGTGTTTGCCCGCAAACCTCTGTACGGTTATCGCTGGGTGGCCTTGTCCTCGCTCGGCATCGCTTTGATCGGTTTCTTTGTCTGGGCGCATCATATGTTCGCCTCAGGCATGAGCCCCTACCTGCGCATTCCGTTTATGTACGCCACCTTGCTGGTCGCGGTGCCTACAGGTGTTAAATTCTTTAGCTGGGTGGGCACTTTGTGGCAAGCCAAGCTGACCTTACCTACGCCGATGCTCTTTGTGCTTGGCGCAATCGTCATCTTTTTGCTTGGCGGCGTCACTGGGCCTCCACTCGGAACGATTGCAACCGATTTGCACTTGCATGATACTTACTATGTAGTAGGTCACTTCCACAACACGATGTTCGGCGGATATATCTTCCCCTTCTTCGCGGCCATCTATTACTGGTTCCCGAAGATGACCGGCCGAATGTACAGCGAGAGACTGGGCAAGCTGCATTTCTGGCTGATGTGGCCGGCTTTTATGGTGCTCACTATCGGAATGCTGTTCCTTGGTTTACAGGGTATGCGGCGTCGCGTGGTGGATTACGATCCGGAGTTGGGTTTCGATCTAACCCACCTCATCATGACCATCGCCGGCTATGTGATCTTCGCGTCGGTGCTGATCTGCCTCTATAACATTATCCGCTCGGCCCGCAGGGGTGCAGAGGCCAAAGGCAATGTGTGGAACTCACGCTCGCCCGAATGGCAAATTTCTTCGCCCCCGCCATTGCACGCTTACCCACAACCGTTTGAAGTCACCGGCGAGCCTTATGACTATGGATTGCCAAATTCCACTTACGTAAAAATGTCTCCAGCCGTGGGTGGAGCGCCCGCGGTTGGAGTCGCTTCGCCACAGGAGTGATATGTCAGAAGCAACAGACAAAAACGCCACCAGTCGTCGCGCCGAACTAGGGACCGGCACTTGGGTCATGTTGATGCTGGCCGTGCTTACCTTTGGCGAATTCCTGGTCGGGGTTATTGCGCCGCCTTGGGGTTCTGCCTTGTTGCTGGTGGCCGCCTTCAAAGCAGTGTTCGTTATTTCGTACTATATGCATGTCGGCCGGCTGTTTAAGTCCGACAAGGCTGGGCATTGATGTCGACTCACGCTGTTGCAGATTACGCCACCAAGCTGGCTCGCAACCGCCTGGGGTTGTGGCTGTTTATTATTTCCGACTCTTTCGTGTTCGTCGGCCTTTTTGTGGCCCGAGTAGTCCTGCTGGGTCCCAACCGTCCAGAGTTGAACCAGAACCTTGGCGTAATCGTCACCACCATGCTGTTAATCAGCTCGTTTTTCATGAACCGTGCAGAAGTCGAAATGGCTCACGGCAACCGCCCGGCCTTCGTGCGCAACACCTTCATTACGATGGCGTTGGGCGTCCTCTTCCTCGTGGGTGTGGTAGGCGTCGAATGGCAGATTGCCCCGTTTGGTCCGGCCGACGGCGCACAGGGAGCCGTCTTTTATTCGATGACGGGTTTCCACGCCTTCCACGTCTTGACAGGGGTGATCCTGCTTTACGTCGTCTGGAACAACGGCCGCAGATCCGTCTACACCGCTGAGAGGCATTGGGGTGTGGAGGCCGCCGCAGTGTACTGGCACTTTGTTGACGTCGTGTGGATGTTCTTCTATGTCGGTTTGTATTTGATGGGCGCGCCTGTCTAAAAAAACACGTCTTTCTATTGAATCGGGTATAAACGAGCGGGTTCCTCTGGCGGATCGTCAGATTGGGACCCGCTGCGGTATTCAATTGTCTATGAAGAAGTCCCGTTGGTTATTGATTGGGGGTAGCACCTTGTTGGTGGCAGCCTCGGTTTTCTTTTTGGGATTGCGGGCGTTTGAAACCAGCCGCGCTTTCCGCGGTTCGGCTATAGGCACACCCTATCCGCCTGCGGCGGATTTCGAATTGCAGCGAACGAACGGATCGTTATACCGACTCAGTGAGCATCGGGGCAAAGTGGTATTGATTTACGCGGGGTTTACCAACTGCCCTGATTTCTGTCCTGGCACCCTGGCCAAGTTCAAGCAGATCGCAGACAGCCTCGGGGATGATGCAAAACACGTTGACTTTGTATTTGTAACGGTCGATCCTGATCGTGATACTCCAGCCGTAATTACGGCCTACCTGAACAACTTCAGCCCCGATTTCATAGGGCTGACCGGCAGTATGGACCAGTTACTCGCTTTTTGGACCGATTACGGCGCGGGTCGGATCCCTGAGCAACCCGACGCTGATGGTAACTACGAGGTTTCTCATTCCACCCGGGTCTGGGTCATAGATAAGGGTGGTTTATTGCGCATCACTTTCCCTTTTGAGATGACCGCCTCGGATATGACTCATGACCTGCGACTCTTATTGGCTGAGTAAGTTCATATGAACGCGCAGCTCGCCTTTCAATACGTTGCCCGTTTTTTCATCATCCTGGCTCTATCGGTTGCCGCTGTTTGGCTGATTAGTGAGGTCGGCATCCGCTTGCAAGACGAGAACGCGGCTCGGGCTCCCACAACAATTGAGTTGGTGATCCCCGAAGGCACTGCGGCCCGAGTGGCGACGGGCGAAGATGCGCCCGAGATTCCTGCAGAGATGAGTTTCGTGCTTGGCGATACTCTGGTGCTGCGCAATGAGGACACAGTTCCACATACCCTGGGGCCGCTGTACGCACCGGCCAAGGGTTCAGCCTCCATGAGGCTGAACCAGGCTGACCATTTTGCGCTGGCCTGTTCTTTTAGCACCACCCAGTATCTGGGGCTCAACGTGCGCCCGCCGACCACGCTGAGTACCCGGCTGCTAGGCATTGCCTTTGCGGCCCCGCCGACTGCGGCGATTCTATTTGTGTACAGCCTCATTGTCTTCCCTATCAGGACGGCAACAAGCGCCAACGCCGTCGTTGGTAAATCCGGCTAGGATGATCCTGAAACTTGTGAGTGGCCGCTGGCTTCTGGCCAGCGTGTTGGTTCTGGCTGCCGCGGCGGTGATGGTTCGTCTTGGGATCTGGCAGCTGGACCGCTTGGAATGGCGGCTGGCTTTCAACGCTCGAGTGCAAGCGCAGATGAGCGCCGAACCTCTGGTCCTAGATGAAAATGCACTCGATTTGGATTTATACTCCATGGAATATCGCCAGGTGATCGTGACCGGAACCTACCTCCCCGAGGAGGAAATTGTTTTGCGCAACCAGGTTTGGGACGGCGAGTTCGGCTCTGAGCTCGGCGTGGCGCTGTTCACCCCGTTGCTCATGGAAGGCACGAACACCGCCATCCTCGTTGAGCGCGGCTGGATCCCGCAGGCAAATGCCAACCAAAAGAATAGGGCCATTTATCGAGAGAACGGGCTCGTCACCCTAGCTGGACGCCTGCGCCGAGCGGAGACGGATTTCAACCTCAACCAATGGCTGCATCCCGACCCAGCTTTGGCTGCGAACCAGGCTCGTCTGGATGCCTGGAATAATCTCGACCTTGAACGCATTGCGATACAAATGGAGACACCTTTGCTTCCGGTTTATCTGCAACTCTCGCCCGACGGCGAACAAACAAACCCGCCATATGCCACTCAGCCATCTCTCGATTTGAGCGAGGGACCGCATTTAGGATATGCGATCCAATGGTTCATCTTCGCTTCACTGCTGCTGGTCGGCTATCCTATGTACGTTCAGCGCCAGGAGGCGAAAGTCAAGCAATGAGCAAAACAGCCAAAAGAAAGATTCATATCGGCCGGTTCCGATATGCAGTGCTGGCTGCTGCTATGGCTACGTATTTGCTCATTGTCATTGGCGGAATTGTGCGCGTGACTGGTTCGGGGTTGGGCTGCCCCGATTGGCCAACGTGCTTTGGCCGTTTGTTACCACCGCCCGATATTAAAGCCCAAATCGAATTCAGCCATCGCCTTTGGGCGTCGGCAATCACTTCGCCGTTGATTCTTCTTGCCGCCATCTGGGCTTGGCAGCGTTTCGGCTCAATAAAGATGATCTGGCGACCATTGCTTTGGGCCTTGCCGCTGCTCGCCGTCCAGGGATTGCTCGGTGGAATCGTAGTGCTCACCGAGACACCCTCCTGGCTGGTCGCCATCCACCTGGGCGCCGCTTTCCTGTTGCTGGCGCTGCTCATCGCTGCCGCGGTGACCGCGTATGTGCGTCACCAAAATCCGGCGCAGCCGGACCGGCTGGTGTATGGCAGCCGTTTTGGGCGCATGGCATTAGGTGCTCTTGCCGGCCTCTTCATTATCCTGATCAGTGGCACGCTGGTGGCAGCGGGGTCCGCGACATACGCCTGTTCCGGCTGGCCGCTGTGCAATGGAGAGTTGATTCCTTCTCACCCCCTGGGCTGGCTGCACATGGGGCACAGAGTGCTGGCAGCTTTGCTTGCCGTCCACCTGCTACTGTTGCTGCGCAGCGCCTGGCGCACCCAGCGCAGCCAACGCGGCATCCTTTCCGCGGCCACTTTGACCGTGGTGCTGTATTTTTCCCAAGTACTGGTCGGCGCCCTTAAGGTGAGTACGGCATTCCCCACTTATTTGCTTGGCCTACATGTGGCTACGGCTGCGGCGGTGTGGGCCATGGCGGTGATCTTGGTAGTCCTTGTCGGTCTGGCCGGCCGCAGCACACAAGAAGAAACCCGCGAAGCTGCGAAGCCATTCAACCGCAAACAACGCGCCCTCGACTTTCTAAATGTCACCAAACCCATTATCGTGGTTTTACTGCTGATCACCACTTATGCCGGGATGGTGGTTGGCGCACGATCACTGCCTCCCTGGCAGCTCGCCTTCTGGACGCTGCTGGGCGGCGCGTTAGCCGCCGGCGGGTCTGGGGCGCTGAACCAATACATCGACCGCGAGGTAGACCAACATATGACGCGCACTGCGCGGCGCCCGATCGCCGCCGGGCGCATGACACCGGCAGAAGGATTTGCCCTGGGATTATCCATGTTGGTGGGCTCGTTCTATATTCTTGCCGGTTATGTCAACCTCCTGGCTGCGTTGTTGGCGCTGGGCGGCATGATCTACTACGTGATTGTTTACAGCCTGTGGCTTAAACACGCCACAGTGCAGAACATCGTTATCGGCGGCGGAGCCGGCGCCATCCCTCCGCTGGTTGGCTGGGCTGCGGCGACAGGTTCCTTGTCCATCCCGGCATTCCTCTTATTTGCGGTCATATTCCTGTGGACCCCGCCACACTTCTGGGCGCTGGCGTTAATTAAGCGGCGCGATTACGCGCGCGCCGGAGTTCCCATGCTGCCCAATGTACGCGGCGCGCGCACGACCCGCAATCAAATCCTTATTTACACACTGGAACTCGTTGCTCTCACTTTGCTGCTCCCCGTCCTCGGCCTTGGCGGCGTGGTTTTCCTGGTGCTGGCTGCGGTGCTTGGTGCGGCGCTCTTGTACTCGGCGTGGAAAGTATGGAAAGTGGGGGGCAACAAGATCGCCTGGGGCATGTATCGCTATTCCAGTCTGTACCTGGCGCTGCTCTTCGCCGCCTTAGTGGTCGATGCCCTGGTATAAGAGATCCAAATGGCGGAGAGTCATCGCAGATCGTGGTTTTTCCAGGCAATTGATCATCGGTTACTTGATTCGATTCTCGACTTGGCTGGCGGTCATCTTGCTTGCCACCGGGATCATGGATTATTTGTTCGGCTGGCGCACTTTGTATCTTTACGCTGAATCGCTGTTCATCGTTGGTGGGTTGTGTATGGTGGTTGGGGCGCTGGCCACGATGGGGAACTGGTCCCAAACCCGTTCGTTTCCTTATCAATATGCCTCCAGCGCCAGTCAAGCTGACATCATCACGCGGGCCAAGCAGCAGATGAAAGATGCCGAAGCGTCTTATTCCTTTTCTGCGCTGGCCATATTGGCTGGTCTTGCTTTGGTGGGGCTGTCGTTGCTGATCCATCAATTCGTTTAACCCCCGCGGTATCGCCGGCAAATTAAATAACGCGAACCAGCGTCCCGTTGCCGGGAGTGTGAACTTTGGGCGGGTAGCTGACTGGCGTGAGCCAGCGAAACAACCATTTGGCTTCGTCCGGGCGCATGTTCACGCAACCGTGACTCATCTCATTGCCGAAATTGTCATGCCAATAGGTTCCGTGAAAGGCTACTCCCCATTCGTGGAAATAGGAAACCCAGGGAACCCCAGGAAGCTCGTAAGAGTAAATGTCGCTGGTGATATTTCCATTGCCCATGTGGCGAACGGGCATCTTGGAGAAGACAAGCCAGTTACCGCTTGGTGTGTGACTGGGAATCCCGTTGGTTGTGTTCAAACCTGGAATCCCAGTCGAGACCTTGGTGTCCAGCACTACGGCGCCTTCCTCGTAGGCTATCAGGCGCTGCTCGGCGAGGCTGACCTCGACGCGCTTGTCCTCCGGCGCGACGCGCGGGGAAACCGGCGTCAATTCGTCAAATGGCACTTTACGCATGTGGGCGGCGAGGACGTAGTAATTGATCTTGAGCAGTTCGTCGAGGATCTTGTACCAGAGCGCGCCGTCGGGACCGGATTCGATGCCGGTTACCCAATGCGTAGAGCGGTAATACAAGCGATAGAGTTTTTCCCAGCCGTTGAATTTGGTCAGCCGATAGGACTGGGTCAGCGGCACGGTCACTTCAAAAAGCTCGCCTTCTTCGCGAACAAAGGAGACCACATCGTTGAGACGAGTTTCCACGGGTTGCAGGTAGGCTGTGTGAGCATAGCCTTCGTCCACGCGATACCAATAAGGGTTGAACTCCGGCCCCGTTTCTGCCTCGAATTTTTCGTACACGTACAAAAGCTGGTCTTTTTTGCGGGAGGTGACGACTTTAACTTTGTCGTTGTAACGCGGATATTCGGGTTGGTCATAGATCTGGACGTCGTGGTCGCTGGCGACGCGCACCAGGCTGACGGCATCCGACGGCTTGACGCTGTGGCCAAGCACCTTCGGCTGCAGCGCCAGGCCGCCAAAGGCTAGGCCACCCAGTTTGAGGAAGTCGCGGCGGGAAAAGGAGGACGACATTGTGTTTATTCTACCTTGGGAGATATGAAGAGGCTGGGAATAGCTGAAGGGATTTGCATGGTTGCACTTGAGTTGTGGCACGTGGTCGTGTGGAAGAAAGCGTAAGTGGGATTCCCATTTGCCTTCTCCTCCGCTTGGCTCAGGAGAGCGCTCAGGGCAGCGCCTGCTTTCTTGAATCCGCGTTGGGTGGGGTCTCGCGGAATGCCGCTCGGAATGACCACAAGGGCGGGAATGAGAGTGGTGGACGTAGAAAAATAATGGAAACGAATGGGAGGAGCGGTGGGTATAATCCGCGCAGCTCAGTCCTCATGCCTTCTATTTCCCTCGACCTTGCCAGTTTCATACGCACGGCCACCTTCGTAGTGCTTTTCTTTGCGCTCTATGCATTCTGGCGTGGGCGCGTCGCCATCCGCGCATCGGGAGAGATGCAGTACCACCGATTGCGCGAGCAACGGCTGCTGCACGGCTGGCAAGTCATTTTCTGGGCCATCCTGTTGCTGGCTTTGGCGGGTTGGCTGAATTTCTATGGAGAGGCCACAGCCTACTCCGTTTTTCCTGTCACCGCCACTTCCAGCCCAACGCTAACACCCTCACTAACTCCAAGCCCTTCCCTTTCCCCAACGATCACAGAAACGCCCAGTTTGACCCCGAGCCTTGAGTTCACCTATACTCCATCGCCATCTCCAATTCCACAGTTGCCACTTTCCGTGCTGGGCCAGTTCACTTCGCAAGTTACACCCAATCCCGGCGCGGCTTTCAGTCCCCTGACTTTTTCGCGCGGCATCAATTTCAATACCTACCTGGCGATCGGGGCCGGGACCGTTTTTGCTAATCCGGTGGGCGGCGTCTATGCCACCTTCAGCTACGATGGCATGCTGCCCGACGTGCAGTGGTCCGCCGTTTGGTATCGCGAGGGGGAGATGGTCCATTACGAGACCAAGCCCTGGGATGGCGGCACCGGCGGATATGGCTACACCGAATGGATCCCAAATGCCGAGGAATGGCTGCCGGGCATCTACCAAGTAGTGATCTTCGTTGGCATGGATCCTAAGGTGACGGGCGAGTTCGAAGTGACCGGCGCCCCGGCCACCTCCAGCGTGACGCCGACTGCCAGCGCCACGGCCACACCGACCGCATCGAAAACGAACACTCCAACGATAACGGCCACCCATACGCGCCGCCCCACGGCTACGGCAGACGAGTAACTCCGTTAAGACGTTGTCGCCACCAACTGGGGGAGAGGTCATCATTGGTAATTATATACTTGACAAATGCAGTCGTTTCTGCTATTCTTGGTACATGGCTAAGAAAGAGAAACTCAAACATTTCAGCGATATGAATGACGATGAAGCCCGCGAGTTCCTAGAGAACTTGCGCTGGGGCGACAATCCCGTTTGCCCTCATTGCGGGCATGACGTAGCTCACAAAATCACCGCCAAGCCCGATAGCAAGCAACCCGTACGCGCTGGCGTTTATATGTGCGCCAAATGCCGCAAGCAATTCACCGTCACAGTCGGCACTATCTTTGAAGATAGCAAAATCCCCTTGCGCAAATGGGTCATGGCTTTCTACCTGATGAACACTAGCAAGAAGGGAATTAGTGCTCACCAGCTTCACCGAATGCTTGGTATTAGTTATAAAAGTGCGTGGTTTCTTTGCCATCGTATTCGCGAGTCAATGCGCAAAGAGCCAGTCAGTACCCTGCTCGAAGGTGTTGTCGAAGCCGATGAAACATACGTTGGCGGCAGGGACAAGAACAAGCATTTGAGCAAGCGCGTTCATTTACGCGGACGCGGTGATAAGTCAAAGACACCCGTATTCGCACTCGTTGAACGCGGCGGGGAATTGCGCGCTGGT
>DATDRZ010000082.1:0-4256 GCA_035291465.1 Anaerolineales bacterium
CCCGAGCGCCAGCCGCTGGTGGTTTATATCTTGCTGGGGATCACGGTATTCGTATTCCTTTTGCAAATGCTCACCGAGGGCGGGCAGTTTGGCCGCTGTCCATTTTTCAATGAAACCGATCTGCCGGTGTGCTATGGGATCAAGGTAAACGAATTAATCTTGGACGGCCAATGGTGGCGGCTGATCACGCCCGTATTGCTGCATGCTAATTTGCTGCACATCGGCTTCAATATGTACGCTCTCTGGGTGCTGGGCCCGGAGTTGGATCGCCATTTCGGGCACTTGCCGTTCCTGGCCCTGTATTTGTTGAGCGGCTTTGCCGGTGTGGTGCTTTCCTTCCTTTTGACACCGAACGCCTCATTGGGCGCCTCCACCGCCGTATTCGGCCTGCTGGCGGCGCAAGGCATGTTCGTGTATCGCAATCAGAGATTATTTGGGCGCCGCGCCCAGTTGATGCTGCGCAACATCATCAATATCGCGGTCATCAACCTGCTGATCGGTCTGAGCCCCGGCATCGATAATTGGGGCCATGTAGGCGGCTTGTTGGGCGGCGGGCTGTTTGCCTTGCTGGCTGCGCCAGTCTACAAAGTCGAGGGCGATGAGTTGGATTACCGGCTGGTCAACCGCACGCCGCAAGATCGCATTTGGATGGCGAGTTTGGTGGTGGCGGTTGTTTTTGGGGGATTAGCTTATACGAAGTTCGTTTTGTAAGTACGAGTTAATCGATATTCGTGGGGATTACTTCGTCGGGCTTTGCCCTCCTCGCAATGGCATTAAATTACATGCGCAGCAGCTTAGCTGCTGCGCATGATTAATGCCACTTTGGCTCGCGCTTCTCCAAGAACGCCGCCAAGCCTTCCTTGTGGTCCGTTCCGTTGGCGGCGACATCCTGATTATGGGCTTCGTAATCCAACACGTCTTCCAAATTGGGTAACACCGCCTTGTTGAAGTCACGCTTGGAGATTCCCATTGCATAAGTCGGCCCCTTGGCCAACTTCAGCGCCCACTCCCAGGCCGTCTTCTCCAACTCTTCCGCCGGCGCCACAGCGTTCAGCAACCCCCACTCCAGCGCCTGGTCGGCGCTGATGGGGTCATTGAAGAACGTGGCGTGCGCGGCGCGGCCCAGGCCGATGACCTTGGGCAGCATCAGCGAGACGGCGGAATCCGGCGCCAGGCCGATGCCGCCAAAGCCCACCACGAAGCGTGCCTCGGGCGAGCCGATGCGCAGGTCGCAGGCCAGCACGATGCCCAGGGCGGCGCCCGCCGCGGCGCCTTGAATGGCAGCCAGGATGGGCTTCTCCAACTGGCGCATCTGCAGGATCAGCGGGTTGTAGTTCTTTTGCAGATGAGCGCGGAAGTTCGTGTGTCCGCTGCCGCCGAATTCGGTGACGTCCTGGCCGGCGCTGAACAGTTTGCCGTTAGCCTTTAGCAGTACGACACGAACGGCGTCATCGCGCTTGGCGTCTTTGAACATTCCCTGGAGCTGCGCCACCATGGGTGAGTCGAAGGCGTTGGCTTTGGGGCGATTAAGGGTCAATGCCAGTACGCCGTCTTTCAATTCACGGAGAATCATGTCATCAGGCATGGTCACATCTCCATCTTGGGATGCTTCGTCGGCGTTGCATTGGCAACGCGCTCCTCGCAACTGCGGAAAGCTGATTGCCACGTCGCTTTGCTGACGCAAAGCTCCTCGCAACCTCGGCTTTCCTTGATTATTCTAATGGGGATTTGAAAACTTAGGTCAGCGGCGCGGCTTCGTCGCCGTCGATGTCGTCGGCGTCGTCGTCTTCGTAGCCGAAGGCCAGCTCGATCTCTTCGTCGGGCAGGCGCACCCAAAGCATCAGCATTTCGCCCTCATCGGTCTCGGCGTTGCGGGCGGCCACGATAGGGGCTTCTTTGTGGCTGCCTTCTTCGTCGCGATATTCGAGGGTTATGGCTTCCTGTTTTTTCCAGGCTCGATGGCAGCGTTCCACCAGTTCGCCCCCGTTGAAGGTGCGCAGATGAGTGAGCGCCACACCGTAAAGGGTTGGGCCTTCCATCACCCCGGTCGACCAGCCTTCTTCCACGAGTTCAAAGGTGGGCGAAGGACCTTCAATGATCGTGATTTTTTCCTGCATGGCCTTGCCTGACACCGGCGAATATTACCATATGCGGAGCATGTACGTGTCCAAATTCAAACTGCTTAACCACGGAAACACAGAGACACGGAGGTTTTTTAATAATAACTCCGTGTTTCCGTGTCTCCGTGGTTGGTATTTTTTGAAAGATATAATGCCTGCGTTTATGTATAAATTGGTGATCCTTATCGAGCCGCAAGACCACAGCGCCGAATTCGACCGGCGCTGGCCGGAGTTCCTGGCCGCGGCCGAGCGGCTGCCGGGGCTGCGCCGCGAGGTCACCAGCCACGTGGACCGTGTGCTCAGCGGGGCGATGTCGGCGCACATGATGCACGAATTGCATTTCGACTCGCTGAAGGCGGCGGGCGCCGCCATGGCTTCGCCCGAAGGCCAGGCGGCCGGCGCCTTGCTGCAGGAGATCAGCGGCGGCAAGGTGACGTTGATGCTGGCGGATCATTCGCAGGATGACCTGGCGCACATCAGAAAACATGTCCCAAGTCCAACGTCCAATGTCCCGCCGGGCAACCGTGCATAGTAAACAAGTAAGACCATTCAATTTCCCTCTCTGCTCGATAAATACAAAATGACATCAACATTATTTGCTGAAAAAGGTTATATAGAAGACCGCGCTCTATGGATTCCTCGCTGGTCGTGCCTCTTTCGCTGGTGCAGTTTCGCGGACCCGCTCGGAATGACAAGAGGAGCGGGTAAACAAAAACGCAAAAGAAGCGTTTTTGTTTACCTTGCAATCTGAATGGCAAGGAGAAGTAAATTGTTTTGGGCAATAGCGATTCTTTTTGTTGCTTGCATCGCCATCGCCCTGTACGCATACATCAACTACATTCGTCCATCTGGGCGCTGGGCGCGATTCGCGGAATTGCGCACCAACCCCGAAGTGTTCGCGCAGTACGCCTTGCAGGCGGGCCAGCGCTGCGGCGACGCACCGTTCCAGTTTCCGACGCGCGGGGTGGTGCTGGGCTTGTGGGACCAGTCGTATCGCTTCGGGCACCGGCACGCGGGCATCGATATTTTCTCCGGCACGGAGCCGGGTGTGACTCCGGTGTACGCGGCGTATTCCGGGTACCTGACGCGGCTGCCGGACTGGAAAGCCACGGTGATCATCCGCATTCCCAGCGACCCGTTGAACCCCGGCCGCCAGATCTGGACCTATTACACGCATCTCGCCAACCAGGATGGCGAAAGTTTCATCTCCGATGAGTTTCCAGAAGGATCGCCCGAGGTGTTTGTCGAGGCGGGAACATTCTTGGGCTTCATGGGCGATTTCTCCGGCGATCCGGGCAACCCCACGGGCCTACATTTGCATTTCTCGGTGGTGAAGGATGACGGCGAGGGGCATTTCTTGAATGAGCTGGATATTCGCAATACGTATGACCCAAGCCCGTATTTTGGGTTGGCTTTGAATCATCGCGAGAATCCCGAAGAGTTTCCGGTTTGCGCCGATAAAATCCCATCCCCTACCCCTTCCCCTTTCTAAGGGGAAGGGAACCTACCTACAACGAGATTGTCATAGCGGCGGGGCACGCCTTCTCCCTTTCGTCATTGCGAGGAGCATTGCGACGCAGCGCGGCGCAAGCGGACGAAGCAACCTCGAAGAGCCTACAACGCATGCGGTACTGGCACGTCGCAAAATACGATTCCCTGAGAAAATAAGCTATGCCTCCCTCCAATCCCAGCGTCGCACTCCTCATCGGCGCCGGGTCTGCTATCGGCGCCGAGATCACGCGCGAGCTTGCATCTCGCGGCGTGCGCCTGGCCCTCAATGATCTGCTGCCGACGCGCATCGAGCCACTTGCCGCGGAGATCGCGGCGAGCGGCGGCCAGGCATCCGCATTCCCGGCGGATGTATCGCGCAAACTATCACTGCAAACAATGCTGCAAGAGGTGCTGGAAAAATTCGAGCGCATCGATATTCTGGTCTTCATCGCCAATGTGCAGCCGCGGGACGCCATCCTCGACATGGATGAATGGGATTGGCATCGCACCATCGATCTCAATTTGACCGCCGCGTTCCTGTGCATGCAATCCGTGGGGCGCGTGATGCGCGAACTGGGTGGCGGGGTGATAGTAAACGTCATAGCAAAAGATGTCCAACGTCCAACCCATTCGTCGCAGCAAGCT
>DATDRZ010000083.1:0-4515 GCA_035291465.1 Anaerolineales bacterium
GGCCATTTATACGCCGGGCGCGGCATCGGTTTTATCCTTGAATTAGCGCGCAGGCTGCCCAAGATCCATTTCCTCATTGTGGGCGGTCGGCCTGAGGATGTAGTCGAGCGAAAGGAACAGGCCGGCGGTCTGCCAAATGTACATTTCACCGGCTTCGTGCCCAACATGTTGGTGCCCCTTTATCAAGCTGCCTGCGACCTTTTCTTGATGCCTCACGGCCGCAAAGTGTCAGGATCATCGGATGCGGACATTGCCCAATTCGCCAACCCTCTCAAAATGTTCGAGTACCTTGCCTGCGGCAGACCGCTGCTGACCAGCAGGCTGCCGGTGTTGCGCGAAGTGCTCGACGAAACGAATGCCATCCTGCTGCCTGGCCGCGACCTTAAAGCCTGGATGGCAGCATTAGGTAATCTGCAGAAATCGCCGGGCCGGCGGGCTGCGCTGGCCAAGGCCGGCAAAATGACTGCGGCGAAATTCAGCTGGCGAGGGCGCGCCGAAAAAATACTAAAGTCATGGTAACTCTCACTCAGTACAAGCAATTTTCGACGGAATTCCTGGCACTCTGAAGGGCGGGTCTAGTCATATCTTGGACGCATTGGTGACAGCAAGGAACCAGACCCGCCCCTACGGATAAAGCAATGGATTTTATGGCAGACGCGGTTTTGCAGCGACTATTCGGATATGAGTCACGGCATCTTCGCTCAAGTCCCCGCTGATGAATTCCGGGCGGATGCGCGGCCGAGCTTTCTGAAACCCGGCTTCGTCCCGCTGTAAAACCGTAAGCTCCACATCTTCGAAATACCGCTCAAAGACCCGCCGGTAATCCCAGACGCGGTAGCGGTTGTGGTTGCTGCTGGGGTTCAGCCAGCGCCGCCAGGTTTCTTCTGAGTAGCACAACATCTCGAAGGGGTATTTGAAGAAATGGTCGCGTAGATCTACAAAGTGGATTTGCAGCCCGTCCGGCTTGGTCAAAGCAGAAAGCGCCCGCGTGATCCCCTCCACATCGTCCAGGTGCTCATAGACCGAATTGCTGACTATCAGGTCAAATGGCGCTAAATCCGCCGATGCTATTTCACGGATATCGGCTTCGAGCAGAGATAATTTGGCGCCGTTGGGGCGTACCTGGTTACCCTCCTGCGTTAGATACGGGTGATAGCGGGGAAGAAGGTCTTGATTATGAGCATGATCCGGTTTTGCATATTTCTCAAACAACACCACAGAACCGACGCCCGCATCCAGCAAGCTGAGGCCGATATCGAAGCGCCCGCCGTAGCCGAAGACCATCACTCGCTTATCCCGCAGCGAAAGGCCGCGTTCCGCCAGGCAGGTCTGATAACGGTGAATTGCGTCTTGCGGTTCACGAGTTTCAAGGCCTGGCCGGATAATCCACTTACGCAGCAGTAAGAACCTCACCAGGCCTTCAGGCATGATATGTCGAATGAGGCGGGGGATCAGGTAGGCTGGGTTCATTGCTGATGCCCCAAGATATTATTCCGCGAGAAGGGTAAGGTCCCCATTACTTGACTTGACATGTTGGTCAACATAGGTCAGCAACCGGCTAAAGGAAGGATTGCTTCGTCGGCCTGCGGCCTTCCCTCGTCGCCACCAAAGGTGGCTCGCTCGGGACTGGCTCTCGCAACTGCGGAAAGCAAGCTTTCCTTGGCCTCGACTCCAAACCAGAGGACGCAGTGGCCAAAAGATGTAATGTTGTAACATGTAATATCGGGGGGCACCCTATTGTAGTGAACCCCAGAGTTTAGACAGAGAGCTAAGTCAAGTATCATGACACTGGAGGTTCACAATGAGAAAGCGGCGTACCTTCACAGCCGAGTTCAAGGTGCGGGTGGTACTGGAAGTGATTAGCGGGGCCAAGACCCAAGAAGAGGTAGCTAGGCAGAATGGCATCCGGGTAGAGAATATCATCCGCTGGAGGCGGCAGTTTCTCAAGAATGCTAATCGCGTTTTTGAAGAAAGCAGCCCTAACCACGAGGGCGAAGAGCGCATTGCCAAACTCGAACAGGCTTTGGGACGAAAAACGCTGGAGTTGGAAGTGGCAAAAAAAGCCTTCAGCATCTTCAGCCAGCTCAGAGACGGCGGATAGCCCAGGAGCTGGCCGAGGAACATACCGTGACCATGGTGTGCAATGTGTTGGCTGTGCCGCGTAGCAGCTACTATAAGCCGACCCAAGGCCAACGTGAGGACCAGCCATTGAGGGCGGCCATCCGCCAGTTGGCCGGCGAATACCCGCGCTATGGCTACCGGCGCATTACGAAGCAATTGCAACGGGCGCAGTGGCGTGCCAACCACAAGCCGGTCCTGCGCCTGATGAGGGAAATGGGATTGCTGGTTAAACCCAGGCGGAAAAAGCACTGGACGACCGACAGCCGCCACGATTGGCCACGTTACCCCAACCGGGTGCTGAATTTGGAAGTGACCTATCCCGACCAAGTCTGGGTGGGCGATGTCACCTATGTGGTTTTGCGGCGAGGGTCTGTTTTTCTGGCCATCCTCATGGATGTCTACACGCGTGCCATTCGCGGGTGGCATCTGGGCCGAGGCTTGGACCAGTCGCTCACCCTCACCGCTCTGGAACGCGCCCTGCAACACGGGCACCCAACGATCCATCATTCGGACCAAGGCGGTCAATATGCCGCCAGCGAGTATGTCCAGCGCTTGCAGACGGCGAACATTGCGGTCAGCATGGCTGACGTCGGCGCGGCTTGGCAGAACGGCTATGCCGAACGACTGATCCGAACGATCAAAGAAGAGGAGGTATATTTGTCGGACTATCTCAATTACCATGACGCCTACCAGCAAATTGGATGTTTCCTCGAGGATGTATACATGCGCAAACGCATCCATTCTTCGCTGGGCTACTTGACCCCGGTCGAATTTGAGGCACAATGGCGGGCCGATATACGTGCCGGGGTTCGCTTAAGTTAGTCTTTTTGTGTCCAACTTTTGGGGTGCACTACATGTACTTGTCTACATGTTTTACATGTTTACCACTGTCCTTCGTTTGGTATCATCAAGGCCTTCGCCACACTATCGGAGGTCCAAATGCTGACTGAAGCTATCGCTATGGCTACGATCCCAGCCGAAAATCTTGCGCGCGCCGTGAAGTTTTACAAGGAAACGCTCGGGTTGAATCAGCTCGATTCACCCGAGGGAACTGCAACCTTCGAAGCGGGATCCGGGAGCACGATTTTCATGTACGAACGCGCTCGCACCAAAGCCGAACACACCGCCGTCACCTTTCTGGTCAAGGACGTAAAGGCAACTGTAAAGGAGCTGACCGCGAAGGGCGTTAAGTTCGAGCAATACGATATCCCCGGCATCAAAACCGACGAGATGGGCATCGCTGATATGGGCGACGGCAACCCGATCGCCTGGCTCACCGATCCCGAAGGAAATATTCTGGCAATTGCGACGGCGGAGTAATAGCTCTATCACGCCTTAGAAGGATCGACTGCAGAAAGGCTAGACCTAGCTCGTCATACAACTTTGAGTTATCCTTCCACTACTGACTGCAAACGTAGGTGCGCACTGCAGTGCGCACCTAATGACCAAAATCAACCACGCGAGTGGAAAAGAAATCATCAAATCGATTACCCAAATACGACTACTCCCAGCCTGGCGGTTATTTCAAAACGCGGGTAACGCTTGGACGCCGGCCCCTTTTCGGCCAACTTAGTGGCGAAACAATACAACTTTCTCCTACAGGGGAAATAGTGCGAACTGAGTGGATACGCACAGGCGAACTGCGCCAGGATATCACGCTCGATGAATACGTAATAATGCCTAACCACTTTCATGCGATTCTCTTTATCAGAGAACAGCTCCTGGTTCCAAAGCAGGCAACTGCGCACAGCAGTGCGCAGCTACGTCGACAACCGCATTCATTAGGGTCGATCGTTGCCGGCTTCAAATCGGCAGCAAGCAGGTCAGCCGGGCAAAGCCTGTGGCAAAGGAATTATTTTGATCGGATAATCCGTGATGAAGAAGAGCTAAATTGAATTAGGAATTACATTATCTACAATCCAGCTTTGCTTTCCGAATCTATGAGCAGTATATGGAAACAAGCAAAATAGGCAGACTCAGGTTCAGGCTTGTCCCTCGGCTCACGTCTTCTTGTCCAGCAAGATATCGAATGCTATAATGCGCGTCCCTCGGGCGCGTAGCTCAGCTGGTTAGAGCGCACGGTTCACATCCGTGAGGTCGAGGGTTCGAGTCCCCCCGCGCCCACAATCCTAAACAAAAAATCGAGCCGGGTTATCCGGCTCTTTCTATTTAAGCCGATAAAATACCATTTATGAAGCTCGGAAAATTGTACGGAGCTCCGAACAGAAAGACTTGGCGTTCCTGGCTTGCCAACCACCACAAAACTGAACCGGAAATCTGGCTTGTGTACAACAAGAAATCAACCGGCAAATACCGAATTTCCTACAACGACGCCGTGGAAGAAGCCCTTTGCTATGGATGGATAGACAGCATTGCCAAGAAGGTAGATGAGAA
>DATDRZ010000084.1:0-14139 GCA_035291465.1 Anaerolineales bacterium
TGGCACGCGCGCATGGCCGCGAAATGAAAAAACTTACAATTATGGAAATTTCTTTGAATTTCGTATTGACTCCGCCGATTTCCTCGCGTAGAAAGATAGCCAAGCTGGGCAAGGCATTCTGATAGTGGGGCGTTCTGTACTGTGTCTGGTTAACCGTAGTATATCTTATCAGACGCAGCGCCCAGCGCAGGTAACTTGAAGCGATAGATGGCACAACGGTACAACTCGGTAGTCTTTTCCCCGGCATACTCTCCCTCCAGGAGGAGCCGACATGCCCCTTTCACATGCAGACGTTCTTCGAGCCGTGGACGAAGTGATCGAAGATGCCGAACGCAAGATGGAGCAATCCATCGTCAATCAATCCAACATCGATGGCCTGGTTGCCTACGGCCAGAAGACGGCGCTTTCGATTCTCAAACGCCGCTTGGCCGCGCGCATGGGCCTACCCATTCCCAGTTGCGTGCGCCTCGTTCGCGCGCGCTAAGTAAGGAGGTCTAATGTACCCAGCTTGGCTCGACCAACTCCCCATTGTCGAGGGTCCCCAGAATCGCAACGATCTGGCCACCATCAACCGAGCACGGGAGGCGCGCGGCCTCCCTCCGCTCATTGCGCCCGAGGATGTTGTCTCTTGGGGCGACCGCTGGCAGGCCCAGCGACGCTTCCGTCGTCGCCTGCTTCTCTACGCCATCCTGCTTTCGGGGCTGGCATTTCTTGGTGGCTGGATCGCCTTTGGGTTCATTCGATGACCAGCGAACTCTATTTCTGCCAGAACTGCGAGGACCACAACCGCAACCCCATCGTGCGGCTCAACCGCAGTCTCCGTTGCGATGCCTGCGGCTCCGATGCTGTGATTTCCGTCGAACGGTTGCTGCTTCTCCAGCGGCAAAGCCAAGAAAATCGCAATGTGCTGTTTCTCCCAGACAGGAGGATGTGATGCCACGGACGCCCACCACTGTTGAAGAATGGCTGGCCAGCCGGCAATGGCCCCCGCCCCCTGAGAATCTCCTAGAACTGAAGCCCTGGATCATCGAAATCGTGCATCACGTTACAGAGGCCGTCTGGCCGATCGCTCAAGCCGCGCTGCGCAACGCGCTCTGCCCCTCCTGTAACCACCCCATGAGCATCCACGACAATCGTGCTGAGCCTGTTGAAACACACGGCTGCCTTGTCTGCGCGGAGCGAGCACGGGTCAGGTTAGAGATAGAACGCGAGCGAGCCAAGCCTCAGCCGCTAGCTGAATGGCAGGAATACATGCTGAATGGCCCAGCCTGTGAGCATCAGCGAAGCGCATCTATCGAGAGGCCGCTTACTCTAATTTGTAGCGAGTGCGTGTTCCACAAGTTTGCCGAGACGGAGCGCGAGCGCGCGGAGGCTGTGGCAGCGGCAGAGGAAGCCGCCTGTGAGGATACCGCTCGGATGATTCAAGAGACTGCCGTACTCTGTGAAAACAGCAGTGAGGGCATCTCCAAAGCTTTGAGTTGTCTTGCTCTGGCTATTCACGCACAGGGGAAAGGCGCGCTTGACCGCGCACTCGACAAGGCCCGCGCCGAAGCGCAACAGCAGATGCGAGACATGGGGTTTCAGCATCCCGATGATGTAGCAAAGATGATTCTGAGCACGGCGGCGAGGGAGAAGGCGCTGCGGGAGAGGTTGGAACGACTGGCTGAGGAAATGCTTGGCGTCGGCCCGTGTGAGCATCATGGGGGCTGTAACGTTGGCGTCGAGGGCTGCACCTATGACCTTCGAGCCTTCGGAAGTCTAGTGCGAGCAGCGCTGGAGGAGACGAAATAGCGATGGCAACAATGGGCAAGCAGCCACCTAAAAACTTCAAGCACGCCATGCCTTCAGTGCCACTCGGAGGTGAAGGAATGAGGACACCGGAGGAAGTGGCGCACGAGTTCAAAGACAAACTTCACCAATACGCTAGAACTGGCCCCACAGGAACAACGATGGGCACAGATGAAGCAATGCCAGCTATCTATTGGCCGATTTGCATGCTGGTTGAGATGATTGCCCGCGATCGCCGCGAGCAGGCTTCACTGGTGCTGCCGCTGGTGAAAAACTTAGTCAAAGGTTTCGCAAAGTGCATGAAACTTGCTGGCAACGACGAAGAATTCATTCAGATTCGCTTAAGGGCTGCACGCGCATGGCTGGCCGAGGCTGAATGTGCACCGGCCAGCCAGGGTGATGAAAGGAAATCGGCGTGTCGATGAGAAGAGATAATTTTTGGTCCAAAAAGTTGCAATCATTCATCCGCGAATCTCAGAAAGGGGTTCGGGGTAGACAGGCGCGGCGATGGAAAAGTAAGGAGCATTCTTTTCTGCTGTTGCGAGGCTTATTGCACCAACACTTTATGATGGGCGGCTACAGATGCCGATGCGGGAGGAAGATGAGGATTCTTTCCCGCGGAGAAATTGCGGCGATCTGCACGGCAATGGCCGTCCTCAGAGGGACCCGTGATTAGCATGGCCCCCAAAACCAAAACCAACTGGAACAATGCCCGCGCGGTCCGCCGCTATCATCGCTTGTGGACTCGCCAGCACCGCCAAGCTCTGCGCCAAAGCCGGCTGGCGGATCTCAGCGTCGGCATGATCCCTGCCGACGATCTCGGGGCAGTTCCGGCCGCCGCGCATCTGGCACTCTTCGCCCGCGCCTGGGAGTGCGCCCGGCGCGCGCATGCCGCGTTGCCCCGCGATCCGGTGCTCGATGGCTGGCGGGTGCAGAAGATACTCCGCAGCCGATTCGACACTCGAGGCAAAAGGTTTCTCCGTGAGCTAAGCGCCTGTGTCACCGACACGGATTACGGCGATAACGATCACGGGAAAGAGGAGAAGTAAAATGTCAGAAAATCCAGTAGTACTACAAAAGTCGGTTGTCATCCCACCGCCTAATTTTCAGATGGCGGTGTTCAAGATTGTTGGGACGAGTCCGCTGGTAATTCATCGTTTCAGTGCAAAGATCAAACAGCAGATGAAGCAGAAGATGGAAACAGGCAAGGCAGCTGGCTCGAAGAAAAATCGCGAGGCAAAGTCCACTGATGATCTCTTTCAAGAAGCCCGCTATCGCAGTAAGGAAGGCTGGGATGGCTTTCATGCGGGTGGAGGTCGAGCGGGGTTAATTTCGGCATGCAGATTGGTGGGCTTCAAAATGACGCTCGCCAAACTATCGCTTTTCATTGTTGCGGATGGTGTGGATGAAGTGGAACCGCAGATTCCGCTCATTCGCATCTACGGGGAAGCGATCAAACAGGAAGATATGGCACGCGTGGAGACAGGGCAGCCGTACGTTACCGTCCGCGCCGCGTATCACAAATGGTCCGCCAATGTGCGCATTCGCTGGGATGCGGATCAATTCACCATAGCCGACGTGAGTAACTTGCTCGTCCGGGTTGGCCAACAGGTTGGTTTCGGTGAAGGCCGGCACGATAGCAGGAACTCTACTGGTATGGGTTGGGGTACGTTCAAAGTCTCCGCCTAGTTTAGAACAGCAGGCAGGCCGGGTCTGGCGTGGCATGGCAGGCAACGGTCGGGCATGGCGTCGCAGTCTCGGCTTGGATCGGTGTGGCTTGGCGGTGCAGGCAAGGCATGGCAGGCGCGGCACGGCTCGTCTGGGCTCGGCGGGGCTGGGCAGGGCCAGGCAGGGCGTCGTACGGCAGGCTCGGCATGGTGTGTTGGGGCGAGGCCGGGCGGGGCCCGGCGAGGCGTGGCTTGGCATGGCGAGGCAGGCTTCAACCAAGTCATTTGAATGAAGGGCCGATGTGGGCATCACCCACATTGGCCCTCTAAGGAGAAGCGCGATGGCAACGAAACGTTATGTGTGGAAGGACAAGTCGGCAATCAAAGTGAAGCCCGAGGTAGCTGCCGCTGAATTAGCGGAGATTAAAGAAGAGCACGGTTTTGTGAATGCCCACTTGGTTGTCGAATCGAGCCGATCCTCCAAATCACCGCTTCATCAGCACTTCGAGTGGGATGATCGCAAGGCTGCTGAAATGTATCGTGAAAATCAGGCAAGTTATCTGATCCGCATGCTCGTCACCGTAGAATTAGATGAACAGGGTGCCGAAACCATTGAATATCGGACCTTTGTCAGCGTCACCGATGAAGATGATGATGGCTTGCATCATCTTTATCTGCCCACCGAAGAAGCACTCCAGGATGTCAGATATCGCGGCGGGATTTTGGCGCAAGCGCTGCGGGAGCTGGAGAGTTGGAAAAAACGATATCAGAATCTGCAAGAGCTTGCAGCGGTATTCGCGGCGGCGCGAAAAGTGCAAAAGAAACTGGAATTGGTCGCCAACTCGATCGGGAAATAAGGCGCTATCAGACTGAGGGGAGAACGGGGAAATTACAACTTCGGGGCCAGCGCGGCGAGGGACAGGTGTACATGCAGCGGGCAAACCTTCTTCAGAAATTAGAAAAGGCGGCGGAGCGCAACGGACCGGCTTTGCCGAACCAAAGCCCGCGCCAGGGCGTTCTGAGGCGCGCAGTGCGGCAAACGTTTCGGGCCCGCCGGGCATCCCATCCCCAGCCGCCGATGCTGCCCACACGCCCCATTCTTCGCTGCTGGCCAGACCTCAAGATCCTTCGATCGCGCTCAGGACGGCGCCGGCGGATTCTAACCCCCGCGCAGCGCCATCGCTTCCCTGCCCTGCCCCGGTGCGCAGTTGCCAAACCTGCATTTATCAGCGCACTTTTCCCTACGGGGCCGAGAACGGCTTCACGCGGCAAGTGTTGGACTGCATCATGGGTCAGTGGGCTTTACCCGATGTGCCTGTCAATTTCTATCGTCATCCGGAGCGGAACCGTGCCAAAGCAGAGAAATGCGCTTATTACCAGCCCGGATTGGCGGGGTTGGTACTTGACATCCCAGCGAAGCAGGCGCAGCATCCAATGAAAGAGAGGGAGGCCGTCCATGAATAAGACGAAGGTTCTCATCATTGTCCTCGGCCTTTTGGCTGGCTGGCAAACATTCGTGTGGATCGGCCGGCGCGCTTCGGTGCAAGAGCAAGCGAACGCCGCAGAAAGCATGGCTAAGGAAGTCGCGACAGCGACCAGCGGTGAGCTCGGCGGCCTGCAAGGGAAAACGAGTTCAGATCTGAAGTGCATCACAGAGAATTCCCCCGGTGCTAGTGCGGCCGCTGCACGTCTCCAATTCACCATGGCTCTAAACAAGAGCTTGAAGGCAGAGGGCTATGACCTGGAAGTGCAGGTTGCAGATTGTACTTTTGACCGCTTATATGTCACCGGAGCCGACGCCACCGGGGAAAATCTTCGTCCACTCTTGCTGCAGAATGGCGGAAAAGAAAACCTGCACAAGCTCGGCTTCAAAGAACTGACCTGGGGTCCAAGCGTCTGGAATCAAAAAGCCCGCATCAACCTCGATTAGCAATCCTTTCTTCCCAGCTTTCTCACAATCCTTCTCCGTTTTGCTCCCTACGGGTACAAATGGAGACGCATTTGCTTGCCTTCCCTTCCCTGCTCCATCAGGATGCAGACAGCCGCGGAAAACAACCCGCGACTCGTCTCTGCCCGCGTGATGGGCGGCTTGACTCATCCAATTAGTCGGATTAGTGTTTTTTTATGCCTCATTCTCGGAATTCCAGATCTCGTCGGAAGTACTGTTTGCTTTCTGAAAAAGCGGATGATGGAGATGCAAAGGTTTATGCCTGCCATTTGGAGCAACATGGCCATTGCAATCTTCAAGAATTGAAGCGATTGCTGAAGCTACAAACTGTTGAACAGATCCATCCGACAGTTTTCCGATTTCGGAGCGCAATGCTACGCAGCAGCTCATTGAAATGGCTTTCCAAGACTCTCGGTTACCGCCCGATGCAGGGTGGATTGGTGAATCCCAGGTAAACGATTTTGGCGCGATCAGCTAAATCCCGCCGCTGTTATTGCCTGCTCCACGAAGAGGCTACCGTCCATGACTTGCATGCGCCGCTGTTTCATTGCGGCGTGGGCGGGCATGCACACCTCAATTTCAAGGAACTGTACGGCGACGATGTGGACTTTCTCACGGCATCCTTCCTGATTCAGCAGCGCGGGGCCAAGTATCTGGGCGAGGACGGCATGCTCGAGCGCGGCGAGGTCGAGTGGCTTTCGTTTCCGCGTGTGCTTCGTTTGCGCTACGAACCGCAAACAAAAAAGCATCAACGCGTGAAGCTCAACGATCTGAGCGCGCGGGTGGGTCCATTTCTCGCCCAGGCCGTGCGCACGCATCCGCCGGGGACCTGGCCCCATGTTCTCCTGGCCACGGTTCAGAAACGCCGCGATCCGCCGCAGGAAGAGCCAATTTCCAGTTTCTAATTTCTGTTTTCTGTTTTTAACCCATGCCGCCAGCGCCCAAAAAGCCGTGCGCGATGCAGGGTTGCGCGGCGCTAATTCGGCCGCCGGCGCGCTTCTGCGAACGCCATGAAGCCGCTGCGGGAAAGATGGACCGCGATCGGCGCGGCACCTCGGCGGAGCGCGGCTACGATGCCCGCTGGCGGAAATATCGGCTGACGTTTTTGGGCAAGTACCCATTGTGCGGCATGCGCTCGCCCGAAGCAAGCCGGCGCATCGCTGCCGGCGGGGTCGAATGGTCAGAATGTAAGAAGGGTCGCGTCGTCAGGCCGGCGGAACAGGTGGACCACATCATTCCCCATCGCGGCGATTTCAGATTGTTTTGGGATTCATCCAACCATCAAGCGCTTTGCGCTTCCTGCAGCAATGCCAAATCCGCCCGCGGCCTGTGATTTTAGTCTGATTTTGGTGTTTGAAGTGCGCACGAAACGAGGTGCCGTCGAAGATGCTTTGAATCAAGTGTTCGATCGCAGCCGCTGTGCGTCGCCGCGCTGCGATCGTCGGCCGCTCGGAAAGTTGCGCTTTTGCGGGTCCTGTTTGGATGATCGCCAGGCCGGTCGCGTGGTGATCTTTCGCGGCGGGGAAATGCTTCCTGCCCGGGAAGAAGATACCAAGCTGGCTTACGGCGGCCATAAGCGGGAGCGGCAGCGAGCGACATGGCAATGAATTTGCCACAACGAGATCCGGTGCTGGAAGCCTTGGCGCGGCAGCCCATGCCCGCCGGTTTGTTTCTGTGGCACACCCGCAAATGGCTCAAAGCTCGCATCGGCCTCTTGCCAAAGGCCGAAAAGAAGTCACGTCGGCCCTCTGGCCAGGCTGAGTTTCAGTTTTCATCCCCTGCATCCTCTGCGGTGAGATAGATGGCGCGGCGGAAAATCGCCACGGACGCCAAGCGAGCGCGTGGGAATGCCGGCAAACGCCAGCTCCGCGATAATCCCAAGCCGGCCGCCGCCGGGCCGGAAGCGCCGTTGTGGGTCCGCAAAGATGCCAAAGCCTTGGCGGAATGGAATAATCAAGTGGCCGAGCGGATGCGCCTGGGCCTGCACACGCGGCTCGATGTAAATGCACTCGGCCGTTATTGCTGTATGCATTCCCTATGGCTCGATGATCTCGAAACCGTTCGCCATGAAGGGACCACGCAAGAGGGCAAAAATGGACAGAAGAAGCATGTGGCCTACATGCGGCTGATCGAAGTGGACAAAGCTCTGCACACCAGCGACGTAGAAATGGGCGGCACGCCCAAGGCACGCAACAGTTTGCATGTCGCCCCAGTCGTTGCCGATCCGGACGTAGAACTGCAACGCAAATACGACTAAAAGAATGTGGCTACCGCTGCGCATCCTCGTGTTCGATCATCGGGAAACGGAACTCCTCGCGCTGCGCCTGCGGCTCGCCTGCGGCCGCCGGCACCGCCTCATGCGCGGCATCCTGAGTTCGATCCTCGTCAAAAAATCGTGGTTCGAGGCCCGCGCAATGGAGAAGAACGAATTATTAAAGGTGTCTGGCGTGACGGCGCCAACGGAGAGTATTGGTTTGACGCAGCCCATGCCGATTATGCTGCTGATTTCTTTCCCGACGTTCTGAAACACGATCAGGGCGAATGGTTCGACCGTCCTTTTACCTTGCAGTCGTGGCAGGCAGATGCCACGCGGGCAATTTTCGGCTGGAAGCAGCTTGCGAATCACCGGCGACGCTTCGTGGAGGTTTTTATCTTCGTGCCTTCCGGTAACGGCAAAAGCGCTTGGCTTTCGGGCTTGGCTCTGTTTCTTTTGCTCTATGATAGCGAGCCGCGCGCCGAAGTCTTTAACGTGGCGGCGGATCGTCACCAGGCGCGAATTGTTTTCGATACTTCGCGGCGCATGGTGGAATCGAGCTCCTTCCTCAGCCGCAAAGTGAAACCCTTTCGTCACAGCCTGATCGTGCCGGCAGATGGGTCGAGCTACCAGGTGCTGAGCGCCGACGCCGAGCTGAAACATGGCCTCCGGCCGCATGTGGTCTTGATTGATGAGGTCCATGTCCTGCGTGATCGGCGGCTGCGCGACAACTTGGTGAAGATGACGGCGAAACGCCGCCAACCGCTGGTGATCCAAGCGACCACGGCTGGCTTTGATCGCCTCTCGCTTTGCGGGCATTTGTATGACTACGCGAAGAAGGTACGCGATGGAGTGACGGCGAACGATCGCTTCCTGCCCATCATCTATGAAGCTCCGCGCGACAGCGATGGGAACTACGCCGATTGGAAAGATGAAAAAACGCTGCGCATCGCCAATCCCAACCTCGATGTGACCATCAAGCTGAAAGATTTGCAGGAGGAAATGCAGCGCGCCGTGGACGACCCTTCCGAGGAAAACACCTTCAAGCGCCTGCGTCTGAATATCTGGACCGAGCAGAATACGCGCTGGATGTCGGTGGATAAATGGAACGCTTGCCAGAGTGCCTTATCGTTGCGCGCGTTTGCCGAATCCTTGTACGGCCAGCACTGTTTGGGCGGGGGCGACTTCGCGGAGAACCAAGACCTGAACTCCCTGGCGCTGTTTTTCCCGGCAACCGGCGAGGTTGCTGGTCCTGAACAAGCACAGCGCGCCGAAGGGCAGGAAGAACTGGACAAGGGTCCGCAGCTTCCGCCGGGAATTCATGGCGCGATTTGGCGGCATTGGGCCCCGGCGGACATCGTTGCGGAGCGCGTCCGCAAAGCGCGGGTGGATTACGACATTTGGTCGCGTGGATGCATCTGCCGAACCATCGGCGATGCCGAACGTCGCGTAAAGGAATGCCCCGCCATTCTCCACTTGACGCCGGGGGCGGTGACCGACTTTGAATTCATTCGCGCGGACATCAACGCCCTGGCCTCGCTCTATCAGATTGCCGAAATCGCCATTGACCCGCACCAGGCAGCCCATCTGATGACTTTGCTCGAGCAGGATGGGTTGAGCGTGTTCAAGCATTTGCAGTGGTGCACGGCCATGAATCCGGGCATCAAAGAACTCGCCCGCATCCTCTTGGGCAAGCAATTCGAGCATGGCGGCGACCCTTGCGCGCGCTGGGCCTTCTCGAATGTGGTGATTTACCAAAACTCGAACGGCGAAAAGAAATTCGACAAGCGCAAAGCCACCGAGAAGATTGACCCCATGGTGGCCCTGGTGATGCCCGTAGGCCGCGCCGCGCTCATGGCGGATTCGAGTAATGTGGTCCAAGGCGCGGTGCTGTTGTGAAATGGTTTCGTCCGGCGGCCTGCGACGCCCTGGCCTTGGCCGGCGCGGCCGCATTTACTTGGGGCCTTTATCGCGCTTGGTCGCCGCTGGCTTGGCTTTTTGGCGGTGCATTTCTCTTTTGGTCTGCCTTTGTACTCCGTGGGAGAAGCGGATAATTCATGTTCATCGAGGCAGTCCGTGACTGGCGACAATCCACTTTCATGGGCGATTTGGCTGCCCCACAGGACTGGCTATTTGACGCTTTTGGTTCGAGTCGAACTTCTACGGGCATCCGCGTTGGACCACGATCTGCACTCGAACTGACGCCCTTCTTGCGCGGCTGCCGTCTGATTTGTGAGTCACTGTCCTCAGTTCCATTGAATGAGATGGAGCAGTTGGCCGACAGCCGACGAAAAAGAATTTTGCGTGAGGACTCGGTCCATTGGCTGGTCCACGCCGAACCGAACGAAATGATGAGTTCGGCAGTACTTCGCCAGGTCGCGCAGCTTCACACGCTGACCTATGGAGCCGCATACATTTTCATCGAACGGAACGCAGCCACGCGGCGTCCTGTGAGTTTGTTGCCTTTATCGCCTGAGAACACTCATCCCAGAATTGAAAAGAACCGTTTTTTTTACGAAACGCTGGGCGATGATGGCCAAACGATTCCCCTCGCACCAGCGGATGTACTTTGCATTCCCTGGCTTTCTTGGGACGGCCTGCGGGCCGAGTCGCCCGCGCGGCTGGGCAAACGCAGCATTGGGCTGGGAATTGCTGCGGAGGAGTCGGGAGCGCAGTTCTTCGGCCAGGGAATGCTGCAGAACATCGTCATCGAGCAGGCGCCGGCAACCAGCCTTTCGCCAGAAGGTCTTGCAAATCTGAAAGAAGCAGTGAAAGCGAAATTCACAGGGCGGTCCAATTGGTGGAGCCCGTTGGTTTTGCAGCCGGGCATGAGCACCAAGCAACTCTCGGTGAACCCCGACGACGCCCAAGCGAAGGAACTGCGAGAATTGAATGTGGCCGATGTGGCCCGCTTGCTCGGCGTGCCTCTGCACCTCTTGGCTGCCGGAGATAAGACGAGTACCTACGCCAGTGTGGAACAGTTCGAGTTGATCTACGTGAAACACACGATGCTGCCATGGTTTTTTCTGTGGGAACAGGAATTGAATCGAAAATTGCTCTTCCCTGAGGAGCGCGGGACACGTTTTTTCAAATTCAACCTGGAAGGTTTGTTGCGCGGAGACAAGCAATCGCGTGCTGCCGCCAACCAAATTGAATTGCAAGGTGGGGCTTTGACCGTGAATGAATGGCGCGATTTGGAAGACCGCGATCCTTCGGATATTCCCGAGGCTGATGAGCCCTTGATTATGGCAAGCCAATTGGCGCCGCTTTCGCAGGTCGGCAAACCGAGTGAGCCGGCTACCGCCCCTTCCCTTCCCCGCCGAGAAGCAGAGCTTTTGCGGCGGCTCTACGAACAGCAGGCGCGGCGCTGCGTGCGCCAGCTCACCGATTCGGCGGCCCGGATCTGTGAAAAGTTCAAGGACAACCGCGCGCGATTGGAAGGCGAATTGAGAGATGTGGTCAATCGCATCGCCGACGACTTTGGCGAAGTCTTTGATCGCAAGCATTTCGATTGGTTCGAGCGCCAGGTGCGGGAAGCAAACGAAATAACTGTCGTGCTCGAATTCTGGAAAGGTTTTGGCACCGACGTGCTCATTGGGAGGACGCAATGAAAAATCTGACTACCCTTAATTTCCAGGTGCCCGACGAGCTGGAGCGGCGCGCATTCGCCGTCAACGAATTCCGGGTCGAGCAGCGCGATGGCAAGCCGATCATCGAGGGCCATGCCGCAGTGTTCAACCAGAAGGCGGACATTTTCGGTTTTACGGAAGAGATCGCTCCGGGAGCTTTCCGCGACTCGATTGGCACCGACGACATCCGCGCGTTGTTCAACCACGACAGCAACTTCGTCCTTGGCCGTAACCGCGCCAAAACGCTTGAACTCTCCGAGGATGAACATGGTTTGTTCATCTCCAATCGTCCGCCCGATACCCAATGGGCGCGGGATCTCTTGGTCAGCCTCCAGCGCGGCGATATCAGCCAGATGAGTTTTGGTTTCCGCACCATCGAGGACGAATGGAAAACTGTGGATGGCATGCCGCACCGCACACTGAAACGCGTGCAGCTCTTCGATGTCAGCCCAGTCACTTTTCCAGCCTACCCGCAAACCGATGTAGGTGTGGCCATGCGCTCCCTCGGCAAATGGCTGAAGCGTGAGGGCAAAGATGCCGAGGCTTCTGCCAAGGCCGAGGCCGAAGCATTGGCGGCAGCGGCTGCGCGTGACCGCGAACTTCAACTCAAGCGTTAACTGGAACATTTTTGCAGTGGGTGGTCTTGTTTGACCGTCGTAACGGTCGCGCAAGACTGCGACGCAGTGGTTTGCCTGCTGTAGCGGGCAAGGCTGCTGATACTTTTCTTGCGAGGAGAATCATGACCATTCAAGAATTGCGAGATCAGCGCGCCAAGGTTTGGGAACAGGCCAAGGCGCTCAATGAGAAAACACATGTCGAGGGTGCTGTTCGCGCTTTCACCGCCGAGGAAGATGACCAATGGGTGGCGATGAATGCGGAGCTGGACAGCCTTGCCCGAAGGATTGAAGTGGAAGAGCAGGCTGCTGCCCGGGCCAAAGAGTTCTCGGGCGTGATCAACCCTGGCGTGGGACGCGGTATTGCCAAGCAACCGGCTGTGGTTGACCCCGAACTGGCTGCCGTGGCTTTCGACAAATTCCTGCGTTTTGGCGTCAGTTCGCTCGATGACGCCGAACGTGCCATTCTGAATCCCTCGCGCGACAAGCGGGCTCGAGCATCGGAAATTGAGCTTCGCCTGAAAGCGCCCAATCAATCCCCGGCCTTCCGCGGCCAGACGGTAGGCACTGGTTCGGCCGGCGGCTTTTTCGTGCCCGAGGGATTTGTGCCTGCGGTAGAACGGTCCATGCTGGCCTTTGGCGGCATGCGCCAGGCTTCGCGCATTCTGGCAACTGCCGAAGGCAACGATCTACCCTGGCCGACCGCCAATGATACGGGGAACGTTGGCGAACTACTGGCCGAGGAAACCACCATCGGCTCGCATGTCGGCGTGACCGTGGGCCAAATCATTTTCAAAGCCTACAAATACAGTTCAAAGCTTGTGCAGGTTTCCCGCGAGTTGCTGGAGGATGCTGCCGTGGATGTGGCTGGAATGCTGGGCTCCATGCTCGGCGAACGCATTGCGCGCATCACCAACACTCATTTCACCACCGGGGACAACACCGGCAAACCCCAGGGCGTCGTGCCAGCCTCAAGTTCCACCGTCACCAGCGCCTCGGCCACGGCCATCACCGCGGATGAATTGCTGGATTTGCAGCACTCTGTCGATCCGGCCTACCGGGAAGGGCCGCAGGTGCGGTGGATGTTCAAGGATTCCACCCTGGCGGCCATCCGCAAGCTCAAAACCACCGATTTGCAGTACATCTGGCAGCCCGGCGCCAATCTCGGAGAACCGAGTTTGCTCTTCGGCAAACCCTACATCATCAATCAGGACATGGACGCGATTGCCAGCACCAAGAAGCCGGTGCTCTTCGGCGATTTCTCCAAATACATCATCCGCGATGTGGCCAGCTTCCGTCTGCGCCGGTTGGAAGAGTTGTATGCCGGTACGGACCAGGTGGGCTTCGTCGCCTTCAGCCGTCACGATGGCCGCGTCCTTGACGCGGGCACCGATCCCATCCGGCATTTGCTCTGCGCCACCTAAACCGGCTAAGAGGGGGCACCCGATCGTGCCCCCTCGGCCTTTCTTTGAGGAGTGTGAAAGCGATGAGAAATTTTTCTTCGGATGTGAAAATCACCAAGGTCAAGGATGCCTCCGCGGCAGGGCAAACGGCCGTCAACTCCGATGCTGTGGATATGGCTGGTTATGAAAGCGTACTGTTCCTCGTGAATGCCGGGGCCATTACTGCGACCGGCGTGCAATCCATCAACGCCGCCGAATCCCCCACATCAGGCGGCACCTACACGGACTTGGCAGGGTCCAAGGTGCCTATCGCCGATGATGACGATAACCAAGCCTTCTGGGTCGAAATCAAAAGGCCGCTCCAGCGTTTTGTGCGCTTGGAGATCGCCCGGGCGACGGCCGATTCTGCCTTCGGTGCGATCTGGGCTTTTCAATTTGGACCTAGCGTCAAGCCGCAGATCAACAACGTTGTCGACGCCATTACCGGCGAGCTCTGGGTTTCGCCGGCGGAAGGCACAGCCTAAAACTAGTTTCAAGTGAGAGGGGGCATGCCAAGGGGTCGCGCGGCGCGAGCCGTCTGGCCCCTTTACATTTCTGAAGGGAAGATGCGAATCGAATACTTGGTTCATTTTGCCGGCCCGGGGGTAAAAATCTTGCCGGGTGACGTTCGGGAAGTGGAAGACGCCGAAGCCCAGAGGCTGATTGATCGAGGCTATGCACGTTGTGTTCCATCCGGGAGCCGCCCTCGCTCTGTGCCATCCGAACGTGCCATCAGCCGCACTGCAGCTCGTCGCGAAAAGACGGTTCAGGATTAGCATTTGAATTACCACCTCAAA
>DATDRZ010000085.1:0-85221 GCA_035291465.1 Anaerolineales bacterium
AACCTGGCCGCGCAGATCGCGTTCGGATTGCGCAAACACCAGCTTATTGGTCTCTGTGCGGCCTTTCCATCTGCCTTTTACTTCTTCTTCGAAGAACACTTTTACTGTTTCCCCCAAATAGCGGGCATTGATCTCCGCCACGATGCCTTCCTGTAAAGTTTCGATGGCTTTCAGGCGTCGCATCTTTTCCTCTTCGGGTACATCATCTTTCAAGCGGCGCGCGGCCACAGTCCCTTCGCGCTCTGAGTACCGGGCAACGTGAACAACGTCCAGCTTCAGCTCAGCCAACAAATCATAAGTAGATTGAAACTGCTGCACAGTTTCACCTGGGAAACCAAGAATGACATCGGTGGCGATAGACACGTTGGGAATAATCTGGCGGATTCGAGTTATCAGGCGGCGATAGTCTTCGACAGTGTAACCCCGCTTCATGTTTTCCAGTACTTTGTCATCACCGGCCTGGATGGGCACCTCGATGTGCGGCATTACTTTGGGCAATTCGGCAACGGTTTCCAGCAGTTCGTCCGTCATCCAATTGGGGTGTGAAGTCAAAAAGCGGATACGCTCGATTTCTTCTACCTCATGCACCTTTCGAAGCAGATCGGGAAGGGTTGGACCATTTGGAACATCCTTGCCATACCGATCCACGATCTGGCCGAGCAGAGTGACTTCCTTCACACCCTGCGCCGCCAGCGAGCGCACCTCGGCTACGACCTCGCCCAGCGGCCGGCTGCGTTCGGCGCCGCGGCGGTAGGGGATGATGCAAAACGTGCAAGCATGCGAGCATCCATAAACGACCGGCACGTGCGCAGCCACCAGGCTGCCGCGCTCAGACTCCGGCAGCCGCAAGTCCCCATCCATTACTGCGAATCGTTGCTTTGTCTCGCTCAGTTCAATGAAGCGGCTGTCGTCCTGCGTGAGGTGTGCGACCAGCGGCCCGGGATCCGAGGGCGGGGAGAACACATCCACGAAGGGCAGCTGCTTGCGCAACCGGTCAGCCCCTTTGACTCCCACCATGCAGCCCATTAGATTAATGACGAGATTGGGATTTTGATCTTTGAGCGGTCTCAATGAGGTGACCCGCCCCCAAGCCTTCTCTTCGGCTTGCTGGCGCACCACGCAGGTGTTGAGCACGATCACATCCGCCTGCTCGATCTGCGACGCTGCGTGGTAGCCTAAGCGCTCCAGCGTTGAGGCTACTCGCTGAGAATCGGCCACGTTCATCTGGCAGCCCTCGGTCCAGATGTGATATTTCATAAGACCCGGATTATATCAACGGCACGATTCGTTAATGTTTTGGTGTTTGCGAACAAACGATGCGAGGCAAAGACGGATGACAGCGGATTACGCTACGGCACCTGAACGGTCGCCTGACCTCTTCAGTAGGGCAGTCGCAATACTGCCCTATCTCTTGTTGACCATATTGGCGTACTGCGTGATCATTCAAATTGCCCCACATTTGGAATTGGCGCCTCGGGTCGACTCCAGCGTTTACTTATATGTGGGAGATCGCATCCTGGATGGGGCTGTCCCGTATAAAGACGTGTGGGATCACAAAGGACCCCTGATCTATTACATCAATGCCCTCGGGTTAGCTATTTCGGATGAATCCCGCTGGGGTGTTTGGTCCCTGGAACTGATTGCGGTGATATTCACGGCGCTCATCAGTTTTGCACTCTTCAGGCGCGCTTTCGGCGCCTGGCCGGCGTTCTTTGCATCGGCTCTATTCGTCCTGGAATTGAGGTTGGTGCTGGACAAGGGGAACATGACCGAGGAGTTCGCACTGCCGTTTCAATTCCTGCTGTTGTGGCTGATCTGGCGCGCGGCGGATACGAGGCGGCCTGTGTCCTTCTTCGCGATAGGCGCGGTGGCGGCTTTGTGCTTCTTGCTCCGGCCCAACATTATCGGCATCCCTTTGGCGTTTGGACTTATCCAACTGTGGCAAGCTGTCACTGAGCGGAGCGAAGAAGCCAAGCGATGTATTTTGATCATGGTGGTCGGCGGACTGTCGATCCTTGGGATTGTGGCGGTGTATTTTCTGCTCGCCCGAGCCCTGCCGCAATTGTGGGATGCAATGTTCTATTTCAATCTACTTCATGATGCCGGCAAGGAAGGGAGCCGCTGGGGCGCTGTCACGGCAGGATTTGAAAACCTACCCGTGGTGACAACTCTTGGTGTCGCTGGATGGGTGCTGGCGCTTTTGTGGCAGAGGTCCAGGAAAGATCGATTTTCTCCCATTGGGATTTTGGCGCTGATGATCCTTATCGGCCTGCCGCTGGAGATGGCGCTGTCCAGTTTGACCGGCTTTTACTTTACTCACTATTACATGAGCTGGCTGCCCATCCTGGCGCTCTCGGCGGGTTTTGGGATGCACTACATCTCAACCCAAGTCAGGCGATGGGGAAAAGGCTGGCCAGAACCCAATCGGATGGCCAGAGCGCTGGCCTTGATCCTGACTTTCTTCTTGATTCTCCCCCCGACACGGGAGCTATTACCTGAGGCGCAAGCGAGCGCGAAACAGATATGGGAACTGCAGACCTATCCTGAGGTCGACCCAAGCACACGAGCCTGGTGGCCGGTGGTGAGGTATGCCGCTGAAAACCTGAGGCCAGAGCAACCCCTGCTGGTATTGGGGCACGAAGTGAAGATCAACTGGCTGGCAGGCAGACATCCGCCGATCCCGTTCGTGTATCAGACACCGCTGCTGAACGAAAAGTACATGTCTGCGGAAAAGGCGGAGGAATTGATCGCCGAGATGGAGGCCGATCCCCCGACGATCATTGACACCGGCCCGCCGGGAGGTTTTATGCCCTCCCTGAACACGCCGTTAAATGAAATACCGGAGGACTTGCGCCCTCTATACAAATATTTTCAAGAGAATTATGTCTACAGCGGCACGTTTAAAGAGATCGAGTGGGATTTGTATCTTTATCATGGGGAGGGCGAGCCAATCGAGCAATAGTCGCAAGGGAAACATAAAGCGCCCTCACCGAGGGCGCTTTATATCATCAGCTCAACTGCAATTGGTTTATTCGATATCCAGTGTGATTCGATAATCTGCCGGGTCAGCTGGCTGCGATGCCAACGGATACGGATCGACTTGGACCAACGTAATCGTAACCCCGCCAATCGAGACCGAATTTACGTCGCCTTCGAGCAACGTGTCCAAGGTCAGCGTGTATTGCTGGGTTTCGGTTCCATACGCAACCTCGAGCAAAACCTTGACCTGACCCGCCCATACGCAGACGGCGTCTGCCGGGCAGCGACTATCCTCCAGCACCTCGACGAAGGTTACCGTGATCGACCCGCTTGCATGACTGGCGGTTTCACCAGGCTTCAAGACAACCTCACCCGGCAGTTCCGCAGACAGTGTACAAGCGGCAGCCAGGATAACCATCATTATTCCAGCCAATAAAACCTTTGATTTCATTCTTTCTCCTTCGTAGATACGACGTTCAAGCTGGCGATTAGTTCCCGATAAGCGCAATTAATGTCTTAGGCAATGGAACAAGATAGTCGGTAAAATTTGCCCACATGCTCCTTCGCCGATCGTTTTTCGGAGTTGGTGGAGTAATCCTCCTCACTCTTTTGGTATATCAAATCCCCTGGGTACGTATCCGCGTAGACTGGCGTCTGCAGGTGGCGCATACCTATGTCACCAGCCGGCTGTATCCGGCTGGTGTGCTGCCTCCGCCCCAGGTACTCAGTTCGGAAACAGTGGTTATAGTTGCCAGTCAAACCCCGCCAATGCCAACCGCTACGCCACAAGCAACTTCAACGCCATTGCCTGGCAGCATCCAGCTGACTCCTGCCGAGCATGAGGTCCAAGGGCCTAATAACTGCGGCCCGGCAACCCTGACGATGTACCTGCGATATTACGGTTGGGGCGGGAACCAGGACGACATAGCGGAGGAAGTCAAGCCGGTGACCAAAGACCGCAATGTAAACGTCGACGAACTGATGTATTACAGCCAGACCTGGGTCGGCTGGCTGAATTCCATGTTCCGAGTTGGAGGAAACCTGGACCTGCTGCGGCGTTTCATAGCGGCCGGGATCCCGGTGATGGTGGAAAAAGGCCACATGATCGAGATCGATTATTTCTATCAGGATGATTATTGGAATGGCCACTACGCGTTGGTCACCGGCTACGATGACGCCAGCCAGGAATTCACCTTCCAGGACAGCTATGTTGGGCCGGATCAAAAGATGAGCTACCCAGAATTCGATGCCTTTTGGCAGCAGTTCAATCGCGTATACATCTTGGTCTACCAGCCAGATCAAGTGGAGACTGTGAAAGCCATCCTGGGCGCGGATTGGGATGAAGAAGCAAACCGTCAGAATGCATTGGCGATCGCCCAAGCGGAAACGCAATCAGATCCGGAGAATGCCTTCACCTGGTTCAATCTCGGGATGAACCAGGTCTTCTTCGAGCAATACGGCCCGGCGGCGGTATCCTTTGACCGCGCCCGCGAGATCGGTCTGCCCATGCGCATGTTGCGCTATCAGTTCGGCCCTTTTTTCGCCTATTACAATATCGGCCGCATGGACGACCTGATGCAACTGGTCGATTATGCCCTGCAGATCACACCCGAGTCGGAAGAAGTGCTGATATGGAAAGGATGGGCGTTCTACAGAATGGGCGACACTAACAATGCCATCGAACAATTCCGCTTGGCATACGACGCCAACCCGCAATCTGTCTATGTGCATCAAGCCTTGGATTTCATGGGCGCAACGCCATGAGCGGCCCGGATCATAGGTTGAATTTCCCACGGTCCTCAGCTTGGCTCGTTTTTATAAGCGCAGCCATGCTCTGGTTGGTTTCTTGCGACTCAACAACCCCAACGCCGGAAGGGTCTGTGCCTGGCTACCTCGTGGAAGGCCTGGTCCCGGAGCTGACGGTGCCTGATGGCGCGCAAGTCCTTGGAGGCGGGGGCGGCGGTGGCGAGGTGGGAATGAGTACCGAGACCTACTTCTTAAGCGAGTTGAACCTTGAAAGCGTGGAACAACATTACGCCGCTCAACTTACCACAGCGGGCTGGCTCCAGGTTTCGCGAGCCGAAGCGGAGAACCAAGTTACTTTGTTTTGGGACCTGGCTGATCGGAGCGGGAGCCAATGGGTGGGCAAGCTGGAAATTGTATTCGGCCCGCCTGACTTCCCCGACACCTATATGGCGAAGGTAATGATCCTGCTCCCTCGCTAAGCGGAAACAGAGATTAAATTTGCTTGGGCACGATGGTTACTTTGCGCCTGGGCTCCTCTCCCGTGCTTTCGGTGGTCACCTCTGAGCTATGCCGCAATTCCATGTGAATGATTCGTCGCTCTGCGGGGCTCATGGGCTCCAACGACTGGCGCCGTCCGGTGCTGACAGCCTGTTTGGCCATCTTGCGTGCTAGTTCGCGCAAGCCTTCTTCGCGGCGTTTGCGGTAGCCTTCCACATCGATAACGATGTGAGCCGCGTAACCGACCTCTTTGCCAACTATGAGTCGGGTGATCAATTGCAGCGCGTTCAGTGTCTCGGCATGCCGCCCGATCAGGATGCTCAAGTCGCCGCCCTTGATATCCACTAAAACCGGAACGGGCGCTTCTTGGTCATCCGGCTCGCCCATCTGTACTTCCACGCCGGCTCGCACACCCATGTGTTCCAGCAGTTCAGCCACTGTCGCCTTGGTAATCGACACCAGGTTTTCGGCTTCTGCAGCTGAAAGTTTTATTGGCTGGCGCTGATCCCGCGGCAGCCCTGCGGCCTGGGCGGCGCTCTTCAGGGTGAGTTTGACTCGGGCCTGTCGGCCGCCGATGCCGAATAATCCGCCGCCTCCCTGGTCGAGGACTTCAACTTCGACCTGGGATTCCTCTACTCCCAGTTCGCCCAGGCCCTTGTCGATGGCTTCGTCCACCGATGGGGCGATGATCTCGAGGGTGGTCCGGTGTTCCATAGGGTTTTCCTGTCGTCTAAGATTGTTTCGGTTTGGCGGGTACAACGGTTTTCGCAGCTGCTGTTGGGCGGCGAGTGATGTAATACTGAGCGATGCTTAAGACATTGGTGGTTACGAAATATAAGGCCAACCCCGCTGAGTAAATGTAAGATATGTATGCCATGAGGATGGGCATATACAAGTTCATGGCCCGTCCCACCTGGGCGCCCTGATCACTCGGGTTAGCGGGGGTCATCATCTTGGTCTGGAGATAGGAGGTCACTAGGACGATGATGGCCAGGACAGGGATGCCGATGGGTAGAAAATCCAAGTAGAGCCGTTCCGGTTGTTCAAGGTCCATCCATAAGAAGTGGCTGTTCAATGGGATCAACTCAGCCGCATTCGGCAGCGAAAGGCCGCGGGCAAAACCAAGTAGTTGTAAAGGAGTGGCCGCCAAGGCGCGAGTGACCGCCCAGTACATGGCGATGATCAAGGGAAGCTGAATCAAAGTCGGCAGACAGGCGCCAAAGGGACTGATGCCGAGCTCCTGGTAGAGCTTCATCTGTTCCTGGGCTAACTTTTCGCGATTTTCCCGGCCTTTGTATTTCTCCTGGATTTGTTTCCACTTCGGGTTACTCTGCAACTCCTGCATGGCTTTGGCGCTCTTCATTTGTGACGCGTTGAAGGGGTAGGTGACTAACCGCACCAAAAGAGTGAAAACAATGATCGCTAAGCCAAAGTTCTGGCCAAGCAGGCTGTAAATGAAGACCAGGACATTGGTGAAAGGAACGATAATAAATTCGAGCATGCTGTTATCCTCAATTATTGGCTGGCGGGGGCAAAAGTCCAAACTGTATCGCCGTTTTCATTCAGTGCTAAGACCAGCGCATCAGAAGTTCCCACTCCGATCAAGATGAGTTCACCAGCCGCAATCGGGGAACCATAAAGCGCGGCTTCGACGTTCTTTGTCCATTGGATAGTTCCATCAAGAGTAAATGAGATCACTTGGCCGCTTTCGTTGAGTACATAAATGTGGTTGTTATAAACGAGAGGAGCTCCGGTGATTGCGCCCTCGGTATCTACGCTCCAAAGTTCCCGTCCCGTGGCAGCATCCAGGGCAAAAACAGTTCCCTCAAGATCGGCTGCCAAGACCTGGCCATCGATGTAGGTCGGGGAGCCCCACACCCACCCGGGCGCGTCGTAACTCCATTCGCTGCGGCCACTGGCGCTGTTGATCGCCAGCACCTGCTGCTTTAAGGTGCCAACGAAAACCACTTCGTCTTCACCCAGCGTCGGGCTGCTGACTATCGCTCCGCCTGTATCCAGAGTCCAGATTTTCTCGCCTGATGCTGGATCAACTCCATAAACGTTGTGATCCATGGAGCTGATGACCAGCGTTTCCGCAACCAGAATAGGTTGGCTCCATAGCGGTTGCTTGGCTGCGAAGGTCCACAGCAGTTCACCGTTAGGATTGAGAGCGTAAAGTCGGTTGTCTGAATTTGGTGCGTAAATGGTCCCTCCCGCTGCCGATGGGCTGCCGATGTAACGGTTAGTTGCACCGGCGAAGGTCCAGTTTGAATTCCCATTAGCCGGATTGAGGCTGTAGAGCGTTTGGTCATAGCCCGAAATCAGTAACTGGTCGTCGCCTGTCAATTCAGGCGGAGCAAACGTGGTGAAATTGGCCTGGTTCTCAGCGGGGAATCTCCAGCGTTGCGCCCCGTTTTCAAGTTGAAGCGCATAAATCGCCTGGTTGAACGCTACGTAAACTGTGCCATTCTCTTCGTCGACCGTAAACCCTGGCCATGAGGCGGCGTCAACTGCGCTGCCGCAGGCGGAAAACACCAGCGAAAGGAAAATCAGGGGGAAGAATGTTGTAAGACGCTTGATTGTCATGATCAAAGTTATATCCATTTCGTATCTATGGAACCGGGTCGTAGCCGCCTTTATTAAAAGGGTTGCAGCGCAAAATGCGGGTAAATCCCATCCATCCACCTTTTAGCGCGCCATATTTATAGACTGCCTGGTACGTGTAATGTGAGCAGGTGGGATAAAAGCGGCAGGTATTCTCCGGTAGGGTATGTGAAATCGTATTCTGATAAAAGCGTATAGGCAGTAGGAGCACGTATCTAGGCAGGTTGCCCAGGGAGAGCGGTAGATCCTTGAGCGGGGGATCCTTGTGCTCATGGATTTGCCAGCGTGAGTGAGACATTTCCGCGTTCATTTCAGTAAATTTGCTCTTTTTAACAAGCTTTGCAAAATGTGCTGGACCTCGCTGCTCTTGGCAGGGCGCATTCCCGGGCGAGCCAATAGCAGTATATCCATATCGGGCTTGATCATCGTTGTCAGCGGTTGGATGGCCGCGCGCAACACTCGTTTGGCCCGGTTGCGCTGCACGGCTCCACCAATGGAGCGGCCGGCAGCAACAGCAATGCGCAGGCCTTTCTGCCCATTGGGAAGCGCCACTAGCAGAAGAAACGGATCCGCAGTGGTTTTTCCTTGTCGCCGCACCCGCTTGATATCGGCTGACCTGGTAAGGCGATTTTCACGCTTCACCTAGACGCGAACGTCCCCGCCGGCTGACCGGTGATTTTAAGCCTTCCAGTTCACCTTCTTGACGTGGTTGTTTGCAGAAACCGTCAATTTATGGCGCCCTTTCAAGCGACGGCGCTTGAGCACCTCACGACCGTTCGACGTGGCCATGCGTTTTCGGAAACCGTGCACGCGCAAGCGGCGACGGACCTTCGGCTGATAAGTTCTTTTAGTCATTCTCTTTCCTTAATGGATTTGTAAAAAGCAAACATTAAATTATACCAAGTAATGGCGACTGCTCGGTCGCTGCTATAATTACGCGCCTGATTCCCGGAGGTCGCATGGCAGAACACACAAATGAGGGCCAACAATATGGCCCCCCGTTCACCGATGTCCTTATTTCATTACTTGGCGCTGTTGTTGTCGGAGGCGTGGTTTGGGCAGGCGGATTCGGCACCGTGGCCGCTATCCATTATGCCGGCCAAGTTTTCCAGATTTACCCGCCCGCCAACCAACTGATCAACACCGTAATTCAAAGCGGATTCGTTGCCGGGCCGATCCTGGCCGGGCTCCTGGCCGCCTGGTTGACTTATCGTTTCCTGCTAAAACTAGACTGACTATTCTTCGTCGGGTGCAATGCGGCCGGGCTGCTGGATTTCCAGCAAGTCGCCATGGACATTGATGCGCACTTTGAACCCGCTCATGCCCAAATAGGCGCGGCTTGCTTCTGGCAAGCCGCTTTTAATTACCTGGTCGAATTGTTCATCCAGGCTTTCCAATTGCTTTTCAATCACCGCACGGGTGAAAATATCGTCCTGCCCCATCATCTTGGCCGCCTGTTCGCTGAGTTCCTGTTCATGACCTTCGAGCATTTTCCCCATTTCGGCTAGTACCTGGCGATCGATCTGTTCGGCTGAGATGTGGCGCTTGAAGCCGTCGTCGTCGACCACGTAAAACGCTTCGTCTCCGACCTGTGTGGAAGAGACCGGTCGATCCAATTCGTCCACGACCAATCCCGAAAACAGCGCCTGCCGAGCCATAGGTCTTATCTTACATAAATCTTGATGGGAGGGGAATTAACAATTTATAAAAAATCGCTTTGCCTGATCGCACTGGGGCTAATAGTGAACCATCACTATAGTCCCAACCTGGGCCCAGCTGTACATCCACTTTGCAGCATCAATGGTCATATTCACGCAGCCGGCGCTCATCGGTGTGCCGAAGTTGTTGTGCCACCAGGTGCCATGGATGCCGTAGCTCTTGTAGAAGTACATTACCCACGGTACGTCCCGGACGTAATATCCGGGTCCGGACATATCTTGCAGACGTACTTTTGCCCAAATACGGAACTCCCCCGTCACTGTGGGGGTGCCGGCTCGACCGGTGGAGACAACAAAACTTTCCACAAGGTCGGCGCCATCGTAAACGGCCAGAGTCTGATCGGTGAGATTGATGTCGATCCAGCGCTCGCCATTCTCCAAACCGCCGGGCAGGTCGACCTTATACTTTTCAATGGCGCCGGGATTAGTCCCGGCCGTCGGCGATGGTGTCGGGCTGGCCGTTTCAGTTGGTGTCTGCGTAGGTTTGTCGGTGGGGGTGTAGGTCTGCGTAGGAGTTGGGGTAGCAGTAAACGTTGCAGTTGGCGTTGGAGTTTCGGTGGCGAGCAACGCATCCAGTTCGCGTGCAGCCGCGACGCCCATAAGGCGTAACCCTTCATCGAATTCTGGAGGCCGCAGCAGGGCAAAGATGGCCATAGCCACGGTGAGGGCCAGTAAGCTGAACATGGCCGTATTGGTGATCCGTGGCAGGGTGAGTGCACCGGGACCTGCTGCTTGATTTGGTGTTTCCGCTTTCTGCTTTAATCGCTTTTCCGCCCATTTGAGTGCTTTCAAATTGCGCGAGCTTCGTGGATTGATCTCCAGCGCGCGTTGAATATAAGCCAGGCTTGCCCTGGGGTTAGCAGTAGCAGCCAGCAGCAGCCAGGGATCGACCTGGTTTGGCGCCAAGCGTGCAGCCTGGTGCGCTAGTCGTCGCCCATCATAGCGCCGGCCGGCGGCGATTGCCAGCTTTGCTTGTTCGCAAATCGAGCGCCAGGTCTCTGCCATTTAATTGCCATCCGGCGAAGAGGCGTCTTCGTTATAGATATAACAAAGCACGCCCTGGCTTATGCCTTCGGCAAGCAGATCGGGTTGTTGGGTCATAATGAGCCGATCCAGGTTCATGAACCCGATCTCCATAATCGCCGCCGTGGTGTTAGAAGAGATCTCTTGAAAAGCGTGGTAACCGGTCATGTGAGAGCTAACGCTGCCCGGGTGAAAACGCAAACCGGTGACTTTGGCGTACCGGCTGCTGAGGCATGCTGCCAACCGGCCAGCCTTTTCGGGACTGTCTGTCGCCGATGACGCCGCCACTTTGAAACCGGTGGCGTTATCGTCGATGAATTGACAGGTATCGGCGTGAATAGACACAATCGCCAAGGCTTGATACCCCTCGAGGCGATCGTCGAATTCTTCCAAAAGGTCCACATCAAAGCCGGCTGCACTGAGTATTTCTTTCACCCTGGTCGCCACATCGATATTAATGATGGCTTCGGTCAATCCGTCCGAGCAAACAGCTCCCGGATCTTCGAACCCGCTATGTCCCGCGATGATTCCGATGCGCGGCCGCGGCCGCGGGGTGGGCGTGGGAAAGACGGAACCTTGCGTGTTTGAATCGCCTCGCAGCCATTCGGCCACCTGAGCGGCAAGGTTAGATGGCATGAGTCCCAAAGGTGTCCACGCCGTGAACAACGTTGCCAGCAACGCGCCGACGCTGAACACCATGGTGATCTGGCCCAACACATTCATGCTGGCTCGACGTGCGCGAGGAATGTCCTGCGCGGGAATCTCTGGCGCCGCTTCACTCGGGTCCATAGGTTTGGACATAGTACCTTAATTGAAACCTGAATCCAATAGCCTCTAGGTCTCTGGCACAGGCATTGCAACTCCTTGAGTTACAATCCCGCCATCATGGAACCAAATCGCAAACCAAGGGCGGTTTCCCGTCCCGACCCAGAGGCTCTTCGCGAGACATTGAGATTTTGGACCACAGGGGTAACCATGGTTGCGGCTCGACACGCCGGCGTTGCACATGGGATGACGGTGAATTCCTTTAATTCGTTATCTTTGGATCCTCCGCTAGTTTCTGTATCCCTGGAGAAGATAACGCGCACGCATCAATTGGTTACCGAGGCAGGGATTTTTTCCGTAACGATTTTGTCACAGGATCAACGGGCGCTGTCCGATCGTTTCGCCGGGCGCGACAGCGAACAAAGCGACCGCTTTGAAGGCCTAGAAACCTTCAGCCTGGAAACGGGGAGCCCGATCTTGACCCAGGGGCTGGCTTTCTTCGATTGTCGAGTTTCTGCAAGTCATGATGCAGGAACGCATACCGTTTTTATTGGCGAGGTGCTGGCTTGCGGTCGATTCACGGAAAGCGAAGAACGGCCGCTGGTTTATTTCAATCGGGGATACAGGAAAGTAGTCGATTAATATTTTCCGGGGATCGATTCCGTTAACTACGGTCCCCATCTTAACTGTTGGGCCTCAATCAATAGGTTCTGCAACTGGCGGCCGTCGCTATACGCGAGAATCACCGAGCCGCTGGTTCCGCCTGAGGGTTTCAGCTGGACTATGAGTGCCAACGAGCCATCTTCGGCCCATAACACCTCGCCAATGTTACTGAACGAATCGGGACGGAGTTGGACACGATTGGTTTCACCATCCAGATCGCTACTCATCATAAACAAAGGTAAGTCCTGAGCGGGGATTTCGGTGGAACTGGTGTAAAAATATCTCAGGCTGTCATTGGTCAGTTGTAATGGCCATCCCACGAATTGGAAAAGACCATCGTCGCCGAAGCCGGCCAGCGTTTTTCGTTTACCCGTATCCGCATCGTAGCGCCACAGGCCCGGCTCAATAATCCCGATATAAGGACTGGCCACGAGTACTGAGCTGCCGTCCGGCGTCCAGCTTACTTGGCAGCAAAGCACATCGTTGCTCTCTAAGTCTGTCACGAATTGGCCGGCTTTGACATTTAATATTGACACGCTGCTGCCTTGGCTGCTGCCAACAGTAACAAGTAATCTTTCTTCATCCGGCGCCCAAAGCAACGGCACATAGAAAGCCTCGGGGAAAATACCCTCTTCAGTTTCCTCCAGCTCATTCATTAGCATCTGGGTTGCTTGATTGGTTGTAAGATCCAGAATCCACACTCCATTGAGCGCGTAGGCCAGCATGCGCCCATCAGGGGAAAAACGAAGGTCGCTGATACGCTGGCGATGGAAATAATCTTCGGCTTCTGGATCCGCAGCCGCGTTGTCGACCATCAATCGACGGTTACTTCCATCTGCGTCCACAAGGTAAAGCTGGTTGTCAGTCACATAAGCGATACTGCCATCGATAAGCGAAATGTCGTATCCGTCAATTGTCATCGGCTCATCGGTAATTTGTATTTGGGTTGTGCCGTCAGTTTCCAGTCTCCAGATTTGTGCTGCCCCGCCACTCCCGGAAACGAAAAAGACCGGACGAGGTAATGTGATTGCATAGGCCGGGGTGGTCGAGGCCTGGGGATCTGCCCCTTCCGCAGCCAGTGTTCCGGCAACCGCAGTTGAAACCAGATCAATCGTAGGCGCTTGCAGGGCGCCTGGGTAATTGCACCCGGTTACCAAGGCGATTAAAAGCAACAAGAAAACTCTTTTTATGGGAAGCAAACCGATTTCACCTCTTATATTTCGGGATTGTAGCAAATCATTCATCTACCCCTTATGCTAGAATCGCGCCAACCGTACCACCTTTGGGTTGAATCCGTTGGAGGAGAAACTCGTGAGTCCATTGCCCCCCGCTCAGCGCGGGATGTATTTTGAAGAATTCCAGGTTGGCCAGCGCATAGTTACGGCGGGGCGCACGGTGACAGAGACCGATATCGTGACCTTTGCCGGGCTTTCAGGGGATTTCAATCAAATCCACATCGACGAAGAATATAGCAAGAGCACGCCGTTTAGCGCCCGCGTGGCACATGGGCTGCTGGGACTCTCTATGGCTTCAGGTTTGGTGGTTCAAACCGGCTTTATGGAAGGCACTATTATGGCCTTCCGCGAAGTGAATGAATGGAAATTCATCAAGCCTATCTACATCGGGGATACCATCCACGTGGAGACGGAAGTCAAAGAAACGAAGGCTATTCCGCGTATCGGCGGCGGTTCTATTGTCATTAGTCTTGATGTCAAAAATCAAAAAGGGGAGACTTCTATGAAAGGCACCTGGACGGCGCTAATTGCCGGCCGACCCGAATAAAGTACACCTAACCCATGACCGAGGGATTAGGACGTTCACCAAGAAACAAGCGCAATTCAGGAGAGGGTGCGAGCGACCGCTTCAAGCGGCTGGCCACGTCTGCTGAGAACGCGCCCCAGGATCCCCCTGCTGATACGAAACCCAGCAGTGCCTTAAAGGTCAGCCCATCCGGCGATACGGCGCCAAGCCGCGGAGTGGGGCTCTCCCCGGGTGACGCGGCCACTGTGCTCCCAGGTTCCGATTCTGGCGAGTGGACACCTGCACCTCCTCCGCTGGGACATACACCTGTCGGTGCCCCGCCCGCCATGGACGCGTCCGGAATGCCACTGCCGCGCCGCGTGACAGAGACTGACCCAGAAGCTACTCAGGTGAGTGGAGCAGCCTACGCAACCACCAACCGCGGGCGAAGGCCTAGGCCGACCAATCACGGTAAAGCGAGGAGCCGTGGCATCGGCGAACGATTTAGGGCGATTCGTGAACACCTTGGCAGAATGGGCTGCCTGCCGCGTCTGCTTGTCTATGGGGGCTTTGCTTTGGTTCTGCTGGCTGTCTTGGGTTTCGCCTTCGTTCTCTACCAATATGCTGCTATCGCCTCTACTTTGCCCAGTGTTGACGATCTGCGCGCTCGCGCTTCGCAATTCGAAACAACGCGCATCTTAGATGCAGACGGCAATTTGCTTTACGAGATCCTGGATCCCAACGCGGGGCGGCGGACTTACACCCGCCTCCAGGACATTTCTCCCTACATGTTGGCGGCCACATTGGCAACCGAGGACGAAGATTTCTACAGCCATCCGGGCTTCAATGTCGCCGCGATTTTTCGTGCGTTTACCCAAAACTATCAAAGCGGGGAAGTGGTCTCCGGTGCTTCAACCATTACTCAGCAATTAGCCCGGGCGTTGCTCTTTTCGCCTGAAGAAGCCAGCGAGCAAAGTTACCTGCGGAAAGTGCGCGAAGCCATCTTGGCTTCAGAAATCACGCGGCGTTATTCAAAAGATGAAATTCTGGAACTCTATTTGAATGAAATCTATTATGGCAACCTAGCCTATGGCGTCGAAGCAGCCGCGGAAACCTATTTCGGCACCACGGCTAGCCAGTTGACATTGTCACAGGCTTCGTTTCTGTCGGGCTTGCCGCAGGCGCCCTCGGTTTACGATGTGTATACCAATCGCGGCGCCGCGTTGGACCGGCAACAATCGGTGCTCAACTTGATGGTTAAGCTGAGTGCTGAAGAAGGCTGCATCTACGTGAGCAATAATATCCAGCGGGTTTGCGTCTCTCTGGAAGAAGCCGCTGCTGCAGGTTTGGAAACGCTGGATTATTCTTTCAGGTCCCCGGATGTGCAAATTCGCTACCCGCATTGGGTGCACTACATTCGTTCACTGCTCGAAGAGCAATTCGACGCCCAGACCATCTATCGCTCGGGATTCACCGTTTATACAACTCTGGATTCCGACTTGCAGGATATGGCTCAGCAGACCTTAAGCACCCACGTTGCCGGCTTGGTTGACAAGCATGTTGGCAGCGGCGCGTTGGTGGCCATTCGTCCCTCCGATGGACACATTCTCGCTATGGTGGGGTCGGCTGATTTCTACAACGAGGAAATTGACGGGCAAATCAACATGGCGGTTTCGCCGCGACAGCCTGGTTCCTCCATCAAGCCCCTCACGTATGTGACGGCTTTTGAAAAAGGTTGGACGCCCTCCACCTTGATCTGGGACGTGGAATCCGAATTTCCTCCTTCGGGCAACCCCGACGATCCGCGTCCGCCCTATATTCCCAGGAATTACGACAACCGCTTCCATGGTCCGGTTACCGTGCGCACGGCGTTGGCAAATTCGTTCAATGTGCCTGCGGTCAAAACGCTGAATTTCGTCGGTATCTACGATAATCCCGACACGCCGGAGGCTGAAGGATTGGTGGCATTTGCACACCGCATGGGTATCACGGATCTGAATGGCGACCAGTATGGCTTAGCGCTGACGCTAGGCGGCGGCGAAGTGAAATTACTCGATCTCACCAATGCCTACGCGATCTTTGCCAATCAAGGGAACCGCGTAACTCCGGTGGCGATCACCAAGATTGTCGATTTTCAGGGCAATGTTGTCTACGAAGCGCCAGCCCCTTCGACTGAACAGGTGATTCGCCCCGAACATGCTTATCTCATCAGCTCAATCCTCTCTGACAATCAAGCGCGTGCCCCGATGTTCGGAACCAATTCCATACTCAACCTCCCTTTTACTGTTGGGGCCAAAACCGGCACCACCGATGATTTCCGCGATAACTGGACTTTGGGCTACACACCCGACCTGGCGGTCGGTGTATGGGTGGGCAACCCCGATAACACTGAGATGCAGGGAACCAGCGGCCTCACCGGAGCCGCGCCGATCTGGGCTGAGTTCATGCAGGAGGGCATCGATTACTTAACTGGCGGCAACCCGACCTGGTTTGCACAGCCACAAGGGATTGTGGAGAAAGTGATTTGCTCGATTTCCGGAGCGGAACCTTCCCGGTATTGCAATGAGCAGCGGCGAGAGATCTTTGCCGCGGATCAGCCTCCTCCCGATGCCGACGAGGATCTTTGGCAGGACTTGCTTATCGACACCTGGACGGGCCTTGAGGCCTCTGCGGATTGCAATGATTTCACCGATGAAGTATTTGCCATGAATGTCGATGATATTTGGGCGATTAAATGGATTACACAAACGGATGCCGGCAGGGAATGGGCCGAAGATCATGATTTCGACGATCCCATCTTCTTTTCGCCGGCCCGCGCCTGCAGGGCGGACGATCCCCGTCCCATATTGGAGTTTGTGTTGCCGAATAATATGGCGCACCTGAATTCCCAAAACGTCGACCTTGTCATTCGCGCGGATGCCACGGCTAATTTCAAGACCTATAGGTTGGATTGGGCGCCGGGAGACACCCCGCGCAATCGGGATTGGGAGCTTCTGGTTCTAAGGGACGACCCAGTGCCCAATGCTGCCTCGGTGTATACCCTTAACCTCAATGACCTGCCGCGTGGAGCGATTTCCCTTCGCTTGACCGTGAATAGTAAGGCGGGCGGTTTCGCAGAAATAGGGATTGTTATTTATAACGATCTGCCCGAGCCCACACCAGTACCCACCAACACGCCGGCCCCATCCCCGACACCTACGCAGACTCTGGCTCCCAGCATGACCCCCAGCGAAACCTTGCTGCCACCATCTAACACACCCACTTCGAGTGCCACACCTACGCCCTAGCGGAGAAGAAATATGGCAAGAAAGTATTAGGCTACATAGAGCCAAGGAAAGCTTTTGCTTTCCGCTATTGCGAGGAGTGCTTTGCGAAGCAAAGCCGACGAAGCAATCTCAACAGCGAGGCCGATACTGCTGCTTTGAAACACCAAATACACTAAGGAGAAAATTCCGTGGCCCGGAAAATACTGGGGTACATTGAACTTTATTGGACTTGCCCAAGTTGCGGAAGTGAAAACCTGGGTTCACATGCCTACTGCACCTCGTGCGGTTCCCCACAGCCAAAGAGCATTGAATTCCATCAAAGCGGCAAGCAACAATTACTCGCCGACGTCGAAAAGATAAAGCGCGCCAAGACCGGCGCGGATATTCATTGCGGATTCTGCGGCACGCGCAACCCTGCCACCACCAGTGCCTGCTCGCAATGTGGCGCCGACCTGAAAGCGGGTAGCAAGCGTGCCGTGGGAAAAATAGTTGGCGCTTTTTCTGAAGGAGCGATCCAACCCATCAAATGCGCCAACTGCGGAACGATGAACGCGGGAACTCGCCTCAAGTGTGGCAACTGCGGAGCTTCGCTTTCGCATGGTGCTCCGGCCAAAACAGAGAAACCTGGCATCGCCACCCAACCAGTGAATCGAAACATCCTGATCATCGGCGGTATCGGGTTGTTGCTGTTGTGCGCGGCTATCTACTTTCTTTTCCTACGCACCAGCGAGGTCAGTGGAGTCGTCGCCGGGGTTACCTGGCGGCGATCGGTCGCCATCGAAGCCTTTGGGCCAGTTCAATTCCAGGACTGGATGGATGAAGTTCCGTCCGATGCGTATGAACTTTCCTGTTCCGAGCGTGTGCGCTCTTCGCAGAGCGAGCCGCCAGCCAGTGGCCGATACGAAGAGGTCTGCGGGACGCCATACAATGTCGATACCGGCGGCGGCTACGCCGAAGTCGTGCAAGATTGCGAATATCGCGTCTATGATGATTATTGCTCTTACTATGTGGATGCCTGGGCTCCGGTTGCCACCGCGCAATTGGAAGGCGCGGATCTGAGCGCGGTGTGGCCGGTGCCTTCGCTCTCCAGTAACCAGCGCTTGGGCGAGCAGACTGCTGACTACGTTTGCTTATTCGACGTAGATGGGCAAAGCTACTCATATCGTACATCCTCCCTTAATGAATTCCAGCGTTGCCTAACCGGCTCTGCTTGGCTGCTGACAGTCAATGGCGTTGGTGCCGTGGTGGAAATTTCACCAGCCAATTGAAACTGGCCGAAGTAAGAAACCGGCTCAAGGTCGACACCCCAGGCTGGAGTGCTGGCTTTGGCGGCCCACCCCTAAGCTAGTTAAACATTAAACCTTCAACCTTCCCTGTTTTCTAAAGCAGCGGCGCCTGCGCTTGCTCCAGAGTTGGCGGGTCTAATTCCAAGAGTTCAGAAAAACTTTCTCGAGTCAACGATTTGTTTTCTGCAAGCCGACGTAAGTGTCGGAATTTTATAAATCGCCAGCCATCTTCAACGGCTTGCCTGAAGCGCGGGTCGCGTTCGATCTTATACAGGGCGAGGGCGGCTCGGCGGCCTGGAAGCAGTATCAGACTCCTCTGGGCAGGCGTTTTCGATTTCAACAGAATTTCCCCGAGCAGAGCGGATGCAATGGGATAGAAAGCCAGCACGAGGCGCGCTTCATTATCGTGCCATTCCACGCTACTGTCGCCTAAAACCTGATAGCCAAGTCGTTTACCCAAATCATTCAGCGCGGTGCGCATCTCACGCAGATCAGTGCGGCGGGACCTCGGCAGATCAGCAGCCGCGAGAGTCCATCGCCCGTCCCTCTGTTCGCCGTAGGAATTCAGGATCGCTTCAGCGAGCGTGCGCGGCGGCGTCAGAAGACCGGGAAAGATTTCGCAAAGCATGCTGTATATTTCATCCAGATCGTGCTCGGCTTTGCGCAGCAGGGATCGCACGACTGCGATTTCCAGGCGGTCGGCAAGTGGAGAACGCGCTGAAGCTGCGTCCAGCAGCCACCAGAGGCCGGTCTCCAGTGATTGCTCGCTGGCGCCGAAGCGAGTGAAACTACCGCGGAAGGTGAGCCCGATCTCGAACGTGGCGCGTGTTTCGGTTTGCAGCTCACCGGCATCACTGAGTGCGCTGCCTAGTTGAGCCCGTTTGCTAAGCTCGTTCAGCCCGGCTAGTTGTAAATGCTGGAAATGCGAAGGCTCGCCTCGGGCCGCCAGCAACTTCACTGCCGCGCGACGCACCGTATCGGTTGGGTCCGCGGACGATGCCGCAGGCGTCAGTCCCTTGCGCCAGGCGATCTGCAACTGATCTTCTTCACGTCGCAGTGACATTCCTTCCAAACGAAAATCAGAAAGGTTGGCCGCGGTGATCACCGCGGTGTTGAACCCAGGCTCGCTTTCACCCACGATGCCGAACAGCGGCGTGTCTGCGCCGAGTTGTTCGGAGAGTGGCGCAAGACCAGCATGCAAAGCTTCCGCATGCCAACCCCAGTCGTAGCGTTTGCGGCGCAACACCAATGCGAACGGCCCGATCGCCTCGCGCCCCCAGAGCCAGCCCGCCCAGAGTGCGCACAGAGTCCAGAAGGCCTGATTGGGCCGCGGAAAAGCGGTAACTACTGCGGCGGTTTTGATCTTTACCAAATCATCCGCCATATCGCGAAAACGACCTTCGAAGAGGCTGATGCCTCCGCTACCAGGCGGCGACTCGGGCCAGGTCACCAGTGGGACAGGCGGTGCGTCTTGGGCCCAAAGGTCAATCGAACGTTCCATCTCGTACCAGATGTTGTATTCGCGGAATTGCGCCGGGGGGCTGAGTTGCTTGGGGCGCGAGCGCCTGCTGGGGTACGCCCAGAGGCTGGTGGCCCGGTCGCAGGCCGATAGCACCAGCGCCGAAACCAGCCGCCGTTGCTTTTCGTCGAGCGTCATGCCGTCGACGCGGTTGATGATAGTGAATAGGGCATATACCGCGCGTGGCGAGTAAGCTTCCAGGGCTTCCTCTGCGTGTTCGCGGTCCGGATCCCCCTTGGGCGCAATGCGCTCCAGGGCGCGGGAAAGTTGTGGTCCGTCGCGCAGATAGGCCCCGGCGCGTTGCTGGTCTTGTTCATCGGTCGCATATTCCCCATTTTCACCGCATACGTTGCAACGGACGATTTTTGCGATCGGCCCCGCATTCACCTGGTCCCAAATAAAGGCGTCGGCTGGGGTTTGCGCTCCACACCGCGGGCAAGTGGTTTGGTAAAGATCCAGGATCGCCGTTTCGAGTCTTTCGTTGGCCCTGCGCGCCGCGGCTAGCAGGGCAAGCGCAGCGCGGAAATCAGCCGCCCCGGGCGCCAGGGCGCGAATCTCAAGCAAGAATCGGGCGATGGGATTGTTGGCGGCTACAGCCGCCCGGTATCCGGCACGGGCGGCTTCGATGGCTACCTGCGGCGAGGCCCCAAACGGATCCAGCACCCAGCCGCCCTTGGGAACGTTTTCGCCCAGCCAGATGGAGACCACGCCAGACGGAATCGGCGGAAGATAGCGCTCCAGTGGAACGGGGGGCGAAGGACTTCCCGGGATGTAGACATCCGGCTTGGCCATTTTGGATAGTAAATGCGGAGTGGGCCGGCTTGTCAAGGGCAGGGCGACAATGACCTGCTATGTGCTATGTGCAACTTTCCGGGGACCGCCCAGTGCATATTGACACATTGCACGTTGACACGCCTGAAAGATTGTCAAGTTTGAAAATCTAATTGCCCTGATAGGGTTGATGCATTTGACAGGTTTCCCGAGATCCTGGCAACCTTTTTATTTATCCCTCACTTTCCGCCGTTATAGCAGGTTTCAAAGAATTTAGATTGTTCAACAGCTTGACACGCGGTTAAAACGAAGCGGTCTTAGCCTGCTGGTGGTGCCGCTTAAGCTCGTTGCGATAGAAGAGACCGAGGTCATGGCGTTTCTCCTTCGCCCAATCACTAAAGCGCGTTGATGCCAGCGCCGGCTCGCCGATGTAGAGTCGCTCTTCCATCAAGCCTTGCAGCTCCTCGCTGGTCAAGGTTAAGTCGCGCAATAGCAAACCGACTAACTTAGCCATGAGCAATGTGAGCCATGGTGGCGTGTGCAGGATTATTGCGCGGCTGCCAATAATCTGTTTGAGCAAATTTATTAGTTCCGCGTACGTATAAATCTCGGGTCCGGCGGCAGGCAGGATCTCATTGCGCGTAGTGCCCGCGGCCTTTGCCGCCATGGCTGCCAAGTCCTCGACGAAGATGGGTTGCACGCGATACCTGCCATCGCTGGCGATCACAAAGATGGGAAAATGGCGCAGCAGCCAGGCGATGTTGTGTATCAGCACCTCTTTTTTGCCGAAAATCAATGTGGGTTGTAGGATCGCCCAAGACATCTTCGAAGCCTTGACGATTTCCTCCACTTGGGCTTTGCCGCGATAGTAGGGCAGGTCCGAATTGAGATCCGGATTGCTGACACTGATATGAATGATACGCTTTACTCCTGCACGCTCAGCCGCGGCAATCAGCGTCTGGCTGTTTTCCACCGCCTGTTCGAACGACGACCCCGGATAATTGAATCGCACCCAATAGGTGTTCACGACCGTGTGTGCGCCGCGTAGATTCGCTTCCAGTTGCTCCGGCCGCGAAAAATCCAGCGAAGAAGCCTTGACACGCGCCTGCAACTGATGCGGGCGACCGGGGTCGCGGGTCAGCGTAATGACATCCCACCCGCGTTCCAGCAGCGCGCGGGCAATATACGACCCCGTGTAGCTGAAGGCGCCGGTGACCGCGGCAGTCCGCTTAAGTACCATCTTCTCAAAAATCAAACATCATTTACCACGGAGACACGGAAACACAGAGGTTTTTATTTTCACGGATAAAAGCGCAAGATCGCCGGCGCCACATCCGCCAAATCTTTCAGATACTTGCAGAATTTTTCGCGCAGTCCCTTTGCCCCGATCACCAGGGCCGGCACCGGGTTCAGCGTGTGGTGCCGAGTGCTCAGGTCTTCCATGTTGCCATGGTCCGATGTGATCAGAATCAACCCCTTGTCGTCATCCCACGCCGCCAGAAGCCCGCCGAAAACCGCATCGAAACTTTCCATAAGACGCACCGCGCCTTTCATATCCTGGTGGTGCCCCACAAAATCACTGACCCAGAAATCGAAGAACGCCAGGTCGTACTTCGCCGTCACCGCGGCCAGCCTGCGGCCTGCGGCGGGCGCCTCCATCAATGGCGAGTCCTTGTAGCCCAACTGCTCGCGCCATCCTTGGCCCGTGAAATCCACCGAGAACCCTTCACCCCTTGTCAGATCTTCCGCCGTTTTCAAAGCGATCCCCGCACTAGTCACTGCCAGCGGGATCGCAGAATACAGCCGGTGCCCGCTGGAGATGCCGTCGAAGTAGCGCTGCGGGTAAGCGTTCAGCAAACACGCCCTGTAACCGCGCTGCGTCAATTGAATAAAGAGATTATCTTGCCTCACTATCTCGGCAACCGCTTTGTTGGGTTTCGGCCCGTAATGTTCGCCGACCAGCTGCGGCACATTCTTCCCGGTCACCAGCGCCGCCTGCCCGGTGGCTGACTGCGGCAGGCCGTCGACGCCCATCGAAGCGTCCAATTCCAGCAGGGTGGCGCGCTCAGTTTCCAGGGGCGCCCAGCCTTTCACCATGCGCTTGTCCCCCAGGAGCGCCTGCATGTTCGGCATGTGAACTGTAGCGAACGGGTTCGTTTCCGAGTTTTCATCGCTAAGGCCAATGCCATCCATGAATAGGAAGAGGAAGCGCATCAAAGCATTTTACTTGAGTGACAGTTGCCCCTGACACCTGCCCTTTGACAAGCCCTTCCTCTTCCCTTAGAATCCTCGCTCTTCCCTTCGACTATCTTTTCGATTAACCAATTAGCTGATCAATAGATTGAGGTTATTTACATGCAAGAGTACACCACTGAACAGATCCGCAACATCGCTATGGTCTCGCACAGCGGCGCAGGCAAGACGATGCTGGGTGAGGCCTTTTTGTTTTATACCAAGGCCATCAATCGTATGGGCTCGGTCAGCGAAGGCAGTGCCGTTGGGGACTTCGAGGCTGAAGAGCAGCGCCGCGGCCTTTCCCTCTCCACGGCGGTCCTGCCCATTGAATACCAGAAGCACAAGATCAACCTGCTCGACACCCCAGGCGCGCCCGACTTCGTTGGCGAGGCTATTTCGGCGCTCAGCGTCAGCGACGCCGCGCTGGTGGTTGTGGATTCCGTTGCCGGCGTCCAGGTCGGCACCGAGTTGGCCTGGACCTATTGCGACAAGTTCAAGTTGCCGCGTTTTGTGCTGGTCAACCGCATGCACCGCGAATCGGCAAACTTCTACCAGGCCAAGGATTCCGTTGCCCATCTCACCGACAAGCGTCTCATCCCAGTGCAACTTCCATGGGGCGAAGGTATGGGCTTTAAGGGCCTGGTCGATCTGATGGCGATGAAGGCTTTCCCGGTAGGTGGAGGTGAAGCGGTGGACATTCCCGCCGAGATGGCGGACGCGGCCAAGACGGCGCGCATGCAACTGGTGGAAGCAGCCGCCGAAGGCTCCGACAAGTTGCTGGAGAAATACCTGGAAACCGGCGAGCTGACCGCCGATGAGATCATGCAAGGACTGCAAGGAGTCGTGCGCAACGGCATCTTCGTGCCCGTGTTCCTCGCCGACGCAAGTGACCAGGTCGGAATTACGCAATTGTTGGATGCATTCCTGACACTGATGCCGTCACCTGCTCAGGCCATCCCTGTGAAAGCGAAGGGCAAGGGAGGGGAGGAAGAATTGAAAGCCAGCGACGCGGGTCCGCTGGCCGTGTATGTTTGGAAGACCACTGCCGATCCCTATGTAGGCAAGATCACCTACGGACGCGTCTACTCAGGCGTGTTTACCTCTGATAGCCGCGTGTGGAATCGGAACAAAGAGATCGAGGAGCGCATCGGCAACCTGGCAGTGATCCGTGGCAAAGAGCAGATGGCAGTGAAATCTGTGCATGCAGGCGATATTTTCGCGGTTCCCAAGCTGAGCGACACGGGCACCGGCGACACCTTGTGCGACAAGGGACATCCGCTCACGCTGCCCGCGCCTGAATTCCCCAATGCGCTGTACCGCGTGGCGGTGACTCCTAAGACCCAGGCGGATGCTGCCAAGATGGGCACCACGCTCTCGCGCCTGGCCGAAGAAGATATGACACTTTCCTGGCATAACGAAGCTGCCACGCGGCAAACTATCCTTCAAGGGATGGGCGACCAGCATATCGACGTTGCCATCCGCAAAGCTCACGATAAGTTCCAGGTGGGACTGGAAACCCATCAACCGGATGTGCCTTATTTAGAGACCATTACCAAGACCGGCGAATCGATGTACCGCCACAAAAAGCAGAGCGGCGGCTCGGGTCAATTTGCTGAGGTGCACATGCGCGTGGAGCCCCTGGCCAGCGAAGAATTCGAATTTGCCAGCGAAGTCTTCGGCGGCGCCATCTCCACCAATTATTTCCCGGCTATTGAAAAAGGTGTGCGCTCTGTGCTGACCGACGGCGCGGTGGCCGGATACCCAGTGCAAAAAGTGAAAGCGATTGTCACGGATGGCAAAGAGCACCCGGTGGATTCCAAGCCAGTGGCATTCGAAATCGCCGGGCGTCAAGCATTCAAGTTGGCGATCAAAGAGGCGGGTCCGGTACTCCTGGAGCCGATCATGAATGTGCGTATCACTGTGCCCGAGACCCACATGGGCGATGTGATGGGTGACTTGAATTCAAGACGAGCTCGTGTGCAAGGTATGGAACAGGAGATGGGACGCTCAGTGATCAGCGCCCAGGTACCCATGGCAGAAATGCTGCGCTACACCACGGAATTACGCTCCATCACCGGCGGCCGCGGCGTCTTTACCATGGAGCACTCGCACTACGAGCAGGTGCCCCCGCATATCGCCGAAGGCGTGATCGCCTCCCGCGCCAAGAAGAACGGTGCTGAGGAAGAAGAGTAAACAGTAGACAGAAGGCAGAAGACGGTAGACAGAGGAAGAGACAGAAGACCGATAAAAGCCGATCGCCTAGGCGATCGGCTTTGCAATTACCTTGTACCTCATTGCGAATACGATGACCCTGTCAAGGCCAAAGGCTGGACAGGGCGATCGTTCTGAATGAAGGCCGTATTGGAGCGCATTGGAGAAAGAATCACGTTAATCAATGGACTCGAGTAGTACGGTGGAGTCTGTTTAACTTAGTAGTAAATTGCCACGCCTCGCTCGCAGTGACGGAAAGGGCCAAACTCCCTTCCCCTTTCTAAAGGGAAAGGTTGGGGATGGGATTGAATGATTGAATCAACCAATCACACGTAACTCGCGAGGGGAGCTGCTTAGCGTGCGGGCGCCATCTTCGGTGATGACAACGTTGTCCTCGATACGCACGCCACCACGGCCAACTAGATAGATGCCGGGCTCTACGGTGAAGGTCATTCCTGGCTCCAGCGGCATGCTATTACCTGCGCGCATATAGGGTTCCTCGTGCGGCTCAAGGCCCAATCCGTGGCCCGTGCGATGGGTAAAGTATTCGCCGTACCCCGAATCTTCAATGACGTCGCGGGCGCCTTCGTCAACGGCGGAGCAAGGGGCGCCGGGTTTGGCAGCATCGCGTCCTGCCTGGTTGGCGAGTTTCACAATTTCGTAGATGCGCTTAAGCTCCTCGTCGATTTCGCCGACGGCGAAGGTGCGTGTGAGATCTGAGAAGTAGCCGCCCACATTGGCGCCCCAATCGAATAGCAGCAGATCGCCTTTTTGCACTTTGCGATCGCTGACTGTGGCATGCGGGTTGGCGCTGTTGGCGCCGGCGGCAATGATGGGCAGGAAAGGCAGCTCAGGGTCGCAGCCGCGGGTGTAGAGATTCTGGATCAGTATGCCGGAGATCTCGCGCTCGGTCATGCCGATCTTGACCTTCGTGACCGTGGCTTCCAGAGCAGCTTCGGCGATTTCGACAGCCTTCTGCATGGCGTCGATCTCGGCCTCGTCCTTGTGCATACGAAGCTGAGCGATGAGCGGCTCGGCCTGTTCGAACTTCGCGCCCGGTAATGCGCCTTCTAAGTAGCGCAGCTCCATCACCCGCATGCGCAATCCTTCCACGCCGATGCGCTTTGGCGGTGCAATCAGTTCAGCCGCCGCTCGGCTGAAGCTTTCCTGCCAGAGAGCAGGATCCTCTCCGTAAGTAACAACGGTCAAATCTTTGATGCCTTCTGTTTTGCCTTTTTCGAATTCAGGTAACACAATGATCGGAAATTGATTTGGCATCAGGAACACAACAACCGGGCGCTCCATGAGATGGAAATGCAGGTCGGTGAAATAGGTCTGCATTGGCCCTGCATTCAAGGCAACGGCGTCCAAGCCCTGTTGTGGGAGCAAGGAGTTGAGTTTCTCTCGCCGGCTGGCAAAAACGCTCGCGTCAGTTGTCATTGTTCTCTCCAAATCAAATCGTCTTTGCGAGGGTGCACATTCGCTTCGCTCAGTGTAAACTCCGCACCCGAAGCAATCTCCAAGATTATATAGGGGATTGCTTCATCAGCCTTGCTTCGCAAGGCTTCCTCGCAAAGACGATAAGTCAGTGCTGGCTGCGTCGACGTACAAAGTCGGCGAGGGAGACGATGAAGACGGAGCCGAGGCCGAGGAGGATAGCCGCCGTGTAGGCTTCGACGTATTGGCGTTCTTCGAGTGCGTGGAAGATATAAAGCGTAGTGGTGGCGGTACGGCCTTGTACGCCGCCGCCGATCACCAACACGGCGCCGAATTCACCCATGGCGCGCGCCATGGTGAGAGCGATGCCGTAGAACAGCGCCGTGCGCAGCCCGGGAAAGATCACCCGCCAAAACGTGGTCCAGTGTGAGGCGCCCAGCGTGCTGGCGGCCAGCTCTTGCGAGCTGTCGAGGTTTTGGATCACAGGGATCATTTCCCGGATCATGAAGGGCAAGGAGACGAAGAGTGTGGCCAGGAAAATTCCGGGTACCGCAAAGGCGACCTGCCAATCAAAAATCTGCAGTAACGGATTCAAGATGCCGTTGCGCCCGAATATCAACAGCAGTATGTAACCCACGACGACCGGAGAAATGGCAAAGGGGATATCTATGATGCCGTTGTAAAGGGATTTGCCGTGGAAACTGTGGCGCACGATCACCCAGGCAGTGATCGTGCCCAGAATGCCCTGAATCGCAATCACGCCAATCGCAATCTCAAAGGAGAGGGTGAAAGCCTGCCAAAGCTCGGGAGCGGCGAGTGCATTGGTGAAACCCGGTAGCCCTTTTTGCAGCGCCGCGCCGATTAGCGCAGTGATGGGTGCCAGAACCAGGAAGGTCACATAGGCAATCACAACCAGAATCAAAACGCGCGGTCCCCGGCCGGCTTCTTTTTTGCGAAGCGCATCGATCTTGTGGACGGCCATCAGCTTTCTGGCCTTCGAGCCAACACACGATTAGTAACCAGGATCACCGCCAGGGAAATTGCGATCAGCACCACCGAGATGGCGCTGGCCGCCAGCCGGTTCTCTGATTCCACCGCGCCCAACACGTAAACAGCCGCGGTTTGTGACTTGAACGGGATGTTCCCTGCCACGATGACCACGGCGCCAAATTCGCCCACGGCGCGGGCAAAGCCGAGCAGCGAGCCACTCAACGTGGGCAGCGCCAGCGCCGGGAAAATCACCCGGCGGAAGATGGTCCAGCCGCGCGCACCGAGGGTAGCCGCGGCGTGCTCTTGCGCCTGATCCAGTTCCAGCAGCACTGGTTGGATGGTGCGTACAACGAACGGAAATGTAATGAACAATAAAGCCAGCACAATACCTGGCGGCGCAAAGATGATTTCAAAGCCGAGCCCTTCCTTCAAGAAGGCACCCAGTGTTTGCTGAGGGCCGTAAAGGATCACCAGCATCACGCCGGTCACCAGGGTGGGGATGGCTAACGGTAAATCGATGATTGCATTGAAGATTCTTTTTCCAGGGAATTCATAGCGCACCAGCACGAATGCAGTCATCAGGCCCATCAAGGCATTGATTGCCGTCATTAACGCTGAAGTCCACAGCGTGAGAATGATGGCGCTGGCTGCGATGGGCGCGGTCACTTGGTGCCAGAATTCGTCGAAGCCCTCGCGAAACGCATCTTGCACGATGACGAGCATGGGAATGACGATCAGCACGGCGATAAAAGTGAAGCTGAGGACACGCAGCCCCATTTCGGGGCTGCGTGTTTTCTTGGTCTTTAGGCGCGGACCTAACTTTTCCATGAGCCTCTTTATCATGGGGAGGAGCTTGCTTCGTCGGACGCAAGCGCCCTCCTCGCAACTGCGGAAAGCATAGCTTTCCTTGACTACTGTCCTTGCACTTCCTGGATGGCTGAATTGAACACTCCGGTCTCGCCGAAGATCTTTTCGCGTGCCTTTGGCCAGCCACCGAAATACTCGATGGTGAAAAGATCGGCCACTGGCGGATATTGATCGCCTCTTGAAGCCGCCACATCCGGGTCCACAGAGCGTAGCCCGTATTTGGCGAAGATCTGCTGGGCTTCAGGTGTGAAGAGAAATTCCACGAACGCTTCTGCGACTAACCGGGTGCCATGTTCGTCGACATACTCATCAACCACGGCTACCGGGTTTTCAATAAGGATCGTGGAAGAGGGGATGACCAATTCGTAATCTGAACCGGCCTGCTGGCCTACCAAGGCCTCGTTTTCATAGGTGATCGCAACATCACCTACCCCCGCCTCATAGTTGGTGATGCTGTCGCGGGCGCTGTCATCCATCACGATGACATTTGCCAGCACGGATTTCAAGAACTCCTTGGCAGCGCCCGGATCGCCGCCAGGTACACCACTGATCTGGCCGCGCAATGCCGCTCCGTAGAGTGCCAGCACGTTCCACATGGCGCCGCCGCTGGTGGCCGGGTTCGGCGTCAATACTTCGACGCCTTCCGCGGCAAGATCCTCCCAATCGTCAATAACTAGCGGGTTGCCAGCGCGGACGGCAAAGGCCACCACTGAGGTGCTCACCATTCCGCTAGCGCCCACAACTTTCCAGTCGTGGGTGATGAGCCCTGCGTCCACGATGCGAGTCACGTCGGCCTCCAGGGAAAGAGCCACCACATCGGCTTCAAAGCCCTCGACCACGGCACGAGATTGTGCGCCCGAGCCCTGGTAGGATTCCTCGAAGGTGACCGTTTGCCCATGCTCTGCCTGCCACATGGCCTGGAATAGCGGGATAATTTCTCCGTAGGCTTCGCGCGGGGTGGTGTAGGCGGCCAGGATGAGGTGGACCCCTCCGGCGCCGCTCTCGTCTGCGGGCGGGTTGCCGGCGCACCCCGCCAGGGTGAGAACCAACAATATTACGAATAAGACTTTGCCGGAAAGCTGTTTCATTCAAACTCCTTGGGTCAGACTAACGAAGGATGCGCCTGCCCTGGTACTCGTTATGGGAACGGACGATCAAGAACGAACAATTTTGTGCAGATTGCAATACCGATCCCACGACACCATGCAGAGCCAATCTGCCAGACCGACCGGGCAATGGCGCGCCCATGATGACCAGGTCATATTTACCGGTCTTAATTTCATCCAGGATGATCACCAGCGGGTCTCCTTTGTCGATCTTCTTGGTGGCTTTGATTCCGAAACGTGCCAGGCTCTGTACGCCCCCGGTCATAAAGCGTCCCATTTGATCGAGTTGAAACTCGTCAGTGAGGATTGGATTCTGCACGGTCATCAAGGTGGCCTTTGCGCCGATATGGCGCAGCAGGCGGCCGGCGAACATCACGTCGTCCTTGCCGGGTTCACCGCTGGCTGCGCAGATCAGCGCATTGGTCAACTGTGGATCGGCCGCGGTGGCAAGTAGTACATGATGATTGCCTGCCCGCAACACCTCTTCCGGGATTTCAAGGCCATCACTGGGGCGCCAACTTAGAACCACCAGATCAGCAGGGCGCTCGAGGATAACTTTGGAGATCGCCCGCGAGGTCGCCGCGGCCGAAGTCTGGGTTTCGATCGACGCCATGCCGCTGCCTATTTGCTTGCGCGCCTCTTGCAGCTGTCGCCTTAGCTTTTCTTCTTTCTTCCCTAATCCCAGCAGAGTGACTCGCGCGTGAGCCAACCGCGCCAAGTGCCCGCCGGTTACCAGTGCCGGCTCACTGCGGTTCGATCCATCTGTGACCAGCAGGAAATGCAAACCGGGATGCGCCAGTGTATGCAGGCGGCGAATTCCGACCCAGGCTTTCTTGCCGGGCTTAAGTGGGAACAATGAAGATTGCTCCGGCGAGCGACTGGCCTCGACAGCGATATTCTTATCGCCGAATGGAACTGCGGGTGCAATGGCGCGAACACCTTCGATTGGAGGCAACTCGACGCGCAGTCGCTCGGTGGGACCGCTAAACCCTATTTCAACGACCTTGCCTTGGACAAGTGGGAAGCAATGGAGTTCTTCGGCTTTTTCAGCAAGGGCTACATCTTCCGGCCTAAACAGGGTTTGCACGCGGCCATCGGAAGTAAGCCGCGCAGTCTCTTTGGGCAGCGGGAAAGTGTGTTTGCCAAGCTGGACCTGTCTGCCATCTGATTCGCCCAACAAGATGTTCGCTGTTCCCAGGAATGAGGCTACAAATTCCGTTTGGGGACTCTGATAAAGGTCCTGGGGGGTGCCGACCTCGATCAATCGCCCGAAGCTCATCACACCAACACGGTCAGCTAGATCGAAGGCTTCTTCCTGATCGTGCGTGACAAGAATAGCGGCGACGCCAAATTGGCGCTGGATATTCTTGAGGATGCGGCGCAGTTCGACGCGGATCTTGGCGTCGAGCGCGCCCAACGGCTCGTCGAGCAGGAGCACGTCGGGTTCCAGGGCCAGGGCGCGGGCCAGCGCAACGCGCTGCTGTTGGCCGCCGGAAAGTTGCCGCGGCATGCGATTGCCCAATCCGACAAGCCCGACCATTTCCAGCAGCTCGTCGCGCTTGCGGCGGCGCTCGCTTCCCTTGACTTTACGGACGCGCAAGCCGAATTCGACATTGTCAGCCACAGTCATGTATTGAAATAACGCGTAGTTTTGGAATACGAACCCCACTTTGCGATCCTGAGTCGTCATGTGGGTCACATCGCGTTTATGGAGCAAGACCCTGCCTTCATCGGCATCGATGAGCCCCGCGATGATGTTGAGGACTGTGGTCTTTCCGCTGCCGCTGGAGCCGAGCAGAACGAAGAATTCGCCATTCTTGACTTCCAGCGAAACATTGTTGACGACGACTTGCTCGCCATACAGTTTGGTGACGCCTTCAAGCACAATGGACATCGAATCTCCGAAATTAAGCGAGCGGACTAGACAAGTACATCATACAGGGAATCTTCGAATTACTGAGTCGTGTAAGGCCCTATGGAGATTGGGGGGATTAATGATCTGCGTCAGGTCGCGGTGCCCAGCCCTGATGAGCGGCTAACGACATCGGCTAAAGTCGTGTTATCCATAACATTTGCAATGCTATTGCGCACGTCCAGCATAGCCAGGCGCAGGCTGCAGGTCTTTTCATCCGGGCAATCGCAGGGCTCATATGCCATTTGACTGACGCAGTTGACGGGAGCTAGCGGACCATCCAAAGTTCGGACGATCTGGCCCAGGCTGATGGTGTCCGCGGATTTGGCCAGGGAATACCCGCCGCCGATACCCATTCGGCTGTGGAGCAGGCCGGCATGGCGCAGGGAGAGCAGGATCTGCTCTAAATATTTGGCGGGGATGTGTTCCTTCGCAGCTATTTGTTTCAGCTGAATCAATTCTCCGGGCGATGAATGTTTTGCCAGATAAAGCATGGACCTGATACCGTATTCGCCGCGTTTTGACAGTCTCATTCAAAAGTCCTATATTTACATAGACATTTAGTAATTATTCGTAGCCATCATATGCTCCAATCAGTATTCCTGTCAATACCGATATTGACAAAGGACAGATTTCCACTTATTATTGCGAAAATTCTCAGTTGCGAATATTCGCATCATGGCTAATCCCTACCCCAACCCAAAGATAGAGCGGCGCATCCGCAATTTTGGGTTCCGCCTGACTCCGCAGCGTGAAGTGATCCTAAAAGCCATCGCCAATCTCGGTGAGCATGCAACTTTTGATGAGATCCTTCGCGATGTGCGCCGTATATCCCCGCGTATCAGCGCGGCTACGGTGTATCGAACGCTGGAAAGTTTTAGCCGTTGTCGCCTGGTCCATGGAAATGAAGTGGCGGGGGGCAAGCTGTATGAATTAGCCGGCGAGGAAGATCACCATCACCTCATCTGCCATAAATGTTGGGGCGATATCAAAATCCCTGCTACCACCGTTAAGAAGTTATTCAAACAACTCGATAAGCAAACAGGCTTTCTGGTGCTGGGAGAGCACTATATTTTTATGGGCCTCTGCCCGGAATGCCGACTCGCGGAAGGAGATACACTCGGTCGATTTCATATTCATCCCAAATTTCGTCCATCCGATCCAGAGAAGGAGAAACAAAATGAATAAGGTAGTTCGCATCAAGACTTTGATTTCGCTCGCCTTTGTCCTCGGTCTGCTGGCGGCTTGCGCTCCCGCAGAATCCCAGCCCAGCGGTGAAACGGGCGGCACGTTGCGCGTGGCATTCCAAGCCCTCGTGCAGACTGATCCCGCCCTCATTTCATCAGACGCAGAAGTATTCGTCGCTAACGCAGTTTTTGATTACCTGGTGGATATCGATCCGGTAAGCAATCAACCGATCCCGCGCCTGGCTTCGGATTGGACGGTAAGCGATGATGGCTTGACTTATGTCTTCACCCTAGTCGATGGCGCCACCTTCCATGATGGGAGTCCCCTGACCGCGCAAGATGTCGTTTGGACTTTCGACCGCCTGCGCAATCCCGAATCTGGATTTGCCACGGTTGACTTATATTCCAACATCGCTTCGATCGAGGCGACCGGGGATTTGGAGATTACCTTCAATCTTACAAATCCGAATCCCTTCTTCCTCTATGATCTCAGTGACAATCACGCCTTGATCCTCAAGGCGAATACAGAAGACCTCGCCAATTTCAATGGAACAGGTCCATTCATGGTGGAAAGTTATAGCCCAGAGGATCGCATCACTCTGGCGGCTAATCCAGATTATTTTGTGGATGGTCAGCCATCCCTCGCCAATGTGGAAATCATCTTCTTCGCCGACGAAGGCGCCATGGTCGATGCGCTGCGCGGCGGGCAAGTGGATCTGGTGATGCGCATGAGCACGCCGCTGTTCGAAAGCCTGCAAGATGTGGACGGCATCGAGACCACGGTCATCCCCACAAACGGGTTCGATCTGGTGCGCTTGCGCGCTGACCGCGAACCGGGCAATGACCCGCGTGTAATCCAGGCGATGAAACTTGCCACGAATCGCGAAGCAATTCTCGAATTGGTGCAGCAGGGTTATGGCGCGGTGGGCAACGACAGCCCAATCGGCCCATTGTATGAGTCCTATCACGATCCAGATGTTGCTCCGCCGGTACGCGATGTAGAAGCAGCCCGCGCTCTTTTGACTGAAGCAGGTTATGAAGATGGCCTGGACTTAACCATGCACGTACCCAATACTGGTGGGCGCCCTGACCTGGCTGCAGTGCTCAAAGAGCAGTGGGCAGAGGCGGGCATCAATATCGAGATCAGCCTGGAGCCCGAAGAGGTGTACTATGGCGAAGACGGCTGGCTCGAAGTAGACCTAGGCATCACCGGCTGGGGTTCGCGTCCTTACCCGCAGTTCTATCTCGATACCATGTTGGTGACTGGCGCGGTGTGGAATGAATCCCATTTCTCTGATGAAGAATTCGATGCGCTTGCTGCAACGACCGGCATGACACCGGATGAAAGCGAACGCGTGGATGCATACTCGCAGATCCAGCAGCTCTTGGCTGAACGCGGACCCGTGATCATCCCTTACTACTTCCCGCAATTCGGCGCGATCAGCGACCAGTTCACCGGCTTCCAGTTGGAGGCTTTCGCCGGCCGAACTGACCTGCATACCATTAGCTTAAAGTAAGCTTTGTCCGTTACCGCAGGTGCAAGTACAAAGAATGGAAGCGCTGTTTCCGAAAGGAGACAGCGCTTCTTAGCTTTCCTTAGCGCGCTTATACGCCGTCCGGCTCACGCGGTGGGCACAGCTCTTTTCGCGCTTTTCTTGCTTGCGGCGATCCTTGGACCGTACATTGCTCCTTACGGCAGCAATGAGCAGATCGTTGCCGACGCCCGGCAAGCGCCTTCGGCTGCTCATTGGTTTGGCGTGGACCATCTGGGTCGCGATGTTTTCAGTCGCGTTTTGTTGGGGGCGCGAGACATCTTTTCGCTGGCGGGAACCGGTACCCTGATTGCCGTTGCCATCGGAACCAGCCTGGGACTGCTCAGCGGCTACCGCGGCGGATGGTTCGATGAGCTCTTGATGCGCTTCTTCGATAGCCTATTGGCACTGCCGGCTTTGCTGCTGGCCTTGTTGCTTTTGGGCACCCTGGGGACTTCGCGCCAATCTGTATTGCTGGTAATCATTGTTGTCTATATCCCGATTGTGGCCCGCGTCGTGCGAAGCGTAGTGCTATCTGTCAAGACGCGAGCCTATATCGACGCGGCGCGCATCCAGGGCGAATCTTCTGCGCGCATCCTGTTCCGCGAGATCCTGCCTGCAGTACTGCCGGCATTGGCAGTAGAGGCCGCGCTGCGATTCTCGTATGCCATCTTCTTGGCCTCTTCGCTGGGCTTTCTCGGCGTCGGTGTGCAGCCTCCCAGCCCCGATTGGGGGCTGATGGTGAACGAAGCCCGTGACACTCTTTCGCAGACCCCCTGGGCTATGTATTTCCCGGCTGCGGCTATATCCGTTGTGGTCATGTCTGTAAACCTGATGGCCGACGGCTTGAAACGCGCGCTGCAAGTCGGGATTGTGATTTAGATGAGTGAACCCCTGCTGAACGTGGAAGACCTGGAGGTTGCCTATAAGGTCAACGGCGGCGAACAGGATGTTTTGCGCGATATTCAACTGTCCATTGAACCTGGGCAAACCGTCGGACTGGTGGGAGAGAGCGGATCCGGGAAATCAACCTTGGCCTTGACGGTGATGCGCCAGCTAGCTGCAAATGCTCAAGTTCGCCGCGGAAAAATCGACTTCGCTGGCCGAGACTTGCTGGGCCTTGCCGGGGAGGAGCTGCGTGCCGTATGGGGTCGTGAGTTGTCGTTTGTCCCGCAGAATCCCACCACCGCACTTAACCCTGCCATGCGAGTTGGCGAACAGCTGGCCGAAGCCCTGCGTCTTTATGGCGCAAGCGCTGGAGAGTCTTCCGCGCAGGCAACGGAACTTCTAAAGCAGATTCGCATTGCTGAGCCAGATCGTGTAGCACATTCCTACCCGCATCAATTAAGCGGCGGCATGCAGCAGCGGGTCATGATCGCCCTGGCGCTCAGCGGTCAGCCGCGGCTGTTGGTGCTGGACGAACCGACTACCGCATTGGACGTGACGACTGAGGCCGCAGTACTCGATCTGTTGCAAGAGGCAGTCTCCCAGCGCAACGCGTCCATGCTTTATGTCACTCATAACCTCGGCGTGGTGGCAACGATCAGCGATCGCGTTGTTGTCCTTTACGCTGGCGAACTTGCAGAGGAGGCTCCCACCGAACAGCTATTCCGGAAGCCGCTGCATCCGTATACACGTGGTCTGCTGGATGCGGTGCCGAGGTTAGGACAGCACAAAGATCAAAGGCCCCTGCAAGCGATTCCGGGGCAGGTGCCTCGGCTGGAGGATTTTCCCAATGCCTGCGTGTTCGCCCCACGCTGCCCATTGGCCATCGAACGATGTTGGAACGAGCGGCCAACCCTTGACGCGCCGACTCCAGACCGCCGCGTGCGTTGCCATCGCTGGCCGGAGATCGCGGCAGACAGGGTCAGCGCGCATCGCGAAGAGGCTCAGCCGATTCGAACTAAAACACAAAGGGTCCAACCGGTTTTGAAGGTTGAAGGTTTGAATGTTTCATATCCGGTTTCGCGTTCCTTGCTGCAGCCCCCGGCTTCTTTGCAAGCCGTTCGAGACATTGACCTCGTTGCTAATAGCGCACAGACTATCGGGGTCGTCGGTGAGAGTGGCAGCGGCAAAAGCAGCCTGGCGCGCGCCGTGATTGGTCTGGTGGAGCGCGATTCGGGGAACGTGGAACTGCTGGGACTGCATCTTCCACCCCGGTTAGGTGCGCGCACGCGTGAAATGCTGTCTCACCTGCAAATGGTGTTCCAGAATCCCGACGAGGCGCTGAACCCTGCATTGACCGTAGGCGAGTCGTTGACTCGCCCGTTAGTCCGCTTGCGCGGTCTGAGCGCGGCGCAAGCCAGGCAGCAGGTACTCGGGCTTATGGCTGCCGTTCGCTTGCCCGAAGATTACGCCCGCCGTTTTCCCGGCCAACTTAGTGGCGGCGAGAAACAGCGCGTGGCTATCGCCCGCGCCTTCGCCAGCCAGCCGGAGTTGCTATTGGCGGATGAGCCGGTGTCGGCCTTGGATGTTTCTGTGCAGGCAAACATCTTGAACCTTTTGGCTGAGCTGCAGGTTGAGCAGCAGACTGCACTAGTTTTGATTTCCCATGATATTGCTTCTGTGGGCTATCTTGCTGACCAGATCGCGGTGATGTATCTCGGCGAGTTCATGCAAACCGGAGCCGCTGAGAACATTTTCGATCCCCCTTATCACCCCTATACCGAGGCCCTGCTTTCCTCGGTTCCTCCGCCGGACCCATTTGTCGAGCAAAAGCGCATTCGCCTGGAAGGCGAATTACCCAGCGCGATCGACCCGCCAACCGGTTGCCCCTTCCACACGCGCTGCCCGCGTTTCCTGGGTGATATATGCGTGCAGCAGACTCCACCCTGGCGCGAGACTCGCGACGGCAAACGCATCTTCTGCCACATTCCCGAGGATGAATTGGTCCGGATTCAGGAACCTGTGCTCCGCTTCGAGGAGTCCAATTCATGATGTCATCCTCAATCGCCATTGCGATCAATGCGAGGTTTGCATCGCCGACAACGCAATCCCCAACACTCCTTGGAGAATGCTTCGGCACTCCGTGCCTCGCAAAGACGGAAAGCTTGACGAATAATCAATGACGACGTATCTTCTCCGCCGCATTGCCTTTCTTTTCCTCACCTTGGTGCTCACCTCACTGATCATTTTTGCCATTACTCAGCTTTTGCCCGGCGATGTATGCCGCGTCATTCTAGGTCGCGAAGTGGGCGAAGCGGCGCTGCGAAACTGTCGCGAAGACCTGGGGTTGGACCAGCCCGCGATTACCCGTTACTTTATTTGGCTGGGCGATTTCGTGCGCGGCGATTGGGGCAACTCTTACAGCACCGACGTCGAGATCTTTCCGTTGGTGGCCGAACGCCTGGGCAATTCGTTGCGCCTGGCGGCGCTCGTTATGCTGATCGGCGTTCCGCTGGCTGCCGGTCTCGGTGCGCTGGCCGCGCTCAATGAAAGCCGCTGGGTTGACAACACCATCAGCGTGTTCTCACTGGCGGTGGTGGGGTTGCCCGAATTCGTTACGGGCATCATCCTGATCGAAGTGCTGGCCTTCCGATTCGGGCTGCCTGCAAATTCGTCGATCCGTGCCGGCACTTCATTTCTTGAGGCATTACCAAGTCTGATCCTGCCCGCGCTCACAGCTACCTTCGTGTTGCTCGCTTATGTGGCGCGTCTTACACGCGCGGGGGTGCTTGAAGAATTAAAGCAAGACTATGTGCGCACGGCTATCTTGAAAGGCTTGTCGCGTCGCATGGTGATCTGGAAACATGTATTGCGCAACGCGTTGTTGCCAACGATCACGGTAGTCGCCATCAGCTTTGGCTGGCTAATTAGCGGCCTGGTGGTGATCGAGAATGTATTCAACTACCCCGGCCTTGGCCGCCTGATGGTATTCGCCATCAACCACCGAGACCTGCCCCTGCTGCAGTCCATCAGTATGATTACCGTGTTCGTTTTCGCGCTGGCAAACCTGGCGGCTGATCTGGCTTATGCCTGGCTCAACCCGCGCATCCGTATCGGGCATTAGCATGCAGGAATTCCTCGACCTGGCAGACTACCGCCGCAAAGTACATGCCATCTATTCCGGGGTGCGCGATCACCGCATTCCCATCGAGCAGCGCTGGTCGTATTGGAAGCAGGCCCGCGATGAGTTGATCGGTCGCCATCCGCAGTCGGCGTTATCGCCAGAGCAGCGGGCAAACTTTCAGGGTTTGAGCTACTACTCCTATGATCTCTCCCTTCGGTTTCTTGTCGACGTCGATCTTGATGTGGAACCAGAGATCCTTGAGATACCGCTGCAGGAGGACGGCGATTTTAGGATGCAGAGGATAGGCCGGGTGCATTTTCTGGTTAAGGGCGACTCGGTTTTGCTTTCCCTGTTCCGAATTCGTTCTTATGCGGGCGGGCTCTTCCTGCCTTTCCGTGACGCGAGCAAGGAAAGCTACCCTGGCACGCGCTATTTAATCGACACGATCAAAGGCGCCGACCTCGGGATGGAGCGGGACAAACTGGTCCTCGATTTCAACTTCGCCTACAACCCGTCTTGCGCCTATGATCCCCGCTGGCACTGCCCACTGGCGCCGGTCGAGAATTGGCTGAAGCTCCCACTCAAATCTGGCGAGAAGGCTTATCCCGGCACCTCATTATCTGGATAGCAACAAATAAACCCCGCCGCCCAAAAGCAATAAACCGAGCACTCGCTCGATCGAAAGTGGGATCGCGGCCGTGCTTCCCAGTCCGCGGGAGTCGATAATTACAGAGACCAACATTTGACCCAGCAGGATGCTGGCCAAGGCTGCGGTCACACCGACTCTTTGCGACGAAAATGAAATGCCCACCAGCGCCGCCGTTCCCAGGGCTCCGCCGAGGATTAAAGCGATCCAGGTGGAGGTAGTCCATTGCCAGTCCAAGGGATTCTGGCGCCAAAGGAAAATCAGGATCGCTGTGGCGAGTACGGCGCCGGTGACCGTCGTCAGAAGCCCGCTGCGTGCTGCGCCGACGTTGGCACCGCTGCGGCTGAGGAATGCGGTTTGAACGGCGATCACGGAACCCGTTCCCAGCGCCACGGCAAAGCCCATTAGCAACTCATTTTTCAGCATTGTTCTCCTTTGTCAGATACGTGGTTTGACGAACGTTGACCTGTTATACATCCATGTTATAGTTAGGTACACCTAAATTATGGAGTTCGTCGTGTTAGCTTTCAACAAAATCCTTATCGACGGCGGCATCCTGACCGCCGCCTTCCTCATGATCGTCTACGTCATCGGTCGCACCAATCCTCGCCTCTTCCTGACCAAGAACGACATGCCTGCCGATATCCTGGCCGCTGTCCCACCACAAACGGAAAAGGAGAAGAAGCAGGCTACGCTGGCTGTCATCCCGCTGATGCTGATTCTGACTGCAGGCACCCTATATTCGACCTATACCTTCCATTTGGAAAGTGGGGCTGGTCTTCTTGCTTTATTTTTGCACGCCTTCATTATTTTGGTGATGATCAGCGGCAGCGATTTGATTCTCATGGATTGGCTGATCCTGAACACCTTAAGCCCCAAGTGGGCAGTCTACCTCGGCACCGAAGGCTTTGCTGGCTACAAGGATTACGGCTTCCACGGCCGCGCCCACCTGAAGGCGCTGCCGCTGCTACTTATCGGTGCCGTGATTTCCGCGGGCTTTGCCTTGTTGTTGCCAATGATTTTTCTAAAATAAAGTGAATCCAACTTCTTTCGTTAGTGGCGCACCGCGGTGCGCCACTACGTCCTATGCGCATCCTGGCTAAAGAGACCTATTTTTTCTCCTCTCCTAATTCAGTCTGCAGTTGCAACCAGCGCAGAATGTCGCGTCGGCGCACCAACCCCAGCAGCTTTCCGTCCTCTATCACCGGCAGCTGCCGCACCTCGAGTTCCCGCAGCCGGCTAAGCGCGTCGGCAGCATCTTCTTCCGGACTGATGGATTTCACCCGGCTGACCGGCGTCATGATCTGCTTCACGGTAGATGTCCCCCATTCCCTTCGCGGCGCTTTGCGCAGATCGTCCAGCGTCACGATTCCTTCCAAGTGGCCATCATCCAATACCGGGAAGGCACGCTCGCCGCTGCCCATCAAGTGATCGTCAACCAACGAGTCCAAACTTAGGTCGCTAGGCACGGTAGGCGGATCCTTGCGCATCATTCGGCGCACCGGCACGTCCTCCAAAATGTCTTGCACCACCACTTGCTGATAGCTGGCTTGGGCGGCACCGTTCAAGAACCAGCCGATGAAAGACAACCAGACCCCGCCTATGATGCCGGATCCAAAGAACGGCAGCTCAGCGCCGAAGACCATCGAAACCCCGCCTAATATCATCGCCCAAGCCACCAACTGGCCAACGTTGGCCGCCCAGCGCGTGGCGCGCTTTACATTATTGGTGAGCGCCCACAGAAAGGAGCGCAGGATGCGACCGCCGTCCAGCGGGAAACCGGGAATGAGATTGAAGATCGCCAGGATCATGTTGAGCGGACCCAGCCAAAGTAGGATGGTGCTGACCGGGCTGAGTTGAGAACTGAGCAGTTGCAAATTGGCGAAGGGCGAATTGAATAAATCGGCGGCACCCGATAGAGAGGTCAAGATCAATCCCAGGATGAAACTGGTCGCCGGGCCCACGATGGTGATCAGAAATTCGGCCTTGGGCGAGGGCGGGTCGCGCTCGATGTTGGAGACTCCGCCGAACATGTGAAGCATGATAGAGCGGACTTTCACTCCCTGCGCGATCGCCACCAAGGAGTGCGCCAGTTCGTGCAACAGAACCGACCCAAAGAACAGGATGGCCGTGGTTGCCGCAAACCCCCAGCGTAGCAGGCCCGTCCAGTCAGAGTGAAGTTGGCCGAAAGTTGTTGACAAATTCCAGGTAATCAAGAAGAAGATCAAAAACCAGGAGGGATCGATGGATATATGGATGCCGAAGATTTTGAAAAGACGGATTCCTCGTTGCATGATTACTCCTTGAGTGGTCCTCCTGTTATCAATGTAGGCTGACGTATGGGCGGGGTTTCCCTGCCCTTACCGAGATTGGTGGTGTTTTTCTTTCTCCTCTTCCGGTTTGGGCAATTCGTCCACTGCCGGGAGCGAAGCTCGATGTCTTGCAAAATCCTTCCACGGGTCTCCTTTGCGCCCCAAGCGCTTGAAGATATTCTCCATCGTATAGCCTTGCGGGTCAAGTTTGGATTCGGATAGCTCGTCCCAATCCAGGGGCGCGGCTACCGGGGCGCCGGGCTTAGGACGCAGCGCATAAGGCGCCACGCTGGTCTGGGCATACTCGTTGCGCAAATAATCCACAAAGACCCGCCCACGCCGTTTCTCCTTGCGCACTTTGGTGGTGAACTTCGGATCCTCGGCCTCGAGGTTTTGCGCTGCCGCCTTGGTGAACTCCTTCACGATGTTGTAATCGTGCTCAGGCTTGATGGGGCAGGCCACGTGCAGTCCCCGTGACCCAGTGGTCATCACGAAACAAGTCAGGCCCAGATATTCCAGCAACTTGCGCAGGTCGTGGGCCCCTTCCTTGACTACCGCAAAATCGTCGTCAGAGGGATCCAGGTCGAAGACGATCTTGTCCGGCTTACGGATGGCCTCCGTTGTACTCAGCCAGACGTGAGGCGTGATCACGGCCAGGTTGGCTAAATAAACGAGAGTTACCGCGTTGTTGCACACGATCTCATTTTGCTTTGAACCATCTTCGAGAGTGATGCGCACGGTTTCAATGAAATCCGGGAAATAGACAGCGGCTTCCTTTTGATAAAAGCCCTCCTCATCGATGCCATCGGGAAAACGTTGTAGCGCCAGCGGTCTGCCCTTCATGTGCGGCAGCATGGTCTCGGCAATGCGTTGGTAATAATCCACGACTTCGCTTTTGGTAATCCCGTCGTCGGGAAATAACTCCTTGTCGGCGTTGGTGATTTCAATTTTGTGTCCGCCAATTTTCTTGAATGTCTTGCTCACTTCGCACTCGCTCCTTCTGTCGCTGCAGCAACTGGGCGGCTTCAGTTTTACACACTGGCCCCGCTGTTTACGCTAAATCGCGGTTAGCGCGTTGAAGCATTGGGCAGGCGTTCTTCTCGGCATGCTTTTCGGGCTAACGTTGGGAGTAGGGTGGGTGTTAGGTGGGCCGACTGGCTGCCCATCCCGGAGGCGAACGAACTCTTCTCCCGCGGAGGGAATTCGAATTCTGAGACCAATTACGATAAGCTGGAGAGGGTGGTAAGCCTGAGGGCTATTTAATTCGCAAACAGCCTCGCTCCCGCGAGGCTGTCAACTGTGACTGTCCACTGTCCCCTTCTACTGCAGCGTCTGCTTCCTGATCTGCTGCAAATGCATGGGGCAGGCCGATTTGTCCAGCAGGAAGCAGTCGAATTCGTGGGAGCAGGTGCGGTTCAGGATGCGCTGCGGCATTTCGGCGAACAGGTCGCTGGGATACACCACCTTGCTCTCAATGAGTACCGGGATGTCATAGTGGGCGCAATGATAGACGGCTTTTTGGACTTCGGATCGAGCGGGAAATGACATAGTAATCCTCCGACTCTAGGGCGGATCAAGGAAAGCTTTGCTTTCCAGTTGCGAGGAGCTGAGCGCCAGCGAGGCGACGAAGCAAGCCCCAAGCCGGACACGGAACTGCTTTCAAATGAAAATGTACATCTTTTACCCTTTTTCCTTTACAGAGATTCGTACCCTGTTAGAGGGGACGTATGTCCATGCCTAAAAGAAAGGTGCACGGCTATGCTTACCGTGGGACGCAGCCGTAATCGGTTACGTTTCGCCTTTGCATATAGCTTCATAAACGAATATCAGCCTTGCGAAGGGTGGCTTTGAGACCAACCATGCCTTAAATCAACCTTCGCAGGCTAGATCTAGGTAGGTGCCTAATGTCAAAGCAGATCGCAATCGTAGACGGCAATGAGGCGGTGGCCTCGGTGGCTTACCGCACCAACGAAGTCATTGCCATTTATCCCATTACCCCCGCCTCCGCCATGGGCGAGTACGCCGACCTGTGGGCGGCCGAAGGCAAGCCCAACGTCTGGGGCTCGGTGCCCTCGGTGATCGAGATGCAGAGTGAGGGCGGCGCCGCCGGCGCCGTGCACGGCGCCCTGCAGGCCGGGTCGCTGGCCACCACCTTCACAGCCTCCCAGGGCTTGCTACTGATGATCCCCAATATGTATAAGATCGCTGGGGAGCTGACCCCCGCCGTCTTCCACATCGCCGCCCGCACCATCGCCGCCCATGCCCTGTCCATTTTCGGCGACCACTCCGACGTGATGGCCGCCCGCCAGACCGGCTGGGCGCTCCTGGCGTCCAATTCGGTGCAAGAAGCGCACGACCTGGCGCTGATCGCGGAGGTAGCCACTCTTGAAGCGCGAATCCCGTTCCTTCACTTCTTCGACGGCTTTCGCACCTCGCACGAGATTGGCAAGATCAAACTAATCACCGACGAAATTATTCGCAAGCTGCTGCCTGAAGACAAAATTCACGAACACCGCCAGCGCGCCCTGACCCCCGAGCGCCCGGTGGTGCGCGGCACAGCGCAGAACCCGGACCATTTCTTCCAGGGACGCGAGGCGGCCAATCCTTACTACGCGGCCTGCCCCGAGATCGTGCAGAAGGCTATGGATGCCTTCGCCGCCGAAACCGGGCGCCGCTACAACCTCTTCGATTACTACGGCGCACCCGGTGCCGAGCGCGCTATCGTGCTGATGGGCTCAGGCGCTGGCGCCGTCGAAGAAGCGGTGGATGCGCTACAGACGCGCGGAGAAAAAGTCGGCGTGCTAAAGGTTCGGCTGTATCGACCGTTCTCCCCCGAACATTTCCTGGCTGCGCTACCTCCCACCGTGCGCTCCCTGGCTGTGCTGGACCGCTGTAAGGAGCCCGGCGCGGTGGGTGAGCCGCTGTATCTGGATGTGCAATCCGCCTTCCGCGAGGCGCCGCTGGGAACCTGGGCACCCAAAGTTATCGGCGGGCGTTTTGGACTGTCCTCAAAAGAATTCACTCCGGCGATGGCTGCGGCCGTCTTTGCCGAACTGGGCAAGGCCGAACCCAAGTTGCACTTTAGTGTTGGCATCAAAGATGATGTCAGCCACCAGAGCTTGGATGTCGACCCCGAATTCTCTGCCGACGATGCGACCGCACACCAAGCGATATTCTTCGGCCTGGGGTCGGATGGCACGGTGAGCGCCAACAAAGCCAGTATCAAGATCATCGGTGAAGAGACCGATAAATATGTTCAAGGATACTTCTCATACGACTCGAAAAAAGCCGGGACGGTGACCGAGTCGCATCTGCGTTTCGGTGGCAATCCGATCCGCTCGACCTATTTGGTTGAACGGGCCAATTTTGTGGCTTGCCATCAATTTGGCTTCCTAGAGAAGTTCGATGTGCTTGAGAAGATCGATAAAGGTGGAACGTTCTTGCTCAATAGCCCATTCAATGCGAAGGAAGTTTGGGAAAACCTGCCTCGTCTCACGCAGGAACATATCATCGACAAGAAATTGAAATTCTATGTGATCGATGCCAACAAGTTGGCCGACGAGATCGGTCTGGGCGGGCATATCAACACGAGTTTGCAGACCTGCTTCTTCCATATAACAGGAGTGATTCCAGAAGAATTGGCGTTGGGCAAGATACGCGAAGCTATTCATAAGAGTTACGGTAAGAAGGGCGAAAAGGTGGTCGCGCAGAACATTGCCGCCGTCGATCAGGCGCTGGCGCGACTGGAAAAAGTGGAAATACCACAGGGAGCCGATAGCCAACGCGAACTGCGTGGCGCTGTTTCCGAGCAAGCGCCGGAATTCGTGCGCAGCACCCTTGGCGCCATCATCGAACGCCGTGGCAACTCGCTGCCGGTCAGCGCCTTCCCCGTGGATGGCACCTTCCCGGTTGGCACTACCCAGTGGGAGAAACGCGCCCTGGCTGACGAGATCCCGGTCTGGGATCCGCAGGATTGCATCCAGTGCGGCAAATGCGTATTCGTTTGCCCGCATGCGGTGATCCGCGAAAAAGTGTATGCGGCCGCAGACCTGGTTGGCGCGCCGGTGTCATTCCAGTCGGTTGAGGCGCATTGGAAAGAATTCCCCGATCAGATCTACACGCTGCAAGTCTCGCCGGAAGATTGCACCGGTTGCACGCTGTGCGTGGATGCCTGCCCCGTGACCGACAAAGTGACCGGCAAGAAACCGATCGAAATGCAACCCATCGGCGCGCACCGAGAAACCGAAAAGGTCAACTGGGAATATTTTCTCACGCTGCCGGAAGTGGATCGCAGTGTGATCAAGCTGAATACCGTCAAGAATTCACAACTCTTGCAGCCGCTGTTCGAGTTCTCCGGCGCCTGCTCTGGTTGCGGTGAGACACCTTATCTCAAGTTGATCAGCCAGCTGTACGGCGAACGAGCCATCATCGCCAATGCAACCGGCTGCTCTTCTATTTATGGGGCCAACCTGCCTACCACGCCGTGGGCCAAGAACCGCGAGGGCCGCGGTCCGGCCTGGGCAAACTCGCTGTTCGAAGATAACGCTGAGTTCGGCCTGGGCATCCGTATCTCGCTGGATAAGCAGGAAGCCATGGCGCGTGAACTGCTGGCCAAGCTATCGGTCGCCATTGGCCCGGAACTGGTGCAGCGATTGCTGACGGCAGATCAATCCTCCGAGGCTGGCATTTCCGAGCAGCGATTGCGGGTGGCCGAGCTCAAAGGTCGCCTAAGCGGTGTTGACAACCCTGAAGCCCGCAACCTTATGCAGCTTGCCGACGCCCTGGTGAAGAAAGTCGTGTGGATCGTAGGCGGCGACGGCTGGGCCTATGACATCGGCTACGGGGGCCTGGATCACGTGCTGGCTTCCGGGCGCAAAGTAAACATTTTGGTCATGGACACCGAGGTGTATTCCAACACCGGCGGTCAGGCCTCCAAGGCCACCCCGCGAGCCTCCACGGCGCGCTTTGCTGTCAACGGCAAAGAAACTGCCAAGAAGAACCTGGGTCTGTTGGCGATCAGTTATGGCAGCGTGTATGTGGCCAGCATCGCCATGGGCGCCAGCGACGCGCAGACCATGAAGGCCATCACCGAAGCTGAGGCCTACAATGGGCCTGCGCTGGTGATCGCTTACGCGCACTGCGTAGAACACGGCATCGAGATGACCAAGGGCTTGCAGGAGCAGAACCTGGCCGTGGAATCCGGCATGTGGCCGCTCTACCGATACAACCCGGATTTGGCCGCTCAGGGCAAACCCGCGCTGATCCTGGATTCCAAAGAGCCTAGCATCTCGGTGAAGGATTACATCTACAACGAGAACCGCTACCGCCGCCTGGTGGCCGCCGACGAAGAGCGCGCCGAGCAACTGCTCGCCAAGCTGGAAAAGGATGTCCAGCGCCAGCGAGCCACCTTCAAGCGTTTGGCGCAGGGCGAGGAATTGCAGAAGGCGGTTGTTAACAACTAAACGGATAACCACGGAGACACGGAAACACGGAGCTTTTTAATGTTTTCTCCGTGTCTCAGCGCCTCCGTGGTTTGTTTTTGTATTTAGGCGGTTAGACAGAACGGGGTTTGCGGGAAAATGAGTGTCGAGCAATCTGCTCCAACAGGGGCCAGCGAATCGGCGTTCCGCGCACATAATCCTCAGGCGCCCAGTAGACGCCTTGATTCTTAAGCCAAGCCGATAGCACATCTTTTGGCACCCCGAGCGGTGACAAGACCTCGTCGGCGGCCCTCACCAGCTGCTCGCAGTACCAGTCCGTGTCCAGGTCTACTCGTTGGTCTGCGCGCACCAGATGCCAGGAAAGTGAATGTGGTGCATTGGTCACACGCAGGAATTCCACACTTTGCCCGGCGCGGACTATCTTGCCCTCCGCCTCCAGTTGACGGGCAGCCGCGCTGGCAGGGGAGATGACTCTGAAATCTTCGATATCTCGGCTCAAAGTTTGGGAAATTACTAACTTCTCAAGGGGTACTTCTTGGTTGGCGATTTTTGAGTAGTGCGACTTAAAGAAATTAACTAAGCGGGGAATGAGCGTACGCAGTCCATCCAGATCGGCCTTCGCAGCCATCACCCGAATCGCCTTCATTTGCACGTCGGCAATATACAAAGGGGTGTCACCGCGGCGAGCCATGATGCCCCGGCACTTCAGCTCTCCGTTTTCAAAGACGCCGAAATAGCAATTGGGCACGGGCACGGCCTCGTTTTGCTTCGAGGGCAAGAACGCGATCCAATGTAACACGCCCTCAAGATCTACCTTGAGGCCAGTGCGATTTTTGATCTCGGCCAACAAATCGTCTAATTGCGCTTGACTGTGCCCGTCTACGCGTGCAAACAGGCTGTCTACATAGACATGCAATACCTCGAAGCCGGCGTCCTCGGCGGCCTCTTTCGCGTGCAAGATCACATCGCGGCTGACGGCGTTGATCGCCTCGTGAGCTTCGATGCTGCCAATGCGGTTGCCGCTGAAACCCTGGTAGCCGTAAGAAACCCAGCCAAGACCCTTGAGGAATTCGTACGCAGTCTGAAGGTATTCCTTGTCATAGCCCAGGGTGTTGCCAGCTTCTAACAGGTCTTTGGCCGCAGCGCGTTTGGCCAGGATCGGCCTGAGCACCTCCGCCACAATGCCGGGTCGATCCTGATCAATCGGCGCACCAATGCCGGGCGCTATTCGGTTATTCGCTCCCACCGCGCCCACGGTTTCCGCCGAGATGTTCCAGCCGGTCATGATGTGCGGGTACATGGAAAAAAAGTCGATCTCTGCGACGTTGGCATGCAGGCCGGTGATCGGCTTGAAGATGACGCCGCCATTATCGGCGGCGATCATTTGGGTGGCGCTCTTGAAGCGTTCACGCTGTTCTTTGCGGATCGGGATCAGAATGCCTTTTTCCAGTGAGGCGGTTACCTGCATGCCTACGAAAGCGCCGCCCGCGCTGCGCCGGGCAGCATTCTGGATGGGCAGATTGCTTAAGCGCGCAGTTTCGAAGGTGCCGCCGGACCCCCAATCCTTGAAGGCCATGGAGTTCTGCGGGTCGAGGTGCAGGCGCCCGAAAAGCAGGGTTTGCTGGTCACGATGCACCAGCCTGCCATAGCTTTCGAATTGGTTGGCTTCCACTCGCAGGGGCGGGCGGGTCTTGTCGCGGTTGGGATTGAACGGTATATGCGCTGCCTTCGCAGTGGAGAACAAATAAGGAAACATCCACGCATCTCCATAACGAGTGCGAATGATGTCGGGATCGTACAGTTCAACCCACTCCGCGAAACGCCTCACCAGGCCAGGCGGGTCTTTCGTGCCAAGAGTTTCTGTTTTATTCCCAAAGCTGACGCGAAGGGAGGGAGGCAGAGACTTGTAGGGTGAGCCGGTGGGTTCCACTTCCAACGTACGCAGCTCAGGCAGACGGGGTTTTAAGCTCCACTTGTTGTCCTGGGTCGCAATTTTCGTAATTCGATTTTGTCCGTCGGCCCACAGTTTCGAAAAGGCAAGCGGAAATGTTTTGGTGGCGACGAAGTAGTGAACCGGCAAGGCCAGATCGGCATTGTAGTAATCCAAGCCGGGGAATAAACCGTGCAGCTTGCGAAATATTGATCGTTGCACTGCGCCGTTGGGAACCGTGATGGCCACCACGTCAATGTCGCCGTGAAAGAGGTGCTTGCGCTTCACTGTTTGGAACTGGAGCCGGCCCTTTTTTAAATATCCGCAAAGATCAGTCAGCTCATGTTGATCGCCAGCTATGTAGAAGGCAATCGACAGGTCCTGCACGAAACGCAAGCGGCGCCCATCTTCGCAAACCAACCAGACAACCGCGCCCTTACCCTTGTCGGCGTAAACGTCCAGTATCCAGCCTGAATATTCAGTGGCCATTTGGGGCGCCCCTAGGCAGGAAGATCTCCGTGCGCAGTTTGCCGAGTTCTGTGGAAAACTCTTTGCGACTTTTTTCCAGTTCACGCCCGAAGTCCATGCGCTGGTTTTCGATCTCGGCTTCAAGCCGCAATACTTGCTTGTGTTTTTCCAGTAACAGGGCAAGCAAGAACCCGATGCCAGGCAGCAGGTTAGCAGCATAACCGGCGGCGGGCAGATGTTGGTTGGCTTCATCGAGTAAAGCGTCTAGCGCCAACTGGTCGGACTTACGCAAGGCCCGTTTGAACGGCTGTACATAGGCCAGGAAGCGCTGATAGTTCTGGGTGACGGTAGAAAGCGTATGGCCCATTTCTAGATTCCCGGCAAGGCCGGTTGGATAACCAGGTTGATCTGGTCGAAGGGTTGGAAGTAAAAGCGCTCGTCGGAGTTCTGCTCAACCAGTTTAAGCAGATCTGGTCGTGCGGGATCGGGATTAGCGCTGATGAGAACCGGTGCGGCCTCGCTAAGCTGATGAATGCGCTTGATGCACTTTTGCAGTAGCAGGGTGACTTCCTGGGGCGTCAGGTCCTCTTCGTAGAAGGATTCCAGCATATCGGTGATCACGATGGGCAGGGGGCTGGGCTCCAGCGAGGCGAGCACATCCTTCATCTGGTAGCAGGTTTCGGCCCGCGAGACCAGGATACGGTCCATGATCTCGTAGACCCTGCCGACCTGTTCGCCCATTATTAGCGGCAGGTGTTCGAAGGAGATGCGGTTGCCGCCGACGATTACCTGAACCGCTCCGCGTATCCCCAGGCGGTCGACGAACTCCTGCATGGCGGCGTGCAAAACGTCGGCATCCCCCTGGAACAGGTACACCGAGCCCTGGCTCAGGGGCACCATCTGGCGCACGCTGGAAAGCGCAAATGGGCCAGGAATTTGGGTGACCGCCGAGCTGCTCATCTCTAGGGGTTAGAGATGATAATAGAACTTATGTTCTATGTCAAGATGGGACTGCTTGACTGGTCCCTGATGCTCAAAGGAGGAGGTCAAGTTGTTGTTCCTGATAACAGGGGTGGGGTCGTACATCTTTGACAAACCTCGGACGCTTAGAAGAGCGCTTTTTTCAGCCCGAAGTTGAAGCTGAAAGAGAAACCTTTTAAGATTCTTTTGTAGTTGAGTCATGATCGCCTCTTTTATCTCCCTCTAGCTAAACCCACATTTGGCAATATAGCAAAAAAAAAAGTTTAGAAGGATCATCCCCCTAGCACTTCCCTCAACCGATCTAAGAATCCGCTTTCGCGCGGGTGGGCTTCGGTGCCCATAGTGGCGGCGAGCTGCTCGAAGAGCTTGCGCTGTTCGGCGTTCAGCTTGTTGGGGATGGATACGCTGACCATCACCAACTGGTCGCCACGGCCGGAGCCGCGCAGGTGCGGCACACCCTTGTTGCGCATGCGCAGCACCTTTCCGGGCTGAACGCCCGTGGGGATGCTGAGCTCGGCGGGCCCGTCGACCGTGGGCACCTCAACGTCCGCGCCCAATGTGGCCTGGGCCACGTTGATGTCCAGGTCCAGCAAGATGTCGTCATCGCGGCGATGAAAGTATTTGTGCGGGCGCACGTTGAGCGCGATGTATAGATCGCCTTGAGGGCCGCCGTTTAGACCCGGCTGCCCTTCCCCATTCAGACGCACTTGGGTTCCGGAGTCCACGCCTGCGGGGACAGCCACTTTCTTCTTAACGGTTTTGCGTTCCAAGCCACGACCATTACAAACTTTGCAAGGTGAACCGACGATGGTGCCAGTGCCGCGGCAGTTGGGACAGGTGGTCACCTGCACCATGGAGCCGAAGATGGTCTGGCGCGAAGCGCGCACTTCGCCGCTGCCGCCGCAGGTGGGGCAGGTCGATTTGCTGGTGCCGGGCTCGGCGCCCTCACCATCGCAGCGGGTGCAGACCTCGTCGCGAGTGAATTCGACTTCCTTCTCCGCGCCGAAGACGGCTTCTTCGAAATCGAGGGTCAAGTTGTATTGCAGATCTGCGCCACGGCGAGGTGCGTTGCGCTGCTGGCGCCCGGAGCGGCGACCGAATCCGAAGCCAAAGAGCTCCTCGAAGATGTCGCCCAGATCCACGTTGGTGAAATCGGGCATGCCGCCGAAGCCGTCCAGGCCGGCATGGCCGTAGCGATCGAAAGCAGCGCGCTTTTGCGGGTCGGCCAAGACGGCGTAAGCTTCGTTAAGCTCCTTGAACTTTTCTTCAGCATCGTGGGACTTATTGACGTCGGGGTGATATTGACGCGCCAAACGCCGGAAAGATGACTTGATCTCTTCCGGCGAGGCGTCGCGATGGACACCCAAAATATCGTAGTAGTCGCGTTTAGTGGCCAAAGTGTGAATTAATAAATGGGCGGGTAAAAACCCCGCCCATTTGAATTAGGCTTCCTTGAATTCGCCTTCGACAACGTCTTCACCACCCTTGCCATCGCCGCCGGGTTTCTGCTCACCACCTGGTTGGCCCTCAGCCTGAGGACCCTGGGCGCCGGCCTGATAGGCTTCGGCGCCCAACTTCTGTACGATCTCCATCAGGGATTCGGTGGCCGATTTGATGGCGGCGGCGTCTTCGCTGGAGAGCAAGCCGCGCAATTTGGCTACGGCATCCTCAATTTCCTTCTTGCGTTCGGCGGAAACCTTGTCGCCAAGGTCTTTCACGGTCTTTTCGGCGGTATAGGCGGCGCTGTCGCCGGTGTTACGCGCCTCAACAAGTTCTTTGCGTTTCTTGTCTTCGGCGGCATGGGCTTCGGCATCTTTGCGCATACGCTCCACCTCATCCTCGGAGAGGCCGGAGGATGCGGTGATAGTGATGTGCTGGCTGCGCCCCGTGGCCTTATCGGCGGCGGTCACGTTGAGAATGCCATTAGCATCGATGTCGAAGGTGACTTCGATCTGCGGGATGCCGCGTGGCGCTGGGGGGATACCGTCCAGCACAAAGCGCCCAAGGGACTTGTTATCCACGGCCATGGGACGCTCACCCTGCAGGACGTTAACCTCGACCTGGTTCTGATTGTCACTGGCAGTGGAAAAGATCTGGCTCTTGCGCGTTGGAATGGTGGTATTGCGCTCAATGAGCGGAGTTGAAACTCCGCCCAGGGTCTCGATGGACAAGGTCAATGGGGTCACGTCGAGCAGCAGGATGTCTTTGACATCGCCACCGAGCACGCCCGCTTGGATGGCTGCGCCCACGGCAACGACTTCGTCGGGGTTGACGCCCTTGTGCGGGTCCTTGCCGAAGATCTTCTTGACCGCTTCCTGCACGGCAGGCATGCGGGTCATGCCGCCAACCAGGACGACCTCATTGATGTCGCTGGGTTTCAGGTCAGCGTCTTTGAGGGCTTGCCTCACAGGTTCCATAGTGCGTTCAATCAAATCGCCGGTAAGCTGCTCCAACTTGGCACGGGTTAACTTGGTGACCAAGTGCTTGGGACCTGAAGCATCGGCGGTGACGTAGGGCAGGTTGATCTCGGTCTGCTGCAGCGTGGAAAGTTCGATCTTGGCCTTCTCGGCAGCCTCTTTGAGGCGCTGCAGGGATTGACGATCCTTGCGCAGGTCGATGCCTTGCTCCCTCTGGAATTCGTCGGCCAGGAAATTGATAATGCGCTGATCGAAGTCATCTCCGCCCAGGAAGGTATCTCCACTGGTGGAGCGCACCTGGAAGACGCCATCGCCGACATCCAGGATAGAGATATCGAAGGTGCCGCCGCCCAGGTCGTAGACCGCGATGACCTCATTCTTCTTTTTATCAAGACCGTAGGCGAGGGAGGACGCAGTGGGTTCGTTGATAATGCGTAGCACCTCGAGGCCGGCGATCTTGCCAGCGTCCTTGGTGGCATTGCGTTGGGCGTCGTTGAAGTACGCCGGGACAGTGATCACTGCTTGCGTCACCGGTTCGCCAAGGTAGGCTTCCGCGTCGGTTTTGATCTTGCCGAGGATCATGGCGGAGATCTCGGGGGGTGAATAGCGCTTACCACCCAATTCAACCTCAATGCCGTCGTTAGCAGCCTTTTCGATATGATAGGGAACCACATCCAGTGCCTTGCGAGTTTCAAGGTCATTGTATTTACGGCCCATGAAGCGCTTGACGGAGTAAATCGTATTCTCGGGATTTACCACGGCCTGGTTGCGCGCCGTACGGCCCACCATACGTTCGCCGTTTTTGTTGACGGCGACGACCGAGGGGACCAGGCGCTCGCCCTCCGCAGTGGGAATGACAACTGGTTCTCCGCCTTCCATGACGGCGCCTACCGAGTTGGTCGTTCCCAGGTCAATGCCAATGATCTTTGCCATGTTCTCTCCTCAATTACTTCGCAACTTTAACCGCCGCCGGGCGCAGCACGCGCTCCGCCAGCAGGTAACCCGGCCGCAGCACTTCGATGATCGTGCCGCTTTCGTGGTCGGGGCTATGTTCTTGCGTGACGGCTTCATGCCTATTCGGATCGAAATGCTCGCCTAGAGGATCCATTCGGGTTAGGCCTTCGCTCTCCAGATAAGCAATCAGCTTCTTATATATCAATTCGATGCCTTGCGCCCATTCGGCGCCAGCGTCCTCTTTCGGAGCAGTTTTGAGTGCGCGTTCGAGATCGTCGACGACCTCCAAATAGCGCTTGATGACGCGCCCGCGCACTTCGGCGGTTTGCTGCTCCTGTTCGCGGGCCAGGCGTTTTTTGTAGTTAGCGAACTCCGCCTGGGCGCGCTGCCAGCCGTCCAGATGCTCGGCGGCCTTGGCTTCAGTCTCGGCGAGCTTTTCTTGGAGAGCGATCAAATCCTTATTGCCATCCGGCGACTGGTCGTCTTTAGTTGCCTCGGCCTCGGCCGCAGCCTCTTCTGGTTTTTCTTTCTCAATTTCTTTATGTTTATCGCTCATCATTCAATAATTCCTAATCGTGAGTGTTCAAAGATTCGGTCACCATCTCGCTGAGCAGGCCAGCCACATAATCCACTGCAGACACAGCTCGTCCATAGGACATGCGAATGGGACCGAGCACGCCCACGTAACCGCTGGCGGCTTCCGGCGCGCCATAGCGGGCCACCACCAGTGAAAAGTCGTTCAGCTCTTCCCAGCGACCCTCGCCCCCGATGAGCACTTGCACGCCACCGATCTCGGCGCCGGTCATGGTTTGGGTGAGAAGCGTATCGAGTAGCGGGCGTTCTTCGAGCACGCGCAAAGCGCGCTGGGCCGCGTCGGCATCGCTGAACTCGGGCTCGGCAAGCACGTTGGTCCAGCCATCGTGATAGACCTCGCCGCCGAGGCCTTGTTCGAGAGCCTGAAACTCGCCTTTGATCAGCTTGAAAATTTCTTCGGCAAGTGTGCCCGTTTCTGCTGGGGGCGTGGTTAACGTGGAAATGGTAGCGCCGCGCAGATGATCGGTAAGTTGGCTGGCGGAGGCGCTCAGTTTTTCCTGACTGAAAGCTTCTTTGAGCACCAGCATCTGCTGGATCACCTGGCCGCTTTCCAGCACCAGCACCATGAGCACCTGGCGACCAGCCGTTAGGATTAGCTCCAGGTGTTTGAAACGCGCTTGTTGGGATTTCGGCGTAGTAATCAGCGAGGCCGCTTTGGACTGCGCCGCCAGCACCGAGGCTGCCAACCGCATCCATTGCTGTACTTCGTGGCGGGCCTGGTAGAACTGGTGGCTGATCGTGTGCTTTGTGGATGCAGGCAGTTCCTGCCTATGCATCAACTCGCCGACGAAGAAGCGGAAGCCCTCTTCGGTGGGCACGCGCCCTGCAGAAGTGAACGGCTGGCGCAGGAAGCCGCTCTCGGTGAGCTCGAGCATTTCGTTGCGCACCGTGGCAGAACTCACATCGAGGCCGAATTGATCGACCAGGTGCTTCGAGCCGACGGGTTGGGCATGCTCGACATATTCCTGGACAATTAGTCCGAGGATCAGTTTTTGGCGTTCGCTAAGGCGTTCCATGATAAGACCTGCGTTTTAGCACTCTAAGGTTGAGAGTGCTAAAAAAGTTATCAAATGATTCTAACAAGCGTAGATAGGCTAGTCAAGAAAACGACCGAACAAGCCAGTGGTTCTAATAAAAGGTTAAGAGAAACCATTCGCGTAGACCGCAGTTAGTCGCCAGTTATGCTTGCAGTCTCTATCGTGTTGCGGCATATAATGGAGATATCCCTCAAGCCGCCAGTCTCCCGCAAGGAAAGAAATCTTGTTGCGTGGAAAAAGTCTGGCGAAATTAGCATGGTGGGGGCTGTTGCTTGTTTCCTTGGGGGTAATTATTCTTGGGATCCAGGCTGCCCCGGAATCTACCATGTTCTTATCATCGGCCCCTGAGGAGCTTTCGCAAGTCGACTTCTCTCCTCCGGTCGCTCAGATCCCGGCGTTCACCGCGCTCTTTCTTAGAGTCGTTATGGTGGCAGGCTTCCTGACCGCCTCGCTGATCATCTATTGGCAGCGCTCCGATGATCGGGCAGCCTTGCTTTTCTCGGCGCTGCTAATGACGGTCGGCGTGACCAATGGTGTCATCAATTACGTGCCCGAGCCCTCCGCGGCGCTCAAGGGGGTTTGAGATCCTCTCCGATTTCCTTTCCCTGTTGGTCCTGTTCACTTTTCCGGACGGCAGTCTGGTCCCGAGCTGGGCTAGCAGGGTGCTTGCGACCTGGCTCCTCTGTTTGTTTGCCAACCAGCTCGATCTGCTCCCTGGAGAGGCCACCGAGGATCTCTTCGACCTCGTCTTCCTCGGCAGTGGCCTGTTAGCCATGATTTTTCGCTATCGAACAACCTATGCGGACAACGCTAGCAGATCAAATGGGTGGTGTTTGGAACCTCGCGTTAGCAGGGTGGGATTGGATGGACTGTATCGAGCCAGCGTTTCGGGCAAGCCGGCGCTCGTCCGCGGGGAATGGTGGGGACGAGTCCACCTTCCGCATCGAGTACAACGAAGGACCCAGGCTCAACCTTTTGACGTTCATCATGACGTTTGAAGGAAACCAAATCCAACTGAAAATCACAGGTGTTAGCACTTTTGTGGGGGTGATGGAAGAATAAGGACGGAAGGCGGACAAATAGCGCAGGCACTTGCCTGCGCTATTTCTGCCTTTTGAAATATTGCACTTCGCGTTCGTGCTTTTTGGCCGCGGCACGCGTTTTGAAGGTACCCAAATTGCGGCGTTTGCCAGTCTTGGGATCTTTCTTCTTTGAATAAAGTCGGTATTTGCCGTTCTTCAATTTACGAATCATGGCCTGCTCAATCCCAGAGAACGAACACGGCGGTAGGGGTCACAGGCAAACTAGTCTATATTGGGTACGAGCTACTAAAGCAGGCTCTTCCTCAAGAGTTCTCTTCCGCCGATTCCGCCTCTTTGCGTAGGTCGCCGTAGGCAGGCCGGTCTTCTTTTTGCAGCCGTTCCCAATCCTGGTCTCGATAGGCATTCAAAGTGAAGGCTATCTGCTCGTCGAAGGCGGCGGGGCTATACGAGAAGATTAAGGGATGCATCTCAACCTGCCAACCAGGCAGGTGCTCGCCATCCAGGAGGAGGTCGCGCTGCTTGATGTCCTCCACGAAGAAGATGGCCAAGCCGCCGGGATTTCCGATAAAGTGATCGTGGAACACGACCAGTGGAAGCGCCCAATCCCCCACGAATTCGTTGAAGATACGGTTGGCTTCGGCAGCCGGCATGCCCTCAGGCGCAAGCGCGTAGACCAGAAAGCAACGCGGATTTACTGTGCGATGAGTCTTTCTAACGCTCATGGCGTGATTATAGCTAACGGGTTCTAGAAGGTGCGCATGATAAAATCGAAAATCGGTAGCAACATTAGCCCCTATAGCTCAGTGGATAGAGCACTGCCCTCCGGAGGCAGGGACCTGCGTTCGAGTCGCAGTAGGGGTACAAAAAAAAGCGAGCAACGCTCGCTTTTTGCGAACAATGATAAAACTCCCTACCTGAAGCAAAGGACGAGAACTATAATCGCCTGAAACTTGTCCCGAGGAGCTGCCTAGGCAGCGACGAGGGATCTGCAGACACTAATTGGAGGTGTAACATGGCACGCGTTGCGATTAATGGGTTGGGCCGCATTGGCCGGGCCGCCCTGAGGTTGATCCTGGAATCCAAGGAGCTCGAGTTGGTGGCGGTGAACGACATCGCCCCTGCCGATAACATTGCCTACCTGGTCAAGTACGACTCGGTCTATGGCCGATATGGGGAGGACGTTTACGCTAAGGACGGGGCCTTGCAGGTGGACAAAAAGAGCTTTAAATTCCTCAGCGAAAAGGATCCGGCGGCGCTCCCTTGGAAGGACCTCAAGGTCGATATTGTGATCGAAAGTACAGGGCGATTCACCGAAAAGCAAGACGCGGCCAAGCACCTTCAGGCTGGAGCCCAATACGTAATTATTTCTGCCCCCACCAAGAGCGAAGATGTTCCCACCGTGGTATTTGGCGTCAATGATTCCAAAAAAGAAGACTCCATCATTTCGTGCGCAAGCTGCACCACCAATTCACTGACGCCCGTGGTTGAAGTAATCGGCCGCACCCTTGGCATCCAAAAGGCGATCATGACCACAGTGCATGGGTATACCGCCGGCCAAAGCATCGTCGATGGGCCGAATAAGAATCTTCGTCGCGGTCGGGCAGGCGCTATAAACATCGTGCCCACCACAACTGGGGCAGCCGTTGCCACCACCAAAGCGCTGCCGCAGTATGCCGGCAAGTTCGACGGCGTGGCATTGCGGGTACCCGTGCCCGTCGGCTCGGTCTCTGATGTCGTTCTCCTAACGGAAAAGAGCACAACCAAAGAAGAAGTGAACGACATTCTGACTAAAGAATCCGGGACCTCGCGTTATAGAGACATCATCCGCGTCACCAATGATCCCATCGTCTCCTCGGATATCATAGGTGATCCGCATGCCTGCATCATCGATCTGCAAATGACCAAGGTAGTGGACGGCAACCTGGTGAAGATCTTCGCCTGGTATGACAACGAGTGGGGATACACCAACCAAATGATTCGACAGGCAAAGGACATTGCTAAAAATATAAAGTAGGTGGAAGAGGCTTCCATCAGAGGCCCGAATCATCGGGCCTCTTTTTGTATGTCAATCCCGCCCAGCCGCTTGTGATAATATTTACAAACAAAGGCAATTCGCCCGAGCCACATGTCGCCGCGTGCATTCCTGCAGATCGAAAACCTCTCCAAAACCTATACCGAGGGCGAGCAGCGCCATTTCGTATTGCGCGGGGCGGACCTCACTGTTGGACGTGGGGAGTTCATCGCGTTACTAGGCGCCAGCGGCAGCGGCAAGAGTACTCTGCTGAATTTGCTGAGCGGCATCGATACCGCCGATGACGGCGCCATCTGGCTGGATGGCGAAAACCTGGTGACTATGAATGAAGCCCAGCGCACGCTGTTTCGCCGTAACTACATCGGCTTTGTCTTCCAATTCTTCAACCTGCTGCCTACGCTGACCATCCTTGAAAATGCGTCGCTGCCACTGGAACTGGCTGGCGCAACGAGCGCTGCGGCCAAAGAAAAAGCGCGCAGCTTGCTGGATGCGGTGGGCTTGGCTGGTCGCGAGCAAAGCTACCCCGACCGGCTATCCGGCGGCGAGCAGCAGCGCGTGGCTATCGCCCGCGCCTTGGTGCACGATCCCTTGTTGGTGCTCGCCGATGAGCCAACCGGCAACCTGGACGAGGATACCGGTTCCCAGATCATGGATCTGCTGGTGCGGCTTACCCGCGAAGCTGGCAAGAACCTGATCATGGCAACCCATAATCTCGACAACGTCCGTCGCGCCGATCACGTCTTCCACTTGCACGAAGGCAAGCTTGTCGAGGAAGCGGATGAGCGCGGATGAACGTAAACATCAGTGTCCATCCGCGTTCATCCGCGTCAAATTCATTCTTCGCTTTTCCAAACAGCCTGTTCAGATTCACCTGGCGTTATTTGCTCAGCCATCCATTGCAGAGCGCCTTGATGTTGCTGGGCATCAGCCTGGGAGTGGCCGTGGCAGTGAGCGTGGATATTGCCAACGCCAGCGCGGCGCGTGCCTTCGATCTCAGCGTGGAAGCTGTGGTTGGCCGCAGTACTCATTACATTGCGGGGGGGCCGAGCGGGTTGCCCGAGGAAACCTACGTCGAGCTCCGCCTGGCCGGTTTGGAAATCCCGATGGCGCCCATCCTCAGCCAACTGGCTGTCTCTCCCGATCTTGGCGACATTCCCTTACAGCTTCTGGGCGTCGACCCTTTCGCAGAACAGCCATTCCGCAGCTATTTGTTCAGCGAAGAAACACAGGCCAGCCTTGACCAGATCGGGGCGTTTTACTCTGTGCCCGGCGCAATCTTAATCTCCGTCGATTTAGCGAGGCGATATGGAGTCGCCACGGGGGACACCATTCAGCTCATTGTTAGCGGTCAAAGTCGGACCGGGTATATCGCCGGCCTGGTTGAGCCGCGCGACGCGCTCAGCCGTCGCGCGCTAGAGAATTTGATGCTAGCAGACATTTCTACAGTTCAAGAATTAAGCGGCCGGCTCGGGGTTCTTGAACGCATTGACCTGATCCTGCCTTCCGAAAAACCGGGCGAGGCCATCCAGCAGATCCAATCACTTCTCCCGGAGGGCGCGGAGATCCTTCCATCAGAAGGCCGTAGCCAGGCTGTCGAACAAATGACGTCAGCATTTCGCACCAACCTCACGGCACTCAGCCTTCTCGGTCTTACTGTTGGGCTCTTTCTTATCTATAACACGATGACCTTTTCCGTAGTACAGCGTCGGCAAGTCTTTGGTACTTTACGTGCTTTGGGAGTCAGCGGCCGCGAAATCTTCATTCTAGTCCTCGGCGAAGCGCTTCTGGTGGGCCTGCTCGGCTCGCTGCTGGGCATTTTGTTCGGTATCGCGCTTGGTCGCGGCGCGGTGGATCAGGTTTCGCAGACGATCAACGACGTGTTCTTTACCCTGACGGTGCGCGAGGTAAGCCTGCCCACATCCAGTTTGATCAAAGGCGGCCTGCTTGGCCTGGCTGCCACATTTTTCGCGGCGCTGTTGCCCGCCTGGGAAGCAGCTAAATCGCCGCCCAGGCGTATTTTGTCGCGTTCGCAACTTGAGTTGATATCCGCGAAGATCCTGGCGCGAGCGGCTTTCTTCGGCGCACTGATGGCGGTGGCTTCAGGAGTACTCCTGGCCACGGTTGAACTCAGCCTGGGCGCTAGTTTTGCTTGCATATTCGGCGTCACAATAGGGCTGGCCCTGACAACGCCCTGGCTAACCCAGCGGTTGATGCCAACGGCCTCCCGTCTGCTTGCGTTCATCGGACCGCTGGGGCGACTTGGGCCACGCGAGGTTTCGGGATCTGCAAGTCGAACCTCGTCCGCGATGGCGGCGCTTATGGTGGCGGTGGCTGTCACCATCGGCGCCAGCCTCATGGTCGGCAGCTTCCGTGCTTCGGTAATCAATTGGCTGGATCAAATTCTCAGCAATGACATCTATGGCTCAGTTGCAGGCGCTTCGCTTTCGGAGCCGGCTATTCCAATTGACGCGGAAATCCTGGCGCAAGTGAGTTCATGGCCGGGTGTGGAAGCAGTCCATCTGTTGCGGAACGTGGAGGTGGATTCGCCTTATGGGCCGGTCACGGTGAGCGCCAACGACAACCCGAATGATGGCAACGAACAGGTCTATGTCGCTATACAGGGCTCGGGAAGCGAAGTCTGGGTTGAAGTTCAAGCCGGGGCGGTGTTGATCTCAGAGCCTTTGGCCAATCGGCTGGGTTTGTGGATGGGTGATCAGATCACGCTATTCACCGGACGGGGCGAGCGCAGTTTCCCAATCGTGGCCGTGTTCAGAGATTACAGCTCCAGCCGTGGCAATGTGACCATGTGGCTGGAGAATTACCGAGATCTATGGAATGATGACGCCGTAACTGCGTTTTCAGCCCGAGTCGAAGTGGGAAAAAATGTGGATGCCATTGTGGCCGAAATGCAAAAGGAGTTGAACCGGATTCAGTTCGTCAACATCCGTTCTAACCAAGGATTGCGCATCGAAACGCTGGAAATCTTCGACAGAACCTTCCTAATCACACGCGCCCTACAACTGATCACCACTGCCGTCGCTTTCGTAGGTGTATTGAGTGCGATGCTGGCTTTGCAATTGGAAAAACAGCGCCAAATGGGAATTCTGAAAGCCATTGGCCTCAGTGTGCGCCAACTCTGGGTTCTTACACTCCTGGAAACCGGGTTGATCGGCGCCGTGGCTGGAATCTTTGCGTTGCCTACAGGTTATATAATCGCGCAAATACTTCTGCAAATAATAAACAAGCGTTCTTTTGGTTGGACATTGCAGCTGCAACTCGAAGCGGCGCCATTCATCCAGGCGTTCCTTATCGCAGTAAGCGCGGCTTTATTGGCCGGGTTGTATCCAGCATTCCGCGCCAGCCGCCGGTCCGCGGCAGATACCATCAGGTTTGATTGAAAATGCGGCGCGTTTTAGTCATCCTAATTGTTATCGGCATTGGCTTATTAGCCGTGGTATTCCTTGCGCGCCGCGAGGAAAAGGCCAGCAATCTTTCGGCGCAAGTGATTTCGACATCTATTCCCATTGAAGGCTTTGCGCGCGCGGATGGCACGCACTCGCTGAGTTTCCCTGCGGACTTCGGACCCCATCATGATTACCAGACAGAGTGGTGGTATTACACGGGCAACCTGGACACTGCGGAAGGCCGCCACTTTGGTTACGAACTCACCTTTTTCCGCGTGGCCATGCAACCCCCGGACCAGGCCGCCTTGCGCGCAAGTGAGTGGGCCGCGGACCAGATCTATATGGCTCATTTCGCCATAACCGATGTTGAAGGAGGCGAATTCCATGCTTTCCAACGTTTCGCGCGGGGCGCCATTGATCTCGCCGGCGCCGAGGTGCAGCCCTACCGCGTTTGGCTGGAAGATTGGAACGTCGAGCAGACCGGAAGCAATAGTTATCTGCTCACTGCATCCAACGAGGGTTTGTGGATTACGCTTAATCTAATCGATGAAAAGGGCCCTGTGCTTCAAGGGGAAGCAGGCTACAGTCGCAAAGGATCTGATCCCAGCAGCGCATCTTATTATTACAGCCAGTCTCGGTTGTTGACACTGGGCGAGATTGGGATCGGCGACGAAATCTTTGCGGTCACCGGGTTAAGCTGGAAGGATCACGAATTCAGCACTAATGTGTTGGAACCAAACCAGATTGGTTGGGACTGGTTCTCTATCCAGCTTGATGACAATTATGAGATCATGCTCTATCAAATTCGCCATGAAGACGGCTCCATTGATCCGTTTTCGAGCGGCGCCTTGATCATGCCTGACGGCACCACGCAACCATTAGCCTCGGGAGATTATGAGATCGAGACTCACGATACTTGGCGCAGTCCATATTCAGATGCGGTCTACCCGATGGGATGGACCATCCGAATCATCGGTGCAGGGCTCGAATTGGATTTGGCCCCTTATCTATTGGACCAGGAGCTCAATCTATCAACCATCTATTGGGAAGGCGCGGTTCGGGTGACAGGTCAGCACAATGGGAACCCGGTCGGCGGTGTTGGCTATGTTGAAATGACCGGATATGCGGAGCCTTTGAGCCCCGGCTTATAAGTGATAAAATCCACAAATAAATCTAGCGAAGGAGAGATTCGCATGAAGCTTAGCAGAACCAATTTGACCCTTGGATTGCTGGCCATCCTGGCCAGCATCCTAGTTGCTTGTGGGACTCCCACACTGAAAGTAACCCTGATTGCCAGTGATATCGAGTGGAACATCACTACGATCAATGCCAAAGTCGGCCAGCCTATCGAGATCACGGTGACCAATGCAGGCGCCCTGGATCATGACTTGGTCATCGAGGAACTAGGTGTGGACATCTTGTTGTCGCCAGGCGACACCGAAGTGATCACCGTTACACCTGACCACGCTGGAACCTTTGCCTACATCTGCAGCATCCCCGGGCACGAAGAGGCCGGGATGGTCGGGGAAATCGTAGTTGCCCAGTAGCGAGCTAAAGAGCCGGTGGAAGCCGGCTCTTTATTTTTCGGGTAACTGTAGGTTAATCGCAGGTAAGCACGAAATCTGTTTTGATTTCGTATCGGGTAAAATCCCGCCCGGAATCAGACATGCGCTATAAACCTCCTTATACATTGTTGAAGACGCGCCGAGCGCGCGTTGGTGGCGGCGGTGGCATCCGCCGCGGCAACATCCTGCTGTATGGCCTGGGCGCCGTATCGCTCTTGCTCACGGCCGGCGGATTGCTGGTGACCACGAACTGGGTGCGAGCTGGTGGCCCGGGTGCGCTGTTCCCGAGCGACACGCCCACTCCAACGATGACCTTCACGCCTAGCAATACCCCCACCATAACCGAAACCCCGACCCTGACTCCCATCCCGTCCACGCCAACAGCATCTGCTCCTTTTGAGTACATAGTCCAATCCGGAGACACGATCACCGCCCTGGCGGCACGCTTTGGCTTAGACCCGACACTAGGACCTATCATCATCATGCTGCTCAATGGACTGGATAACGACTCGGTCTTGACCGTGGGACAGGTGCTGATCATCCCAGATCCCAACATGGAAGTACCAACGCCAACGCTGCTTCCGGATGACCTAGCGGATTTTGGCCGAGGGCACGAAATCCTCTATTTCGTTATGCCCGGAGACACCGTAGCAGCGATTGCCGAGCGCTTCTTCAGCACCGAAGATGCCATTATTGAGGCCAATGATCTGGAAAATCCCAATTCGATCTTTGCGGGCCAATTGTTGATCGTGCCTGTGAAATTGGTCACGCCAACACCTGGCCCATCGCCGACACCACTCGGCACACCGCCGCCCAACACATTGACCCCAACACCGTAAAATGAAAAAATCGCCTGGCAGGGGCCAGGCGATTTTTTTAGTCCTCATTAACCACTACGAAGATCATCGGCCTTCGCTTGGTCGAGTCATAGAAGAAGGTGCGCAGCATCTGCTCCATATCCTGCTGTAAATTGCCGTTAGCCTGAGATACCACTTTTTCTATATGGCGCCTTGTCTCGGCCAGCAACTGCTCGGAATCGCGTAGGTACACAAAACCCCGCGTGATGATCTCCGGCTCGCGCAGCAACTTGCCACTGCTTGAATCCAGGCGCAGGTTCACGAAGATAAAACCATCGCGGGCTAACGCTTCGCGCTCGCGCATCACCGAGGGGCCGATGTCGCCCACGCCGGAGCCGTCCACGAAGACATAGCCGCCGGGGACGCGTTCGGCCAGGTGCATCTTGCCCGCGCGGAATTCGATCGCCTGGCCATTCTCCACCACGGCGATGTGATCGGGCGGCAACCCAACCTGTTCCGCCAGCTTGGAATGCTGGTGAAGGTGGCGCATCTCGCCGTGCACCGGAATCAGGTACTTGGGGCGGATGAGATTGAGCATGAACTTCATCTCTTCCTGGCCGGCGTGACCCGAGACGTGCACCGGGCTGATGGGATCATAGACTACTTCTGCGCCGCGCTTGAACAAGCGGTTGATGGTTCGGAACACACTCTCTTCGTTGCCGGGAATTGGGTGCGACGAAAGCACCACAGTGTCACCAGGGATCAAATCAAATTGGCGATTCGTGCCCGTAGCTAAACGCCCCACAATCGATGAAGGCTCACCTTGAGAACCCGTGCACATCAGCACAAGGGTCTCCGGCTTCATCTTAAGGGCTTCTTCGATAGGAACCAATAAATCATTGGGCAAGTCCAAATAACCAAGCTGTTTAGCCATTTTTGCGTTCTCGCGCATGCTGGTACCAACAAAGGCCATCTTGCGTCCGTGGCGCAGAGCGGCTTCCCCCACCTGATGGATGCGTGAGATCAACGAAGCAAACGTGGCCACCAATATTCGGCCTTTTGCGTCACGGAAGACTCTGTCAAACGCAGGATCGATTAACCGCTCGGATGGCGTCCAGCCAGGTTTATCCGCGTTGGTTGAGTCGGCCAGCATGGCTAAAACGCCGCGACCGGCGAACTCTGCCAACTTGGCGTAGTCGGTCGGCCAGCTATCCACGGGAGTGTGGTCAAGTTTGTAATCGCCGGTGTGGACAATGAGGCCTGCGGGTGTGGTGATGCCTAACGCCACGCAGTCCGGGATGGAATGGCATACATGGCAGAACTCGACTTGAAAGGGTCCGATCTGTACGGTGTCGCCTGCCTTCACCGTCTGCAACTTGGCTTTATCCAACAGGCTACCACGGGCAAGCTTGACTTCCAGCAAACCGCGGGTCAGCGGGGTCGCGTAGATAGGTGCGTTGATTTCCTGCAATACGTGATGGATGGCACCGGTATGATCCTCGTGACCGTGAGTGATCACAATGCCTTTCACTTGGTCACGTTTATCCATCAGATACTGGAAATCGGGGATGATGTAATCGATCCCCAGCATGTCATTTTCGGGGAACATGATGCCCGTATCGACGATCAGGATCTCTCCCCCGAATTCGAACACGGTCATATTCTTGCCGATTTCGCCCAGCCCCCCTAACGGGACGATACGTAAAACCTTACTGCTTTTTTTACTCATTTAAGACTATTCTCCTTGCCGGAGTGGGAACCCCGGCAATATTTAATTTGCAGATGGGAAATCTTCAGCCGACAAAAAAAAGACCCCGGCAGGTGGCTCCGGCCAGGGTACTCATCTGTATCAAGGTCTAGTGCCCAAACAATTATCAGATCAGTCAAACCAGGCCGATTATCAGGCCAAGAATATCAAACCAAAAGCTGCAAAAGTATAGCATGACCTAGCTTCAGCGTCAAAAAAGAAGCCCTGCATCGCAGGGCTTCTGTGCGAAAGGCGCAACGCGCTATGGTTTAAGAATGATGCCTTGCGCCTTTCGCTTTAGGAGTTTCTGGTGGGCCTCACCCACCACGAAACTCCAGGTTTTGGCACTTTGTTTAGTACTCCGGCATCGGAGGCGGAGCGGGTTTCTCTTTCTCAGGCTTGTCGGTCACCAAAGCCTCGGTGGTCAGGATCATGGCCGCGATAGAAGCAGCGTTCTCCAAAGCACCGCGGGTCACCTTGGCAGGGTCGATCCAACCTTTTTCGACCATGTCCACGTAGTCTTCAGCCAACACGTCGTAGCCTATGTTCTTATTCTTGGTGTCGGCATGCATGCGCAGCACAGTATCAAGAACCACGGCCCCGTCTTGTCCCGCGTTCTCGGCGATGCGGCGCATGGGCATTTCAAGCGCCTTGCGTACGATCTGGATGCCGACTTTGGCATCGTCGTCTTCGGCTTTGACCTTATTCAGCGCGGCGCGAGCGTTGATCAACGCCACACCGCCGCCAGGCACGATGCCATCTTCAATGGCGGCGCGCGTAGCCGAAACGGCGTCTTCCACGCGATGTTTCTTTTCTTTCAACTCGGTTTCCGTTGCCGCACCGACGCGGATGATAGCTACGCCGCCCGACAACTTGGCCAGGCGCTCATCCAGCTTCTCTTTATCGTAGTCACTCGTGCTGTTTTCCTTCTCGACGCGGATCTCTTCAATGCGGCCCTTGATTGCTTTAGGGTCCCCTTTGCCACCAACAATGGTGGTATTGTCCTTATCTGATACCACCTTTTCGGCTTGGCCAAGATCTTCAAGCGTGGCGGATTCCAGCTTACGGCCGACTTCCTCAGAGATCACTGTGGCGCCAGTTAGGATGGCAATATCCTGGAGCATGGCTTTGCGGCGATCCCCGAAGCCCGGCGCCTTTACGGCTAGAACATTCAGCATGCCGCGCAACTTGTTCAACACCAGGGTGGCCAAAGCTTCACCATCGATGTCTTCGGCAATGATCAACAGGTTTCGCTTGCCCGTCTGGACCAGCTTCTCGAGCAACGGCACCATATCCTGAGCGGCGGAAATCTTCTTGTCATGAATGAGGATCTGAACATCCTCAATCACGGCTTCCATGCGTTCCGGATTGGTGACAAAGTAGGCGGAAAGGTAACCGCGGTCAAACTGCATCCCTTCCACGTATTCGGTTTCGAATTGCAGACCCTGCGAGTCTTCAACCGTGATGACCCCGTCGTTGCCCACCTTGTCGAACACATCGGCGATAAGTTCGCCGATCTCGCGATCCTGCGCCGAGACCGAGGCCACGTTGGCGATATCCTCTTTGGTCTTCAGCTCGATGGCTGTCTTGCTGATCTCCTCGGCGACAGCCTTGGTGGCGGATTCAATGCCGCGTTTCAACATCATTGGATTGGCCCCGGCGGCCAGATTCTTCATGCCATCGGTGACGATAGCATGCGCCAACAGCGTTGAGGTGGTCGTACCATCACCGGCAATGTCATTAGTCTTGGATGCAGCCTCTTTGAGCAGCTGGGCTCCCATGTTCTCAAATGGGTCTTCCAACTCAATTTCTTTGGCCACCGTCACGCCATCGTGGGTAATGGTTGGGGCGCCGAACTTGCGATCCAGAGCCACATTGCGGCCTTTGGGGCCCAAGGTGGTGACCACCGCTTCGGCAACAGCGTCCACGCCGGCCATTAAGTGGCGACGTGCTTCCTCGGAAAAGGCGAGTATCTTTGCCATAGATTGGTTCTCCTTAATAACTGATTGATTTGGGATTAAGCCACAATTGCCAGCAGATCCGATTGGCGCAAGATCAACATCTTCTTGCCTTCCACCTTGATCTCGGTGCCGGAGTATTTGGCAAATAGCACGGTTTCGCCCACCTTCACTTCCATAGTGATGAGCTTGCCGTCCTCATCGCGCCCTCCCGGCCCCACAGCCAGCACTTTGCCGCGCTGCGGTTTTTCCTTGGCGGTCTCAGGGAGAACGATGCCACCGGGGGTGACTTCTTCGTCCTCGATGGGCTCCACCAACACGCGGTCGGCGAGCGGTTTGAGTGATATAGCCATAAAATGCCTCCTCGAAGTTGAGTTTTTGACGCCCTTTGGCGTTGTCTAACAAGTTTAGCACTCTGGTCAAATGAGTGCTAACTCTCCCCATCATACCATCTTGAAAAGATGAGTCAAGATTTAATGTTGGCTTCCGCAGAAACTCTTACGAAACTCTGATACTTATTGGCTGGAACCAGAGGAGGATGCCGCAAGGTTCTCACACACCGTGTAACTTTCGTTTACGATACCTATGACGATGGCGTCGCCGGGGTAGGCGGCCGCCACCTCATCGAGGATCGGGGTCGCCCTGTCACATTGGTTCAGGGCCGCCAAACGAGAGCCATAGGTGTAGTAGTAGATGAGGGTGTTGTTGTCTAGGGGCAATCCGCGCACCGAGATCGTCCAGCGGCCGTCGCTGTCGGCAGTGTTCTGGATATCGGAGCAGCCTTCGACGGCGCAGCGCAGCACCAGGATGGCGCTCTCGAAATTGCGCGCCTTGTCGTAGATGATTCCCAACTGGCCATACCAATCCGGATTGGTCGGGTCCAAGTCGACGGCTTTTTCGGCGTTCAGTGCGGCAGCAAAAAATTCACCCATGCGTGAATAGGTTTTGGCGATGGCAATGTAGGGTAGGGGGTCGTCGATGCCGAGCACTTCATTGATGTTGGCGGCACGGTCGAAGTACTCCAGCGCCTGGTCATACAGTTCCAGCTCGCGGTAATTCTGGCCGATGCGGATGTACAAGAAGGTCTGGTTAGGCGCAACCTCGGCGGCTTGCTTGTACAGCTCGATAGCGGATGAATAATTGGCGCCGGCCTCCTGGACGTAGCCGCTCACGCGCAGGGTGTCCAGAGAATTCGGCTCCAGCGCCAGAGCGCGCTTGGCGTATTCGCCGGCCTGCACGAACTGCTGCTGATCGACATAGATCTCGGCCTGGTAGGCCAGCGCCAGCACGTTGTTGTTGTCCAATTGCAGGGCCAGCGCCGCCTCGCGGCTGGCGTCGGCGATGTAGGCTTCGTAATCGGCAGTGGTGCCCGACGCGCTGGCGGTCCAGTCCAGCACAAAAGCTCGCACCGCGTGCGCGGCCGAGTCTTCCGGGGCCAGCTCGATGGCGTTGTCGATGCTTTCCAGCGCTTCCGCCAGGCGGGCGCGCTGCCGCTCTTGAGTGAGCAGCGCGGAAGAATACGTCTGAATACGCGCCAGTTCCGTCCAGCCGATGTAGTCCTCCGGGTTGACCGCTAGCGCGTCCTGGTAGGCTTTGATGGCCTGATTGAGGTTGCCGGCTTCAAAGAACGCGCTGCCTTCCTGGCGAAACGACGCCACGCTGCGGGTGGCGGTTTGCGTTGGCACGAACAGCGGCTGCACTCTGCCGATATCGATGCCATACAGCAAATAGAGGCCAGCCAAGATCAACACGCCCCACAAGATCAACCGATACGGGTTCGATGTCGACCCGCGGTCGTGGAAAAGCTCGGAACGTCGCTGTCGTACGCGCATGGTCGGCTAGTTGGACATCATATCTTCAGTGGCTGTCGGCGGCACGGTCGCGGTTGGCGTCGCGGTAGGCTGCAGTCGGCCTACCTGGTCTTCGCAGATCTCCTCCATCGTTTCCGCATTGTCGAAAGCGATCTCGTCGTCCGGCACCGCGGCCTTGAGCGCCGAGGCGATGGGCAGCGCTTCGCCGCAGCGACCAGCGCGCGCCAGCTCCAATCCGTACATGTAGTAATAGGGGACTACGTCCGGGCGATCCAGCAGCAATGCATTGACCACGAGGCCGTCGGCGTTCGTCCCACCGCGCAGCGCCAGTTGGAAAGCATTCAGCGCTTCTTCCGGCTGCCGGTTGCGATAAAAAGCCACTCCTAGGTTAGCATAACGCACGGGGTTGGTCGGATCGTCGCGCACGGCTTGCTGCATGGCCTGCACCGCCTTGCCGAATTCGCCGATGGTGATGTAAATGAGTCCCTGGTATGTGTCCGGCAGCGGGTCGCTGGGGTTCAATGAGTCGGCAATGACGAATTCGTTGATGGCGTCTTCGTAGCGTTCATCGGCGCGGTAGGCGCGGCCCAGCGACAGGTGCAAATCGGCAATGCGATCGTTGATGGTCAAAGCGGCTTCATACTGGATGATGGCGTCTTCGTAGTTGCCGGTGGCTTCGAGCACGTAGCCGCGCGAGCGGCGCACTTCCAACGAATTGGGTTCCAACTCCACCGCTCTGCGCGACTCCTCGGCAGCTTGCTCGTATTGTTCTTGGTCGGCAAGCAATTCTGCATAGAAGCCGTGAGCGATAGCCAGGTTGCCATCGAGCGCCAGCGCCCGCTCGAGCGCGGTCTCCGCCCCGGCCTGGTCCCCGAGGAAGTTCAGCGCCTGCCCCAGGATGGCCAGCGCCGTGGGGTTGTCGGGGCTGAGCAGCAGCGCGTTGCTGGCGCTGGTCTGGGAAGCTTCATAGCGTCCAGCGAAGACCTGCACACGAGCTAATTCGATGTAGATGGCGGGATTATCTGGATCGGCCATCACCGCCTGCTCATAGGACGAAATAGCCTGCAACAAATTGCCTTCAACAAAGAAGGCCGCGCCGGCATTTGCATAAGCTTCGGCATCCAGTGTTGGGGTTAACGTAGGCGATTGTGGTAAGGGCAGGGTGGGCACCACATATTGGTTGAAGTAACAGGCTGCCAAAATCAGCATGATCATCAGCCCAATAAACGCCGGGTTCGTCCGGCGTTTAGTCCTCTGCCGCTGCATGTGCCAGCGGCTTCCTCTTAAGTACATGCCCGCATTCTACCGTCTGCGGAAAATTAGCGTCAAGAACGCGTGATTAGGGATTGATAAACGGCGGAATGGCCTTGCACGGTTAGAATGTACCCATGCTCATCGATGTCTTCACCTTGTTCCCCGAGTTGTTTGGAACTTACTTGGAAACCAGCATCCTCGGTCGCGCTCGACAAGCGGGACTACTGGATGTTCAGTTACACAATATCCGTGATTTTGCCTCCGACAAACACCAGGTGACCGACGATGAGCCTTATGGTGGAGGCGGGGGCATGGTGATGAAGCCCGAACCTATTTTCTCTGCTATAGAAGGCGTGCTTGCAGAGGGGTCATCGGTACCGGTAATTTTGCTAAGCCCACAAGGAAGGCTTTTCAACCAAAAAGTAGCCCAGGAGTTAAGCGCCAACGAGCGCATGGCTCTGATTTGCGGTCGTTACGAAGGTGTGGACGAGCGTGTGCGAGAGCATCTGGTCACCGACGAAATCTCGGTGGGGGATTATGTGCTCACAGGCGGCGAGTTGCCCGCTTTGATCATCATCGACGCAGTAGCCCGCCTGCTGCCAGGCGCCCTGGGCGACCCTACCGGAGCGATCACCGATTCGCATGCCAGCGGGCTGCTGGAGTATCCCCACTACACCCGCCCGCCCGAGTTTCGCAGCTGGGGGGTTCCTGAGGTGCTGAAGTCTGGCGACCACGCCCGCATACGGCAGTGGCGGCGGAAACAGTCGCTGCTGCGCACCGCGCAGAGAAGGCCAGATTTGCTGGCGCGGGCTGAGTTGAGTAAGAAAGACAGGCAATTGCTGGAAGAGGCAAAAGAGGAACAGAAATGAAAGCGGTCTGTGTTTTTTGCGGGTCCTCAGACGAAGTGGGCGAACGCTACATTAAGGCGGCGCGGAATATGGGTGAGGTAATGGCTGCGCGTGGATTGCAGTTGGTTTTTGGCGGCGGCAGCACGGGGCTAATGGGCGCGGTGGCAGACGCCGTGCTGGACGCGGGCGGCGAGGTGATCGGCGTGCTGCCAGAGCACTTCAACAAGCCTGAGCTAGCCCACAGTCGCCTGACGCGGCTAGAACTCGTCGATGGCATGCACACTCGCAAGGCGCGCATGGCCGAGTTGGCGGACGCTTTCGTGGCGCTGCCGGGCGGCTTCGGTACCCTGGAAGAATTCTTCGAGATTCTGACCTGGGCTCAAATCGGTTTGCACCGGAAGTCGGTAGGGTTGCTGAATATCTACTCTTATTTCGACGAGCTGCTGAAATTCCTTGAGCACGCCAACCGGGAAGGCTTTACCTTCTGGGAACATCAACGGTTGTATTGCCAAGCCGAGCACCCAGAAGAGCTGCTGGATGCCCTGGCGGCCTATCAGCCGCCTGAGGGGTTAGAGCGATGGATGCAACGATAATTCAAGGCAGGTCGTCTGCGGAAAAAGCCAATAGCATTGTTAATTTAACTTAGTCGCTATCCCTAACCAATCCTCAATCCTGCGCTCTTCGATAATATGTAAGTTCTTTTTTTCCAAACTTTTCTTCATTTCCGCTTCCTGTTCAGCCAATATTCCAGAAAGAATTAACTCGCCGTCCGGTTTTATCAGACTTGCCAATCCTTGATTGAGCAAGCGGATGAGCACTGGTGCCAGAATGTTCGCGACCACCACATCGGCTCTCTCCAAACCAAACTGACCGGCCAATAGTTCTGCCAAAGAGCCCTGGCCGATATCGACAGCTACACCATTCAAGCGCGCATTGTGGCGCGCGTTGTCCAGCGCCTGGGCGTCGAGGTCCACTGCGACTACCGGCTCGGCGCCCATTTTAGCGGCCGCGATAGCTAGAATCGCTGAGCCACAACCGAGATCGATGACTGAATTGCCTCGCTTTATGTAGTTTTCGAGTAACTGCAAGCTTAGTTGAGTAGTCGGATGCACGCCGGTGCCAAAAGCCATGCCGGGCTCGATGCGGATCGGGATGCGGTTGCTGGTTGCTGTAGTCTCCCACGCGGGCAGGACAAGCAGGCGCTCACCGATGGGCAGAGGCCTGTAGTGCTTTTTCCAAGCCTCCATCCAATTTTCCTCTTGGACGGTCTGGTAATCGGGTTCGGGGATTGGCCGAATGAGCGACAGATATCGCAGCCCTTGCTCAATTTTCGTCCGGGTGTTCTCCAGTTCGCTATCGGCAGGTATATAGCCGCTGACGCGCAGAGGACCCACGGCGCGGCCCTCTTCTTCGATGCTTGCTTCGATCGAGGTACTCTCGATGACTACGCCGCCGGGAATGTGGCGGGCGAGCAATTCGGAGACGGCTTCGGCGAGCTCGGGTTCGACCACAAGAGAAATTCGCAGCCAGGCGGATTTTTCAGACATCGTCGCGGAATATAGCCTTCGGGATTCGTCCCATCCTTGCGCGCTTATCAAAAAATCAAGCCTAGTCGGAACAACTTAAGCTGTTCTTTACCAAATCATGGGCCGATTTCTGCTCCGTTTTGTCAGGGAACTCAATTGCAAGTTTCGTCCATTCAGCGCAAATCATTGACTGTGATTTTGGGCTGAGCTCATAGGCGTGTAAACTTAAATCGCTGGCTGTGTCCCACTCGCCTGTGTAAGCAAAAGCCTGAATAATCGGAAGATATTCGGTTCCGAAATATGGTTCGAACCCCATTTGGCTGGCCTGACTCCAAAGATTCCTAATCCTTCCCCAATCTCCAAACTGGCTGGCAAGACTTGCTTGCTGAAAAACCTTACACCAACGGGAGCCAGGCTCTGGGCCAAAGATGTCAATGAGCGACTGAAGTTCGTTACTGACCTCGCGGCGAATAGGCTGCAAGTTGATATAGGCCGCCGCCGCAGCCATGTCCGGTTTGACGGCTTTGTTATCAATGTCTGCGGCAGTTAGGAACCACCAGCAGGGAGATTCAGATGAATAGTAAGCGATGATCGATTGCCCGGTGTTGCCAATAAAGTCGATGCCCGGGAAATCTGCTTTAACGGTCGCGCCGTCAGCAAAATTCCCAGGACTTGCGATATGCAATCCAGAAAAAAAAGAACGATACCAATAGGCTGGGGAATCCGATTTCGTGGTTTGGGAATACCAGGTATTGATCGCAAAGGCGGAATTATATTCGTCAAGATAGCTAGCAAGCGAGCCGTCTCCGATGACCAGCGTGCCGGGTTGTAAGGTTGGAGCGCGCCAGTGGAATTGCCAGGCGATGTCCTTTTGCCTGATCCAGTTGAGCCGGTAGGAATTTGCCTGGCGAAAATGAGAGCCAATTGCCAGACTAACTAAGACAACCAGCACAAGGTTGCGATGGAAGCGATTCGGGATCAAGGTAAACAGGAAAAGCGCCACCAGAATGCTAGCCCCAAGCATTGCCGGGATGGACAAGCGGTCGCTGAACAGCCCGCTGGAAACCTGCCTTCCAACAATCCAACTCGTGGCCAGACCCAAAAGCAAACTGGCCAAACCCAGCACCAGAATGCCAGCCCCCTGGTCGCCTGCAGTCTTCGGAGCCTTCTTAACCGAGATGCGGCTCCAGAGAAAGAGTAACACAGGGATCAAGAAAACTACTAGAGTCCAGGAAAACAATTCGAATTTATCGGTGAAGGCCAATATCGAGGGTGATAGCAAATCTGCCCATGGAGTCCAAAGAACGGCAACCAAATCCTGAATAGCCGTTCTTAATAATCCAGCCGCGGTGGACAGAGGGTTGTTAAGGAGGTTAAAGATTAGAACTGGAGGATTCGGATCTTCAGCCAGATTTAAAAAGAATACTCGCCAGACTACAAAACCCAGCCCGACCAGAAGATACGGTAGCCACCTGAGGGATACATTGCGCACCTTTTGCCGCCAACTCACTTTTCCAGTCGGGATCGAGATCCATAGGAGAATCGGGCGTAGGGTTTCCAGACCGACCAGGTATTCGGTGGTCAACAAATGGGCCAACATTGTGGTCAGACTTAGCAACAGCAGCGCGAATTGGCGAGAGCCTTTTTGACGGATCGAGTCGAGCATAAAAAGCAAGGAGAGTAAGAAGAAAACATAAGTGGTCCAATGCTGGCGATAGACCAGGGCACTTGACTGCTGATGGAAGCTGGGATAGATGGCAAACACAACCGCTACCCAGTTGGCGAATTCCTTAGCTGAAGGAAAAACCCGGCGCATTGTTAGCCAAACCAGAATGACAGAGCACCACCTTAACAAAAGAGAGAGGATATGCCACCCGAGGGGAGATGGGCCGAGCAGGCGGAATTCGAGTACATCCAAGAGAGCATGCAATGGACGATAAGGCCCATAGATGAAATCAGCGGGATTGCTGGTAGTCTTCATGAAGTACAAGGTCATCCAGTCGTCCCAGTAGTAGCCCAGAAAGGGAATGAGCAGGCCAAAGGCGGCGATGCAAATCCCCAAAAAAAGCCAGGGGAGACTTTGATCTTCGATCCGATAATTGCTGATCCGGCTAACTAGATTCTTCATTATTGACATTGCGGATTCACATCAAGTCGATTTGTAAGCGCCCGCCCCGAGAAAGTATCGTATGCGCAGCAGATCCCTGCACATGGCAAGACCATCTTTGAGGATGCTCACGTCAGAATCTTGCCAAACTCGCAGCTGCACAGGTAGGCGTCCAATGGAAAGACCCTGTAACTTGGCAATGCATAACGCCTCAACATCCATGGCGAATCGATCGATCCGTGTCTTGTTGAAGGTAGCCTGGGCCGACCTGGCCGTGAACCCTTTGAAACCACACTGGGTATCGTAGTTTTCTCCCAGGAGCATGGCCCGCACAATCCATGAAAAGATCCGACTGCTGATCTTTCGCCCGCTGGGAATGAGTTCGAAATAAGCCGACTGCGGAAGTGTGCGATCGCCAACCACCAGGTCAAATTGTTCGTTTCGAAGCAATAAGTATGCTTCCCCGATCGATTCCAGTTTGTAGGGTAGATCGGCGTCTGTGAAAATCCGTACATCGCCATTGGCGGCCAGCATCCCCTTCCGGACGGCCGCTCCTTTTCCCTGGTTTTTTATATTCGCCAGGAACAGGGCCCCGTTCTCTGAGGCCGTCGCTCGGCACTTCTTGGGGTCTTCGCTTCCATCATCAACCACTAGCACTTGACTTTGTACGGAGAGGCGAGAAAGGTAGTTGTTCAATAAGGGTAGATTTTCTTTAAGGAGATGGGCCCCTCGATAGACCGGTATGACGATGCTAAGGTCGCTCTTTCCGGTCGTCACGGACGGTTATTATAGCCTGCAAAGACCTCGAAGTTGACAGCCCCTACGCGCTACAGTACAATCTCGCGGCTTTAACAAACTGGGAGGTTGTTTTGTCGCACTGCGAGTGCTCCTCGCATCTGCTGAGTCAAAGCCTTCCCTGGGCCTGTAGCGCAGTTGGGAGCGCGCATCAATCGCACTGATGAGGTCGCGGGTTCGAATCCCGCCAGGTCCACTGGTGCGATTGATGGCCAAAAGGTTGGCCATGATGTGTGGAGTTGCCTAGTGGCCTCCTTGCAACGGCGGAATCGCAAGCAAAGAGGTTGCTTTCCCTCGTCGCCGCAGAGCGGCTCGCTCGGGACAGGCTCTGGTCTGCGGGCAATACTCCTCGTAACTGCGAAACCGCAATAAACAAGCGGTTTCTTGGGCCCATAGCGCAGTTGGGAGCGCGTCTCAATGGCATTGAGAAGGTCGTGGGTTCGAATCCCACTGGGTCCACTGAGGATTGAGAGCGGGTCTAAAACCCACCCACAAAAGAATATTCAAAGCCATGGCAGGAGTACTAAGCCATCTGCCCAGAGAGCCGGATGATGTGGTGAAAGTCCGGTAGAGGTCTGCAGAACTACTGAGCAAAGCACTCAGTTTGGGCCTAACTCGCCTGCCGCTTCCAGTGGAAGCAGGCTCCGCGGCTGAACTGCATGCTTCGCATGCTTGAGTAAGCCGCGGCGGAGGTCGCCCGTTAGCGCAATCAAAGAGGTTTACATTTCAGGCAATGTTTTGTGAAACAGAACTTTGCCGAAATGTTGAACAATGCGGGTGGTACCGCGGGAGTCACACTCTCGTCCCGGTGAGGGATTGGAGTGTTTTTGTTTAAGCAGACCCATCCCCGGCTGCCCTCGTCGCCGCGAGCGGCTCGTCGGGACAGGCTCTTGCCCTTGGAAAAGGGAGGAGTGCCTTGCAATCGAAGAGCAATTGCTTAAGCAGCTGGGTAGAGGTTAGCTCTTAGGAGAAGAGAATGGCAGACAAATACAATCCTGCAGACATCGAGCCCAAATGGCAACAGCGCTGGGAGGCGGATGGTCTTTACCATTCCGATATCGATCCCAAGCGGCCCAAATATTACGCGCTGACCATGCTTCCTTACCCCTCCGGGGATCTGCACATGGGGCACTGGTACACCATGGCGCCTGCTGATGCGCAAGCACGGCAAATGCGCATGCGCGGTTACAACGTGCTCTTCCCCATGGGCTTCGACGCCTTCGGCCTGCCGGCGGAGAATGCTGCCATCAAGCGCAATATCCACCCCAAGGAATGGACCTACTCGAACATCGCTAATATGCGCCAGCAATTGCGCAGCATGGGTGCCATGTTCGACTGGCGGCGCGAAGCGATTTCGTCTGATCCTGAGTATTACCGCTGGACACAATGGCTGTTCCTGCAGCTTTACAAAAAGGGCCTCGCTTATCGAAAGATGGCTGCGGTGGATTGGTGCCCCAAAGACAACACTACTCTGGCTCGCGAACAGGTGGTGGGAGAGAACCGCGTGTGCGAACGCTGCGGCACTCCGGTGATCAAAAAGAACCTGGAGCAATGGTTTTTCCGCATCACCAACTATGCCGATCAACTGCTGAATTTCGATGGCATCGATTGGCCCGAAAAGATACGTACTCTGCAGACGAACTGGATCGGCCGCTCCGAAGGCGCCAACGTCATATTTAGGACTGAAGGCGGGGATGAGTTCTCCATCTTTACGACGCGGCCAGACACTTTGTGGGGGGCAACGTTTGTGGTGCTGGCGCCCGAGCATCCGCTGGTGGCCAAAGTAACCGCCAAAAATCACAAGGCCGCGGTGGAAGCCTACGTGGCAGAATCCACGCGGCGAACTGATATCGAGCGCGAATCCACCGAGCGCGAGAAAACCGGCGTGTTCACCGGCGGTTATGCAATCAATCCGGTGAATGGCGAGCGGGTACCAATCTGGATCGCGGATTACGTGCTGATGACCTATGGCACCGGCGCCATCATGGCGGTGCCGGCGCACGATGAGCGCGACTTTGAGTTTGCGCGCAAATACGGCCTGGAGGTGCGCCCTGTGATCCAACCGCCAGACAGCGAGCCATTGGATGGCAACACCATGAAGGAGGCGACCGCCCATTTTGGCGAGATGATCAACAGTGGACCGCTGACAGGTACCAACGCCGACGAGGGAGTGAAGAAGACCATCGCGTACTTGGAAAAGAACAAGATTGGCGAAGGCGCGGTGGGGTACCGCATCCGCGATTGGTTGATCTCGCGCCAGCGCTACTGGGGCGCGCCTATCCCCATGGTCTATTGCAAGACCTGCGGCGTGCAGCCAGTGCCTGATGACCAACTACCGGTGCTGCTGCCGGACGACGTGGAATGGAAACCGACGGGTGAAAGCCCGTTGAAACTGCATCCCAGCTGGAAGCAGACTATCTGCCCTAATTGCAACGAGCCCGCCGAGCGCGACACCGACACCATGGATACTTTCATGTGCTCGTCTTGGTATTTCCTGCGCTATCTGAGCCCGCACTATGAGAAGGCGCTATTCGATCCAAAGGAGTATGACTACTGGATGCCAATCGATGTGTACACCGGCGGTGCCGAGCACGCGGTGATGCATCTGCTATACGTGCGCTTCTTTTGGAAGGCGTTGCGCGATCTCGGCATCGTGGAAGGGCATGAGCCCATGTTGAAGCTGCGCAACCAGGGTCAGATCCTCAGTACAGATCATCAACGTATGAGCAAATCCCGCGGAAACGTGGTCGACCCGGATGAACTGGTGCGGCAGTATGGCGCCGATACGGTGCGCGCCTACCTGATGTTTGCCTATCGTTGGTCCGAAGGCGGACCGTGGAGCGACGAGAATATCCAGGGCGTGGTGCGCTGGTTGTATCGTGTTTGGGATCTGTTTACAGGCAAGGAAGAAGGCGGAAGGATGAGGGATAAGGACGTTGGGCGTTCTCTTCGGCGAAAGGTCCATCAAACCATCAAGCGAGTCACGACCGATATCAACGAGTTCGAGTTCAACACTATCGTCTCAGCGCTGATGGAGTTGACCAATGCAATATTGGAAGCCAAAGATGCCGGCGCTGTTGGCAGTCCGGAGTGGGTAGAAGCTCAGGATGTCCTGTTGCGTCTGATAGCGCCCGTGACCCCACACATCGCAGAGGAACTATGGACACGCATTGGGAAGCCCTATTCGGTGCACCTGCAGCCCTGGCCCGAGGCCAATGACGAGGCCGCCAAGGAGGATGAGATTACACTAGTGGTGCAGGTGAATGGGAAGTTACGCGATCGCATCACCGTTCCGGCGGGCATCAGTGATACCGAGGCGGAGAAGCGGGCGCTGGCATCTGAGGCGGTTCAGAGGCAATTGGATGGAAAGAAACCCAGGCAAGTCATCGTGGTGAAAGGGAAGCTTGTAAATATCGTCGTGTAACCAAAACGGCGGCGTTATCGCCGCCGTTTTGTTGAAATTAATAGGCTCCCTCGTTATCTGGTCATGGTCATTTCACCCTGCGCTTTAAACCACGCCTAGTAATCGCAAAAGAAGAACAATTAACGCGATCGTGGGCGAGATCAGCAACAGGATGATCAAAAGGATTAGGAACTCTGCACTCATGAAATAAAGAACGAAAAAATTTGTTTTTTGTAACGCTCTTTCCAACCTTGCGAAGGCTGGACTTGTGAACAAGATTGATTCCAAGTCGAACCTTCGCAAGGCTTGTCATAAAAAGCCGCATTATATATTCCTTGACAGGAATATTCCTTTTGGGGTATATTAGAGGCATGGACCCCGCAACTTTGGCCGCCCTGGCCGAACCCAATCGCCTGAAGATCGTTGAGTTCTTGCGCGACAAGCCGCGACCCGTCGGCGAAATCGCGGCCCGATTGCGGATTCGGCAGCCGCAGGTTTCCAAACATCTGCGCGTGCTGGCGGAGGCCGGAATCGTGGATATGCGACCGGCGGCCCAGCAGCGCCTGTACTATTTACAGCCCAAGCCGTTTCAGGAACTGGATAGGTGGCTGGATACATTCCGCCCGACCTGGGAAGCAAGGCTCGATACGCTTGAGGCCTTTTTGCAGGAGATGCAAGGCAAAGCCAAGAAGCCTGGAAGTCCCGAAGTCAGGAGATCAAAGACATAGACTTCGGACTTCCTGACCTCTGGACGTCTTGCCAACAAAGATTCGCCAAAGGAAAAATATGACAGACCAACAACCGATCAAGGAAGACATTGTTGTGAAACGAATCATTGATGCGCCGGTCGAATTGGTGTGGAAAGCCTGGACTGATCCCGAGTATGTGATGCGCTGGTGGGGGCCTTCACATTACACGTCGCCGTCTTGCAGGATCGATCTGCGCGAAGGAGGACAATTCCTGTTCCACATGAAGGCGCCTGAGAACCAGGGCGGCCTCGAACACTACTCTGTTGGCGTATATCACAAGATCGTTCCGCACAAGCTCCTGGAGTTCACGCAGAGCTTGGCCGATAAAGACGGCAACAAAGTCGACCCCACATCGGTGGGCATGCCGCCTGATTTCCCGCACGAGATCCATACAGAGATCACCTTTCACGCCATCCGCCCGGATATGACCGAACTGACCATCATCGAGCGCGACTGGACCATGGGGCAGATGGCGGTGTATTCGTATGCCGGTATGCAGCAATCGATCGACAAACTGGCTGATAGCCTCAGGAATCAGTGAACAGTAATCCGTAATCAGGAAAAACCTTGATCACTGTCCCTGGATTACTGATTACCTTTGACTAAGGGAGAAAAACATGAGCAAAGTAACACCATTTCTGACGTTTGATGGACGCGCCGCCGAGGCCGTGGAACTGTATTGTTCTCTGATCAAGAACTCTAAGGTCCACAACATCCAGCGCTGGGGGCCTGGCGGCCCGGTGAAAGAGGGCAGCGTTATCAGCGCGAGCTTTGAGCTCGATGGCCAGCCATTCATGGCCATGGATGTCGACGGCGGCTTCCCGCAGGGGGACGGGTTTTCTATCTACGTGGATTGCAAAGACCAGTCCGAGGTCGACCGTTTGTGGGCAGGCCTGCTGGCCGGCGGCGGCAAGGAGACGGCGTGCGGCTGGCTGGTGGATCGCTTTGGGCTTTCGTGGCAGATCATCCCCAAGGCACTCCCCGAGTATCTCAACATGCCGGACAACCCCAAGAAGCGCGCCGTCCTCGATGCTATGCTGAAGATGAAGAAGATCATTGTGAAGGATCTGGATGCCGCCTACGAGAACGCATAAACCCAACTCAAGATTGGAGAACGAATGACCAAAGTTGTTTATGATATCAGCATCTCCCTGGATGGATACATCAACGCCCGGAACCCGCGGCTTGAAGCAGGATTGGGTGATGGTGGTGAACGTTTGCACGATTGGGCGTTCGCCAGTGAAGACCCACACAACAAAGAGTTGGTTTCGCACTTTCCGAACATCGGCGCGATGATCGCTGGCCGATTCACATATGACCTTTCGATCCAGTACTGGGGGCCGAATGGTCCCACGGGACAAGCGCGAGTGCCAACAGTCGTGGTTACCCATGCCGCCCCGAAAGAAGTTCCCGAAAACCATGTGTACTCATTTGTGGAAAGCATTGAAGAGGCTGCGAAAAAGGCCAGGCAAATTGCTGGAACTAAAGATATAGCAGTAATGGGCGGAAAGAGTATCGGTAGCCAGTTCCTGCAAGCCGGGTTACTGGATGAGGTTTCTGTCCATCTGGTTCCGGTGTTGTTTGGCGGCGGAACGCGCTTGTTCGATGAGTTCGACGGAGAACACGTTCAGTTGGAAAGCATCGACGTCGTGAATACCAAAGAAGCCCTGCATTTGCGCTTTCGAGTGGTCAAGTAGGATGCTCCTCACCCCGGCGGCTTCGCCGCCACCTCTCTCCTGCGTTAGCAGGAGAGAGGGATTAGCTTTGAGACAGCCGCTGAAATCGAGCTAAACGTTCCTCGCAATGACCAAAACAACAAAACTTACTGCCATTGAATTCTTGAAGCGCCTGAAAGCAAAGGCTTCTTCATCCGAGCGCAAGAAATACGAGCGCTACTTCCCTGATTCCTATAAGGAATTCATCGGGGTGCGCATGGGCATGGTGTTCGCGCTGGCCAAAGATTTCATCGACATGCCGGTGGCGGAGATCGATAAGCTGCTGGAGAGCAAGGTGCATGAGGCGCGGGCTGGCGCCATGAGCATCATGGGCAAGTCCGCGTCGGGCAAGAAGGTGACCCCGGAACGGTTGAAGGAACTGTACGATCTATATATTCGGCGGCATGACCGCATTAACACCTGGGATCTGGTTGACCTAGCTGCTTATCACGTGGTGGGACGATACCTGGAGGACAAACCGCGAAAGATCTTGTACCGGCTGGCCAAGTCCAAGGAATGGGCCGAGCGGCGCACCGCCATCGTGGCGACGGCGCACTTCATCCGCAGCGGCGAGGTGGAGGAAACTTACAAGATCGCCGAGCTCTTGTTCAAGGATCCAGAGGACCTGGTGCACAAGGGCGCGGGCTGGATGCTCCGTTATGCCGGTGATGTTGATCGCAAGCGATTGCTGGCCTGGTTGGACAAGCATGCTGCCAAGATGCCGCGGGTGATGTTAAGGTACACGATCGAGAAGCTGGATAAGAAGCAACGCGAGCGCTATCTCTCGATGGGCAAGTGACCTATGTCGCTGGTGTAATAGGTGTTTGTTGGAGTTTTCCCCCTTTCATAGAGGCTTTCGCGCCGATTTTTCAGGTCGCCCGTTCGAAGATCAGAATATCAGGATTGAGAAAGGAGCCCGAGATCGGCGGGATCCAGGGCGGCAGCCGGTAATGGAATTCACCAATCAGCACGTAATTGGTGTTGCCGTCCAGCAGGTTGGTGAAGAATTCGCATTCGATGGGGATGGCTTCGCACACAAATGGATCCTTGAACCGGTTAAAGGTAAAACTATCCACGACGAAGTAATCCGTCCCTCGCTCGTCAAGACCTGCCTCTCCCTGGTTGTATTGGAGGCGCCCGCCCGTAGGAACCGTTTCTCCAGGGTATTTTATGAAATAGAGCGGATAGTTGTGTTGACGCGCGAAAGCGGTTTGGTTCATGTAGGGCGGATAAAAAGTGTGCTCCAAGGATCTTCCATCGGGTAATTGGGCGATGAACTCACCGGCCGCGATGCGCGCGTCGTTTTCGAACAACAGCATCACTCCAATCACGCGCAGGAAGGAAAAGATCAGTAGGCCAGCCACGGCCAAGGTAAAGGCCCAGCTTCCCGCGGGTCTGGCTCGCTTTTCCAGCCAGTGAAACACAGTTTGGGCAAGCTGCGCGGCGAGCACGGCCAGCAAAGGCACCATAGGCAAGAAGAACCGGGCTTGATAGTTGTACGATAGCATGATGGGCAGATCGATGGCCAATATAGCCATAGGGATCACCAATTTCGGCGCGGCTGCGCTGGCGGTTTCATCCTTGATCTGCCTGCCAGCCTCAACTACCGCATAGCCAAATGCAAGAGCTCCCAAGATCGCGAAGGGCACACCCAGTGCGGAGGTCAGCGTGCCCCATTGGCCGATCAGGCCGCGGACCGAATCGGGCTGGTAACCATAGGCGGCGTGGGCCAGGAAGTCGGGGACCATGCGCTTGAAATAGAAGGTCATCCAGGTTAGAGCTTTCGGGGTACCTGCGGCGTAACCCAAGAAGGTGAGGACGAGACCCAGGCCGAGTGTTTCAACCACGCGCAACCACTCGTGCTTCGATTTCCTGATGTCTCCCACAAGGAAGAATAGCACCAGCGGAAGCAACAGCAGGGAGATGCCGTTGTATTTGCTAGAGGCCGCGAGGCCTACCGTGAAGCAAGCTAAATAGAACCAACCACGCTGCGCAGTTTGCGCGTAGCGCAAGCTGGCCCAAACAGCAAGCAGGGTGAAGAAGGTAATGTAGATATCGTTGTGCGCGAAATGAGCATTCTGGGCCAGCAAGCTGCTAGTGAATACAAACAGGGCGGCGAGAGAGGCAAAAACGTTCGAAAGCCCGATCCGACGCGCCAGCACATATGTTAGTGCGACTATGCCGGCACCCAGCGCGGCGGAGATGAGCCGCGCCCACCAGGTTACCTCCGGGTCGCCGTATCCCAGTCCCAGCACCACCCTCCCAACTGCGAACATTGCGTACTTCGGCAGTGAGGGGTAGGTGAAATCATCCTCATCAAACAGGTATTCGCCATGTAATGCCTTAATCACCTTTTGGATGATCTCATCCGGGTTCCATCCGCCACGGATGCCCCAGTCGATGCCGCGAGCAGTGAGTGCGACGAACGCAAGCCCAAGAAGCAGGGGGATGATCCAGCTTCTGGAGGAAAGGAAGTCGCGAATTTGCTTCATATTTCAGGGAATTGCTATTCCCCTCCTATGCGATAAATGACGCCAAATCTACCGGTGAACGTCGGAGTGAGAGAAACAACCTGCTGGATTAATTCCGGGGTCGGGAGGAACCCTTTGTAATCCAGGTCGCGTTTGAACCAGATCAAAATGGCAGTTTCATCATCTTTCGGCCAAGAATCGGACTGCTGCAATGCCTGGGTGAAATCGTCGCAGGATTCATCTTTGCAGTGCGGAATGGAATAGACGCGCTGGCGCGTGTAAAGCCAGGCGGCGGCTTCATTGTTGCTGAAAATGCGATCGCCGTCACCGAATTGCATAGTTTGCAGTGCAGCGAAAATATCCGATTCGCGTAGGACTCCGGTGTTGTACACGTTGTAATCGCTGACATCTCCCTCTTTCCGCGATGATGAAACGTAATCGATCGCCTGAGTCAGGGGGAAGGCCAGCCACAACCCGAAGAAAGCGAAGAGGATATTGCGCCAGCCCGGCGTTAGCCTCGGCGCGAAGATTTGAGCGGTTAGCGCGATCAGCACAAGCAAAGCGGGCAGGATGATCACGTGGATACGCTGACTGCTCAGATAACGATGTTCGCTGTAGCTGATGGCGAAGATCAGCATGGCGCCGTAGACCGCAAAAAAGAGCGCAATGGGAAGGATGGCAGAACTCTGCAGGCGCTGGAACCAGTCCGCCCAGCGCTCACGCGTGGATAGAGAAATCAACACAAGCAAGGGGATTGCGACTATCAGGATTTGCAGCAAGCCCGGCCAGTTCGCAGGAAGAAACCAACTGGTAAATTTCTGTGCGGCAGAAATGATATTTCCCACCAAGTCTGCCTGTTGGTGCGACCCAAAAAATTCACCGCTGACGGGAAAATTATGGAAAAAGCCCCATAGCGTTATCGGCGCCAAGGTGAGAAGGCCGAATGAGATCGATTCACCAGCGGCGCGAGGCCAGGATTTCCTCCAAGCCAGGGCAACCAGTAATACTCCGCTGATGACCAGTGCCAGACCTGCGTAGCGGAGGAAGGTGGCGACCACCGCGGCCGCGGCCAACCAGCCCCAGTTGGCTCGAGTTGGCGATTCCAGGTATCGTTGCGCGATCAACAGGAAACCCAGAACCGAGGCCATAAAC
>DATDRZ010000086.1:0-13888 GCA_035291465.1 Anaerolineales bacterium
GTATGAAGAAGACGGTGATTGCAAAGACAATGGACCTTTGCCGTTTGATTTGTCTCTTTCCCCTCATGGATGCCTTGGCTGCACTGCAAAAGATGACCAAAGGCGAAATCTTGGAAGTAACGATGGATCAACCACTCTGGCTGCAGAAAATGCCGCGCAACCTGGCGAGACAGGGCCACAAGTTGATAAGCGCGCAACGAATTGAAGGTCCTAAGCACAGGTTGCTTATCGAGGCATTCGGCCAGCAATAACGTCACGTATTCAGAAATTCTTGAAGGAGGAAGATGACCGAACCAAGGAAAGCCTTGCTTTCCGCAGTTGCGAGGAGGCCGAAGGCCGACGAAGCAATCCCCAAGATGGCCAACGGCTCTGTATGGAAAGGAGCCTATGACTAACGACTTAGGAAAGATGGTCGTGGTACTCAACCACGACGATGCCCACTCCGTGCTGGCTTCATTGGTGATGGCTGCGTCCATCGCCACCAGCGGAGAGCAGGTGCTTTTTTTTGTCCAGCCGGGTGGGGCGCAGATGTTGGCTAAAGGCGAGTTGGAGAAATATCAAAACCAGAAAGGTCAACCTGATCCCATCCATTTGTATGAATCCATCCGCACCTTAGACGGGCGCTTCATCCTGTGCGAGTTGGGCTTGGATATCTGTGACATCAAAAAGGAAGATTTGCGTGAAGGAGCTGAGGTCATGATGGCTTCGTCTTTCATGTTCGAAATCGAAGGCGCAAAGCTGAGCTTTTCTTACTAGGAGGAAGAATGGAAAAAACGATCACGGCGACAAAAACTTTGGACGTGTGCGGGATGATCTGCCCCTATCCGGATATGGATACCCTGGCCACGCTAAAGAAGATGGGCAAGGGCGAGATCCTGGAAGTCATCCTGGATTATCCGTTGTCCCTGGAACGCATTCCGCGCAACCTGACCAAACAGGGGCACAAGCTGCTTGGCACCGAGCGCATCGATGGACCCAAGCATCGCATGTTCATCGAGGCATACGGACTCAAGTAACGCACACTGGGCCAGCATCCAGACTTTACCCGCGTCAGACGGCTTGCTGGGGCCGATTGACCGAATGAGGAGATCACATGTCTCTTATTGTTCTTTCTGGTTTGGGCGTTGGCCTGGTATTCGGCTATGCCCTGCAGCGCGGGCGCTTCTGCATGAACTCCGCCACCCGCGACTCGGTCCTGCTGCGCGACTACACCCTGCTGAAAGCGGTGGGTGTCGCCATATTGGTCGAGATGATCGGCTTTGCCCTGCTGGATGTAACCGGCATCGCGGCGACGGCGCCAAAGCCGTTCTTCTGGGGCGCCAACTTGTTGGGCAGCTTCACCTTTGGCGTGGGCATGGTGCTGGCTGGCGCTTGCGCTAGCGGTCTCACTTATCGCACCGGTGAAGGTATGGTCAGCGCCATGGTGGCGGCCGCCGGTTTGGTGATCGGCGCCTTCTACACGGCCGGCGGATTCATGAACCCGATCGCAAAGACACTACAAGAATCCACCATCATCAAGACCGCGGAGGGCGGCAGCCTCACGCTGGCAAATATTTTGGGCGTTCCCTATTATTTGCTGGCACTCGGTATCGCCATCGTCGCTATCGTCGCTTGGGTGCTTCTGGCCAAGCCATTCAGCCTGGAGAATGCCGCGGCGCGCACCAAGGCTGCAAAGGCAAAGGGCGCCAGCCACGGTTGGGGTTGGATGACGACTGGCATTGTCATCGGCTTGATCGGTATCGTAGCTTTCCCGCTGTCGGCTGCCGCGGGGCGAAACTATCCATTGGGAATCACCGATGGATGGATCGGCTTGGTCAAAGGGATTTTCCTGGGGGAAACCTTTGGCTGGGGCACGATGCTCATCATCGGTATCATCCTGGGTGCATTGGTTGCCGCGTTGATTAATCGCGAGTTCAAATTCCGCGTACCAACATCGGGAGTGCTGTTTCAGGTTTTCATCGGCGGTCTGCTAATGGGGTTCGGTGCGGTCTGCTCGGGTGGCTGCAATATCGGCCACACGCTTAGTGGCCTACCTCAACTATCCATCGGCTCTATCGTGGCCACGTTGGCCATCGTCGCTGGTGCCTGGCTCACCTCGCATCTTATTTTCAATGTGTTCCGCAAGAGCCCGGCTGCGTAAACCTTCGATTGCTCAATACAAAAAAACAGACACCTCGATCGAGGTGTCTGTTTTTGCCATGAAGTGAAGCAGCTAATTCGAAGGTTCGGACTGAATGCCGGCTTCATAAGGTGATTTGAGAAGCGGCCTCACCGGTTGCTCCGGAAGGGAAAGCAAGTCGGCGTTCTCTGGCGCATGAATGAAGGTCCAGAAAGTGTCACGCGGGCGATGCGGCGCGCTGACCCGTTTGCGCACCATGTAAATTGAGCGTTGCAAGGACAGGTCATCAACAGGAACCTGGACTATCGACCCTTGTTTGATCAGGTCAACAGCTGCCAAATGCGAAACAAATGAAACGCCATAACCCGCAGCCACGGTCGCTACGATCGCTTCGGCGTTCCCCAGTTCCATCAAGACGCGCAATTCGTCCGGGCTGATGTCATGCTTAGCCAATTCTTCCAACACCACCCGGCGCGTTCCCGATTCCTGCTCCCTTAGAATGAACGGCTCCTCCAGCAAGTCTTGAGGTTCGATTGAGGCGCGTTTCGCCCACGGATGGGACGAGGGAGCGATCAAGATCACCTGATCTTTGAAGAAGTTCTGGGCTTCGAAGTTTAGGTCATTGATCTCAGTGCTCAACACACCGATATGGGCTTCCCCTTCCATCAGGTCCAGGGTGGCGCGTTCAGGGCGGCAGGTGAGGATGCGCGCCTTGATGCCCGGGTGGCGACTGCAGAAACGGGCGACGATCTGGGGCAGGATGTATTTCCCGGCTGTGGTGCTGCAGGAAATGCGCAGTTCGCCAACTATGTCCTCCTCCAGGGAGGTCATAATTTGCTTGAGATTGACCGAATCATGGATCAGCCGGCGTGCCCAGGGCAGCAACACGCGGCCGCCTTCAGTCAGCTCCAATCCGGAACTGCTGCGCTTGAATAGTTCCACGCCCAGCTCCTGTTCCAGGCTTTTGATCTGGTGGCTGACACTGGGCTGGCTGAGGTGTAGCAGCTTAGCAGCCTCGGAGAAGCTCAGGTTGTCTGCGGCGCAAAGGAAGGTCTCGATCTTTTCGGTATCCACGACTCTCGATCCACCTAAGTATCCGTTTCTTGGCTGGGTATGAATAGTGACATACGTCACAAGCCCATCGGTTTCATTGCCCAACCGCAGCCATTCTCGCAATAAAATGTTGTAAGCTGTCACCTGTAGGTGGTTCGGGATCCTTGGATTCGAAGAATACTGACATTTGGGAACGGAGAACAAAGAGAGGAGAAACGCTAATGGAAAGGGTTTTGCGGGGCAACATCGAGATGAGTTGGGATCCTGAAGCGCGTTTAGCCTTTTTGTCTTTCAAAGAAAAAACGCGAGCAACCGGGCCTGATGCCGAAGCCCTTGTTTCGGCGCTAAGCAGCTGGCTCGGAGAGGATGGCAAGCCCTTTGCACTGCTTGGGGATGGGAGCAAGCTGGGCGCCGTGGATGCCGAGTATCGGGCCATTTGGGGACAATTTTTTCGCAAGCACCGGGATGATTCGTTCATTGCGTTTTTCAATATGAATGCGATTGTTCGCGTTGCGGCAGATATGTTCGGAATTGGAATAGGGTTGCGGCTGAAGGGCTTTGCCCGAGAGCAAGAAGCACGTGATTGGTTGCGCAAAAACGGCATCCCGGCATGAAACGATCTCCGACATTCGATGAGATATTTGAAGTCATGGGTGCCGCGTCCGTTGGCGATTTATTCGCACGGGTTTCGCTCCCGCGGAATCCTTCACCTGAAACCATAGAAACAAAGTTGGCTATTGCTCTCAATCTGTTGCTCGATGATCTTGCCTTTCGCAATGACGGCCTGGTCGGTAAGAATAAAGAGTTGGAAATTGCCAATAAGACCTTGCGTGACAGCGAAGAGCGCTTTAATGTTGTTTTTCGTGCCAGCCCAGTAGGTTTGGCTTTAGCTCGTCTACAAGATGGCCGGCTTTTGGACTTCAATCCTGTTTTTGGTCAGATTTTTGGGCTTACTCGGGAAAACGCGATTGGCAAGACGTCTGTCGAACTCGGTATGATGGCGACGGGGGCGCGAAGTAGAATCGTCGACGAGGTGCGCGAGAAAGGGTCGGTCTCCAATGTGGAGGTTACCCACACCGATCGTAATGGTGAAAAACGCTTCCTCCTTTTTTCGGCCGAAAGGATCCTGGTCAACGACGATCCCTGTTCATTGACCGCGGTGATCGATATTACCGAAAGAAAGCAGGTCGAGCAGCGATTGCTCAAAGCAAACCAGGAACTTGCCGAATCCAATAAGGAGCTGGAACAGTTTGCCTACGTGGCCTCACATGACCTTCAGGAACCGCTGAGAATGGTTTCCAGCTACATGCAACTTCTGGAAACTCGCTATAAGGAAAAATTGGATAGCGATGCGCAGGAGTTCATTGGATTTGCGGTGGACGGCGCCGTTCGCATGCAGCGTCTCATCCACGATTTGTTGGCCTTTTCGCGCGTCGGCACGCGCGGCCGGTCGCCGCAGGCGGTGGACAGCGGCGCTGCGCTGACGGATGCATTGCAGAATTTGAAAATGACTATTGAAGGTGAAAAGGCGATTGTCATCTTCGACGATTTGCCTGTGGTCATGGCGGATAAGGATCAATTGACCCAGGTCTTCCAAAACCTCATCTCCAATGCCATCAAATTTAAGGGAAAGCGAAGACCTTCGATTAGTATCAATGCGCAGATTTCGAGCGGATTTGCCGAATTTAAGGTCGTGGATAACGGCATTGGCATTGATCCCAAACACGCCGAGCGTATTTTTGTCATTTTTCAACGCCTTCATCCGCGCGAGAAGTATGAAGGCACCGGGATTGGTTTGGCGATCTGCAAGAAAATCGTCGAACGTCACGGGGGGCGAATTTGGGTGGAATCCGAACTTGGCAAAGGAAGCACGTTTCACTTCACATTTCCAACGGCGCCGGAACCCTGGAGCGCCGACGCGAAAATCCCTAAAACGGAAGGAGCGGCTGAGACGATCGAAGATCGTGCCAGTCGGTTGATATGAGTCCAACAGCCCTTTTCACCCAAATCGTTATCTTGGCCACGGGGTCCTTGTGCCTTTACATTGCGTTCCAACTCGGCAAGCGCCAATTAACCGACAGTGATGACAGGCTTGCATGGTCCGCCTTCCGGATCTGGTGGCTGGCCCTCGGCGTAAACATCGCGCTGGGAACTGTGGAAACTTGGATGGCCCTTTCCGACATCAACAACCTAACTGCCCATATTATTCTTACGCTTTTATCCACCCTGGTCTTGTGCGTTGCCTTGTGGGGATTGCTTTATTACCTGGTCTATCTTTTTACCGGGAATCGTTTCTGGGCTCGGCCATTGGCAGGTTTTTATGGTTTGGTGTTCCTGAGTCTGGCGGCTTACCTGCTTTTCGTTCTGCGGCCTGTTGGCGTCATTCACGAAAACGGCACTTCTTCTCTCCAATACGGGTCTGATGCTCCTGATTTGAATATATTGATCGTCGCCCTATTTATCCTATTACCTCAAATACTGGCTGCGCTGGCCTACTTTTCCTTGTTCTTCCGCGTGAAGGATCGAGTACAGAAATATCGGGTATTGCTGGTTTCTTTGTCCATCCTTATTTGGTTCAGCAGCCCCTTGGTTGCTTTCGGTCTCGGCTGGTCGGAACTTCCCTGGTGGTCGCTTGCCAGCCGGGTACTTGGTTTGGCGGCCGTGTTCGTGATCTACTGGGCTTATTATCCGCCCACCTTTATCCAGCGTCACTTGGGAGTAGCCGGCATCTGAGCTTTTTTGCGATAAGGAGTCCGAACGATGGCCGAAAAGATGGAAATGATCGATATATTGCTGGTGGAAGACAACCCTGGGGACGTTCGCTTGACGCAAGAAGCCTTCAAGGAAGGCATGCTGCGTAATAACCTTCATGTGGTCCCGGATGGGGAAGCCGCCATGGATTTCCTGAAGGGTCAGGGTAAATACAAGAACTCCTCTCGGCCAGACCTGGTTCTCTTAGACCTGAATCTTCCCAAAATGAACGGCCGCGAGGTGCTCACGGCCATCAAAAATGACCCCGTTCTCAAGCGTATTCCCGTCGTTGTGCTCACCACCTCGCAGGATGAACAGGACGTCATCGAAAGTTACAAACACTTTGCGTCCTCTTACATTGTCAAACCAGTTAGTATGGAGAAATTCGTCAACGTCGTCGCCTCGTTCAAGCAGTACTGGCTCTCCGTAGTCAAACTTCCAGAAGTCGAGGAGTAGTAGTTAAGCCTCGACGACCACTTTGCCTCGCAGCATGCCCATCTGGCATTGGAAGGGGATCTCGCCCTTCTGCTCGGGGGTGAATTCGATCGTCACGGTTTCGCCTTCCGGCAGCTTGGCGGACTGGCCGATCCTATCGAAGACCACCATTTCGCTGCACATGGATGATTCCTTGCGGTTGAAGTGCAAGCGCACAGGCCTGCCCTTTTTGACCACGATCACATCGGGGTCATAGCCGCCCTTGACAGTGATAGTGGCTTCTTGGAAACCACCGACTTCTGTTACCTGAACCCCTTCGCGCCGGTATAACCAGAAGTACCACACGATCAGGCCGATCAACGCTAAGCCTGCAAGATTGACGAAAAGCAATCCTATGTTCATGATTCAGTCTCCTAGTCTGATAGTCAAGTAAGTTCAATGGTTAAGACGCAAACGCCCTGGCTTTGAAGAACCGCAGACGGTTTGCGTTGGTTACCACGGTGATGCTGGAAGCGGCCATTGCCGCTCCGGCAATGATCGGTGACAGCAACAACCCAAAGAAGGGGAACAGCACACCGGCAGCCACCGGGATGCCCAGTGTGTTGTAGGCAAAGGCAGCGAACAGGCTTTGTTTGGCGTTGCGCATGGTGGCTTTGGAAATTTCGATGGCATAGGCTACGCCTTTCAGGCTACCACTCATTAGGGTGATGTCGGCGGCCTCAATGGCGATGTCGGTGCCGGTGCCAATGGCGAAGCCAATATTGGCTTCCACCAGCGCTGGGGCATCGTTGATGCCATCACCCACCATGCCAACCTTGCCGTTCTTCTTGAGCATATGCACCTCGGTGGCCTTATCCTCCGGCAGCACTTCAGCCAGCACACGCTCAATGCCAACTTTGCGCGCGATGGCCCGAGCAGTGCGCTCATTATCGCCGGTGATCATGATCACCTCCAGGCCCATGTCTTTTATCACCTTCACTGCCTGAATGGAATCTTCCTTGATCGTGTCGGCCACTGCGACCGCGCCAGCAGCACTGCCATCTACGGCCACGTACATTGCCGTCTTTCCCTCGCCCTGCAAGCGCTCAACTTCTCCTGCGATTTTGCTGGCGTCGACATTGTTGCGGCTCATCAGACGGCTGTTGCCGACCAAAACCTTTTTGCCATCGACAACGGTTTCTACTCCATGGCCCGGCACTGCTTCAAACGAAGAAGGTTCGATCAATTGGGCTCCCTGGGTCTGTGCTCCGTGCACGATGGCCTGGGCAAGAGGATGCTCACTTCGCCAGTCAGCGCTGGCGGCGTAGAGAAGAAGGTTTTTCTCCTCAAATCCATGCGCAGGAATGACATCTGTTAGTTCAGGTTTGCCTTTGGTAATCGTGCCGGTTTTATCGAGCACGATAGTCTTCAATTGCGAAGCAGTCTGCAAGGCTTCGCCATTGCGGATCAAGACGCCGTGCTCGGCTCCTTTGCCAACGCCGGCTACAAGGCTCATGGGTACCGCCATGCCGACTGCGCAGGGGCAGGCGATGATCAACACCGTCACACCGGTGACGATGGCAAAGGCCAGCGCAGGACTGGGGCCGTAAGTGATCCAGGTTAGAAAAGTTAAGATGGAAATGATCATCACCGCCGGAACGAAGATCGAAGAGACCACATCGACCAGGCGGGCAATCGGCGCCTTGCTGCCCATGGCATCCTGCACCATTTTGACGATCTGCGCCAAAGCTGTGTCCTTGCCGACTTTGGTGGTGCGGAATTTGAAGCTGCCGGTCGTGTTCATTGTTGCACCGATGACCTCATCGCCAACTTTTTTGTCTATCGGCATGCTCTCGCCGGTCACCATGGACTCGTCCAGGGCAGAGGCGCCTTCAATGATTTCTCCGTCCACGGGGATCTTGTCACCCGGGCGCACGATCACGATGTCGCCAACCAGCACTTCTTCGACCGGTATCTCGATTTCGTTTCCGTCGCGCAGGACATGCGCCGTCTTGGCTTGAAGGTCCAGCAGTTTGCGGATCGCCTGGCTGGTCTGCCCTTTGGCGCGCACTTCCAGCGCTTGGCCAAGGACAACCAGGGCTGTGACCACCGCCGTTACGTCATAGAACGGGGTCGCGGTTCCCTCTGGAAAGATGCCGGGAATAAGCAAGGCCACACTGGAATAAATCCAGGCGGCGCTGGTTCCCAGTGCAATTAGAGTATTCATATCCGCGGAGTGATGCTTGAAAGCCGCCCATCCGCCTGTGAAAAACTGGCGGCCCGAATAAGCCATCACCGGCAGGGTGACCAGGCCGGACAGAATGAACAACCCACGGATGAGGGTTTCGGAAACTTCTCGGACAAACAGATTGGGCAGGTAGAACCACGGCAACTCTGGATATGCAACCAGCATTACGGGGATGGATACCGCGGCTGCGAACCAGAATTTGCCCATCAACCCGACATATTCCCGCCTGTGGGCTGCAGTTTCCTCGTCTACATCGGAGTGTTCTGTGCTTTGCAATATCGCATTAGCCTCTATCTGCTCCGGGGGCAGGATGCGAGTTTTTGGGATTGCCATATCAACCTCTTTTCGAATGGAAAATGTTCTCTGCAACTCTATTCCTTTACCCCTGTTTTCTATAGAGTGCTTTCAATTATTAATGTGCAGGCAATTCAGCGGGGATGGAGACGGGTCAGATGTCATCGCGGGATTACCCTTGGAGCAGGAACATATCCGAAGGCTAGGCAATTTTGCCTACAAAAAACTGGGATAACGACGATTACATAAATCCCATATGCCCTTTATAAATATGCGCAACCAAGCAGCTTACTTGAGCGATCACGCTAATGAGGTATGGATGGGTAGAAAATCAAACAGCAGATATGGTTTCAAACCTGAAGCGAATAAGCGAAGAGCCGTTCCCAAGCAACCCGAGTTTATTTTTCAATTCAAGATCACTCGGATCGATTGGCGGCGAGTAACGGGTTTAGTTACCCTTGTCGCCTTCCTGGCAGGGATCGGGAGCGGATACGTTTTGTGGGGCCAGGGCGCTACTGACCCAGGACCGCAAAGCTCTGAAACAGCTGCAGCCACAAACCAGGACGAACACGCCGAGCATATTGCCCTAAGCGAGCAAGTTAATCCACCGGAAGGTTACGCGCTGCCAACCGAGTTCGGTGATGTAGGGCCGAAATTGCTGGAAGTCGGCGCAATCGATCGGGATGCCTTTGTCCAGCTCTATCAGCAGGCTAACAGACCCCTGACTGAAGCTCAGCTTGCCATCTTGGATCGGGACAGCGATTCGCAGATCGTTTTGAACAGGCAAATGCCTATTTTCTACTTAACTTCTTTTGGGCTTTGGGTTTGTCGAACCAAAATCCCATTCTTACGGAGGGCCCAATGATGCAAGGGGGTGAAGAGCAGATTGGCAGGTTTGCATCAACGGGCGGCTGGACGCTGGCGACCAGACCTTTAGGGGAATTGTACGCAAGCATACCGATCGTTCCCCTCACAATGGTTCAACAGCGGCGCTTAGAAGAGGTGGCGTCCCAAGTCTACCGGCCCTGCTGCAATAACCCCACTCATTTTCCCGATTGCAACCACGGAATGGCGATGCTGGGTTTGCTGGAACTGATGGCATCTCAGGGGGCCAGCAAGGAAGAAATGGTCGACGCAGCCAAGTACGCAAACGCGTTTTGGTACCCGAACCAATATGTGGAATTGGCTCAATATTTTCAGTCCGCGCAGGATCGCAATTTTGCAGAAATCGATGGGCAGGAACTTGTGAGTCGAACCTATTCCTCAAGCTCCGGATTTACGGCCGTGCATGAATGGCTGGCTGACAACAACTTACTACCCTCGACCTCAGGAGGTGGCAGCGGCTGCGGCGTTTGATGCTCTTGCTGAGTATTATCCTCAAGCGCTTCGACGCGGTTCAGGAATCCCTACCTTGCAGAGAGCGGCTTCACTTTAGCCCCGGTAACCGCACGGAAGGCGAGAAAAACCGCTACCACAACAAGCAAACCCAAGGCGATCAACTGCGATTGATTCAATCCATAGGCAACCGGCATGTAGGCGCTGGTATATCCAAGCAGGAAGCGCTCAAAGCTATAAAGCGTCACGTAGATCAGGAACAAGTTGCCGTCTGCCAGCTTGCGCCTCCCCAATGACCAGACCAGGGCAAAGATCCCCATGTTGGCGATAATCTCATAAACTGGCATGGGAGTGTAAAACACCCCCAGTTGTGGCACCATTGCATTAGGGTTGGTGTAGGCAATCCCAAACGGACCAGCGGTGGGTGGACCCATAGCATCTCCGGTGATGATGCAGGCCACGCGCCCGATAGCCTGCGCCAGTACTACACCGGGGACGAATGCATCCAGCACGCGTGGCAACTTCCAGCGGCGTTTCCCTGCAATCACCACCACGGCGATCAGGCCGCCAATGATGGCGCCCCAGATGGCCAGCCCGCCTTCCCAGATATACAGAGCTCGAATGGGATCTGTCACATACTCGTGCGACCAGTGATCGATCACGTGGAATAGACGGGCGCCAAGCAACCCGGCTAACATGATCCAGATGGCGGCGTCATAGATCTCTGTTTTGTTGAGACCTTTGCGCTCGGCTTCGAGGCCGGTGAGCCAGAGCCCAATGCCGACAGCGATGACCAGGATCAGGCTGTACCAGCGGAGCATGAAATGCCCGATGCTGAAAATAATGGGGTCGATAGAGATAGTAATCAAACCGTCGCCAGTATGAGCAGGCCCATCATCACAACACCCGCGCCCAATATGAGCCGCACCCATTCCTTGTTGTGCAGGTTCCAATGAGCCAGGCGATTCAAAGTGGGGCGGGCTGAAGCGGCGATCAGAATTGCCACCAAGGGTAGGATGAATACAAGGTTGTATAGCACCAAATAGCTGTATCCCAACCAAGCAGAGGGTTGCAGGGCGAGAAGGCTCAGAATGCCCAGATAGACCGCGCCACTGCACGGAACCGTGCACAGGCCGATCAAGACACCACCAATGACTAGCGCGGGCACCGTTGCGGTCTGCGCAGCCTTGTGTGCCATGTCGCCGATCTTACTGGGCGCCTGTAGGCGCCAGCCCCAGTTGGGCAGAAAGAAATCCTTAAGCATCCACAACCCAAACAGGACAGCGACGAGGGCCCCAATGCGGGCCGGAAGATGCTGTCGCGTAAGCAGGTCGATGGTGCCAAGCAACCCAATCCCCAGCGCCAGATAGGTCAAAAAGATGGCGGCAATATAGATGCCGCCTCTGGTGATCAACCGAGCGCGAATGGCATTTACGCTCTGCGCTCCTCCCTGCACACTGGCCAACATGGCAGTGATGAAGAGCAGCAAAACTGTAAACGCGCAGGGATTGATTCCATCGATTACTCCAGCCGCTAGCACGACGGGCAAAGTAATGGCCGGCAGGTAAGAAAGCATTTCTTCATGCGGCGCGTTGGGATGCCAGAAACCTGCCAGGGCAATGGCACCCAGAGCGATCACGCCCAGGATTGAAACAATGACGATCTTTCGCGATTGGGTCAAATCAACCCTCCACGATCAGCGTGCCGTTCATGGAAGGATTTGCCCGCCCCCCACAGCAAATGTCGCAGTAAAACGTATAGCTGCCGGCTTCAGTGGGTGTAAAGGTTGCATAGCTGGAACCCAAAGCCGGGGCGATTATGTCGACGCCCAATTCGTCAACAGCCCACTGGTGCTTGCCCCCACCATCTGTGTGGTGGGTATTGTCAAGACTGGTCAACCTGATGGTGACTGGTTCATTGACCGGTACTCTGATTTCATACATGTTGAATCCATTCATTGCGGCTTCCACGTCGATCACGGTGCCGGCCATTGGGGGTGGTGCGGGCCTGAACAGGCCTGTCTTCAGGTAATACCCCGCCACGCCAAGAACTGCGATGATGATGACTAGGAAAATGAGGCCGCGTGTGAGGCGCTGCGATCTTTCTCGGCGTCGGCGTTCCGCTTTAAACTCAGTGGCAGTTCTGGACATTGGATTTCTCCTCGCTCCGGTTGGTGGTCGATTTCGAATGATTCTTTTCATGCGACATGGAACGCATCATCAACAGATGCGAAAGGGGGCATAGAATCGCAAGGGCTAGGAAAAACGCGCTGAAGCCGATCCCGAACACTGACACCATAACCACGCCAATGGTGATCACTACAACGCATGTGCCAAGCAGAAGCACCAATTGCTTTGGATTCATGCCTATCCGTTCCTCATACTTTGACCGAGTTCTAGCTTTCCGCTTGCCAGATAAAGATACGTTCGGCGGCATCCACATCGCGGATCGTCAGTGTTACTTCTCTGGCTCCATCAAGAATTGAGATGCTATTTACGGTGGCTGGGAATGATAGGACTCCGCTTACATGATGGCCGCTTTGGTCTGTGTCCCAGACTAATCCGTCAACCGACATCCCGGTGTCTGTGGTCATGGTAGCCAGCGGAGCCAGGTCCATGTTCAGTTCGACCGAGTGCGTATCCATCACCACTTCGAAATCCAAGGTTTCCGGCTCAGCAGACAGGATTTTGCCTGTGACTATGACCGTTACGGCCCCCTGAGCATCTTCGCGGCTTTCACCGTTCAGCCAGGCCATTTCAAAACTGGCCGCGGGCTGCACAGCAGCTTGGATGCTATCAACTGAGTTGGCTTCGGGAAGGGCCGGCTGCGCGCTGCCGCAGGCTGCCAGTAGCAGGCCGAGCGCAGCGAGAATTGCGATTCCTTTAAAATTTTTCATTAGGATTGTGCTGCCTCTACTTTCATTTCAAGGTGCTGGAGCGCTTTTCGGCGCGCTCGATACAAAATGACTAACATGACAAGGATGCCAATGATGGTGGAGCCCAGGCCCAGGATCATGAAATAGGTCTGGTAGTCAGCCAAAAAAGCTGCCGCTGCCGTGAGTCCAAGAATCGGCAGCACGTCGGTGACATGGTGGGCGCAGCAGGCTACCATGGCCAAGGTGCTGGTTGCTCCGCCGGCACCGGTCATCGTCCCCGATGCGCCCATGGACGCGATCGGCAGAAACAATCCCTTCTTGAGAACGGTATACAAACCGGTTTGGACCCCGAATCCCACGATGATGGGAATGACAATCCAACGATCCTGCCAGAATAGTTCGATGGCATGCTGCGGGCTTTCCGCCCAGGAGACGATGCCAAAATAGACAGCGGTAAGGAAGGCTGCGCCTAGTAAACCCATGGCGACAGGTAAAAGAATGCGTTTTCGTTTGGTCATGCTCTTTTGTAATCAGGATTTGAACAAGGATAAACAACCGTTTTGAACCCGTCATGCGCTAGGGGCGCATCTTCTGATAGGTGGAACGGCGCATGACATTTGTCCTCCGACTCTTGGTTCCCTAAAGCGAAACCACGTCGCCGCGGATAGGCATTTGGGTTTCCCATCCCAGACAGCTGCTAATTTGTTCCTTCAGCCCCAGGCTCCCGTTAACTTCTCCGTGTGTGATGAAGGTTTGCTTGGGCGCCGACCCGAAACCGGAAAGCCAGGTGAGCAGTTCG
>DATDRZ010000087.1:0-50233 GCA_035291465.1 Anaerolineales bacterium
ATACTTGGCGGACGATGCGGGTACGAAGGTGATCGTGCTGATCTCCAAACCGCCCGACGAAGAAACTGCCAGTAGGCTCTTAGCCGCAGCGCACCGCGCTGGTAAACCGGTAGTTGTGGATTTCATCGGCTTCGCTCCGCCAGCTGCCCAGATTGGCAACTTACATTTCGCCGCCGGTTTGGACCAAGCCGCAAAGCTTGCCGTTGATCTGGCAAGCCAAGCTGAACCAGAAAAGACCATTGAGGCGCGCCAAAGCGGCTACCTGCGTGGGTTGTTCTCAGGCGGCACTCTGGCCTATGAAGTGCTGAACGGGCTTCAGCTCTTCATAAACCCCATTTATTCAAATGTTCCCATTCGCCCAGCGCAGAAACTTGATAATCCGCTGAATAGCATGGCTCACACGATTCTAGATCTTGGGGGGGATGAATTCACCGTTGGTCGCCTGCATCCGATGATAGACAACGATCTGCGGCTTCGCCGCATGAAACAAGAGGCGGAGGACAAAGAAGTAGGCATAATCCTTTTGGACATCGTCCTCGGTGAAGGGGCGCATCCCAGTCCAGCAAGCGAACTCGCTCCCGCAATTGCCGCGCATCGTAAAGGACGAAAAGACCTTGAGTTCGTGGCGTTAGTGATAGGCACGGATGGAGACCCACAGCAGCTAGACACGCAGATCGAGAATTTCAAAGAAGCTGGGGCAACCGTATTCCGAGAAGTCTCGGCCGTTGTTGATTACATCGCTTCACGGTTAGAGCAATCTATAGATTCTGGAAAACTGCTAACTAAATTCAGTGAACCTATGGCGGCGATCAATGTGGGCTTAGAATCCTTCTACGACAGCTTGAAGGCTCAAGGCGCGCAAGCCGTTCAAGTCGACTGGCGCCCACCGGCTTCCGGAAGCGAAGACCTTATGAGCATTTTGGAAAAAATGCAACGCTAGGTTATTAGTGGTTGGTTACTGGCAAAGATTTGAGATTGGAGATTAACAAATGGCTGGTATCGAAAAGGCGAACCTGCAAGCTGTGCAACAAATGATGGACGCGCGCACCATCCTAAAGGGCGTCGCTCCCGCGCGCGATGTAATACCCGGAATGCGTGACAACTTGTTGCTACACGCCGGCCCCCCCATCGAATGGGAACGTATGTCAGGTCCACTACGCGGCGCCGTGATTGGCGCCCTGATCTTCGAAGGCAAGGCCAAGGACGCCAAATCCGCGGAAGAACTAGTCAAAAAAGGTGAGATCGAATTTGCGCCATGCCATCATTTTGCAACCGTGGGACCCATGGCAGGTGTCACTTCAGCCTCAATGATGGTTTACATCATTGAGAACGAGACGCATGGCAACAAAGCATATTCGAATCTCAACGAGGGGTATGGTAAGGTCCTTCGTTACGGCGCCTATAGCGACGAAGTCGTTGCCAAACTCCGATGGATGAATGACAAGATGGGGCCGGTTTTGGCCAAAGCCATCGAGGCCGCTGGTGGATTGGACATTCGCGCACTCCTAGCGGAAGCGCTGCATATGGGCGATGAAGGCCACAACCGAAACAAAGCTGGTTCAATCATATACACGACGAAGCTGGCGCCTTGGATAGCCAAAGTTACCAATGATGCCGCCCTTGAATGGGAGGTCTTGAAATTCCTAGGCGATAATGCGCTCAGCGTTCTCAACCCCGTAATGGCGTCTTGCAAAGCCATGGCCGATGCCGCGCACGGCGTGCAACGAAGCACGATGGTGACAACGATGGCCCGCAACGGCACAGATTTTGGGCTGCGCGTTAGCGGTCTGGGCGATCAGTGGTTCACTGCGCCCGCCGAAGTTCCCGATGGCCTCTATTTCCCCAGCTTCACCAGCAAAGATGCTAACCCCGATATCGGCGACAGCACCATCACCGAGACCGCGGGCATCGGAGGCTTCGCCATGGCGGCCGCGCCAGCCATCGTGCAATTTGTCTCGGGCACGCCGCAAGATGCCTTGAACACCACAATGGAAATGTACGAGATCACCATCGCAGAGCATAAACATTTCACTATCCCACAATTGGAATTTCGCGGCACTCCAACAGGCATCGATATCCGCAAGGTCGTCGAACTGGGAATTACACCGCGCATCAATACTGGCATCGCGCACAAAGATGCCGGCGTGGGACAAGTCGGTGCAGGTTTAGTGCGTCCCCCGATGAAAATCTTTGAAGACGCGATCAGAGCTTACGCAACCAAATACAAACTCTAAGGAGAGCCATGAAGGTTCACGATCTATCTCAGCCACTTAACCAGGACGCCTCGTTTTGGCCCTTTTATCCACCATTTGAAGTCAAATATATAAAAAGGAAATCCGAACATGGAGTCAACGCCCAGTACATTCAAACTAGTAATCATATGGGGACTCATCTTGATGCTCCCCGCCATTTCGTCACCAAGGGTAAGACCATTGATCAGCTCCCGCTTGACTGGCTCTATGGCGAAGGTGTGATCGTTGACCTCAGCGATCAGCTTGATGACCTCGACGTCTTCACACCTGAGATGATCGAAAAGGAGGCCAAGATCAACAACGGCGACATACTTTTCATTCACACCGGATGGTCGCGCTTTTCTTTCTTCAGTGAAGAGGCTGACGAAGAGCGCTACATTCAGCGGCACCCGGGCCCGCATCACAGTATCTGCGAATGGCTACTGGACAAAAAGATCCACCTCTGGGGCGTGGATATGATCTCTACCGATCATCCGATGAATTTGCCCATTGGTCGCTTCCTGGGCAAAGGCGGCCTCGAGCACTGGGCCAAGGTGCGCGCCATCGTCGAGGAAAAATTTGGAGGCTCCAAGAAGGTAGACGAAATGTTCCCCACGGAGGCTTATCAGCTCACCCATAATGCGCTATTTCCACATGACTGCGTCCATGTGGAAAACATGGGCGGCGAGATGAGCGATCCGGCGCTGCACAACAAGCGCATTGTCCTGGGCGCCTTCCCATGGAATTTCAGGGGCGGTGAAGCAGCGTTCTGCCGTGCAGTAGCCTTCACAGAAAACTAGCAGTGGCCAGGCGCTATTTTGGCGAACGCATCAAACGCAACGAGGACCCGCGTCTGCTAACCGGGCGCGCCCTCTTTGTGGACGATGTCAACCTGCCCGGAATGGCGCACATCACCTTTGTACGCAGCCCCTATGCGCACGCTCGGATCAAGTCTATCGAAACTTCCGCTGCAAAAGAGTTACCTGGCGTCGTGGCGGTCTATACTGCGGCAGACCTTGGCAGCTACTGGCGCACAGGCATCCTTAACGTTGGGGTTCCACCAGTAAGGGGAGCCACTTTCAACGAACGCCTGCATCCAATCCTGGCAAAGGATAAAGTTCGCCACGTCGGCGAGCCCGTTGCTTGCGTGGTGGCCGAAAGCCGTTACATCGCGGAGGATGCTGCCAACCGAGTTGTCGTCGACTACGAATCGTTGCCCGTCCACATCGACCCCCGCAAGGCGCTTGAACCCGGCGCCGCACTTATCCACGAGGATCTCAAAGATAACGTTGCCGCCCACGTAGTCCAGCAAAAAGGTAATTACGAAAAAGCCAAAGCCCAAGCTGACCTAGTGATCGCCCGCGAATTTTTCTATGACCGAGGCACCGCCGCAGCTATGGAAAACCGAGGCATCGTCGCCGGGTGGGACGCCAAATCTGGAAGGCTCACTATGTGGGACACCACACAGGCGCCAGTCATCATCCGCAACGGCATCGCAAGCATGCTGGGTCTCTCTGAACATCAGGTGCGCGTGGTGGCTCCTTTCATTGGAGGCGGCTTTGGTCCCAAGATCCTGATGTTCTATCCGGAGGAGATGCTGGTGCCCTGGCTGGCCATGCGGCTCGACCGTCCCGTCAAGTGGATCGAAGACCGTTCTGAGAATTTCTATGCCACCACACAAGAACGCGGCCAGTTCCATCAATCAGAGCTGGCACTCAAGAAAGACGGCATCATCCTGGGCGTAAAAGACGTCTTTTGGCACGACAACGGCGCATACGATCCCTATGGCCTCACCGTGCCAATCAACACGCAGTGCACCCTGCTGAATATGTATCTGGTGCCTAACTATTTAAGCGAATTCACTGCAGTCTTCACCAACAAGCCGATCGTAAGCCCCTACCGCGGCGCTGGTCGCCAACATGGCATCTATGTGATGGAGCGCTTACTGGACGCTGCTTCGCGTGAACTGGACATCGATAAGGTGGAAATTCGCCGAAAAAACCTGATTCCACCTGATCAGTTCCCACATAAGCATGAGATCATCTACCAGGACTTCTCTGAACTTACCTACGACAGCGGAAACTACGAGCCGATGCTCGATGAAGTTCTTAAACGCATTGAGTATGAAAGGTTTTACAGCGAGATAAAACCTCACGCCGAGAAACAAGGCAAGAAACTTGGCCTGGGATTTGTTTGCTACGTCGAGGGCACCGGGATCGGACCATACGAGGGGGCGCGAATACAGGTGCATGCAAACGGGCGGGTCAGCGTGTCTACGGGCATTGGCACCCAGGGCCAGGGGCACTTTACCAGCTACGCTCAAGTTGTTGCTGAACAATTAGCCGTTCCCGTGGACCAGATCGATATCGTCACGGGCGACACCGACCAGTTCCACTGGGGAGTAGGAACTTTCGCCAGCCGCGGAGCGGTTGTGGCGGGCAATGCGATCCACGCGGCCGCCAAGCGGGTGCGCGAAAAGATCCTGGCCAAAGCAGTTGAGGAATTTGAAGGCGAAGTTACGCCTGACATGCTTGAACTGGTTGATGGCAAGGTCCAGATCCTTGGCGCGCCGGAAACGGCCATTCCGCTGGGCGTTCTGGCGCAGCGCGCCAATCCGATGCGTGGTGCGGTCAAGCCAGGAACCGAACCTGGGTTGGAAGCCACCGATTACTTCGGGCCTGAAATGGGAGCAACAGCCAGCGGCGTTCACGCCATGATCGTCGAGGTTGACCCGGAAACTATGATGCTGGACATAAAGAAGTATGTAACCGTTCACGATTGCGGAAATGTCATCAACCCGCTCATTCTCGATGGACAGATTCATGGAGGAGTCGCCCAGGGAATCGGCAACGCCTTCTACGAACAGCTCATATTCGATGACATGGGACAAATAGTAAACGCGTCATTCATGGATTACCTGCTGCCAGGAGCCAGTGACGTGCCGCGGATTGAAGTTGCGCACCAGGTAACTGCCTCTCCGCTTAATCCTATGGGTGTCAAAGGTGCAGGCGAAGCAGGCGCCATTCCTGTGGGCCCGCTTTTTGCCCAAGCCATCGAAGATGCGCTTGGTATCGAAGATTTTGAACTGAATGAGATTCCGTTAAGCCCTAACCGCCTTTGGGAATTGGTCAATCAGCACAAAAAGGGTAAAAACACGGTAGCCTAGTCTCAATGTACAGTCCGGCAAAAAGATTGCGAGCGGTTCGCATGGCGCCGCGCGCCAAATCTTGGCTCGAAGAATCGCGGCAGGCATTCGTCCAATATTCATTTGAACGGGTGGTGGATCTGATCAATCAGGAAAGCGATGTATTAGCAATTTCCAGCCATGAGATCGGAGCGGGCCCCTTTTCGCTGGTCCTTGAAGCGGGCGATTTCCCAGGCAAAATTCCGAGTAACACACAGTTACTGGTTTTCGAAAATGGCCTCTGGTTGGGAGATTGGCTAATCGATGCCGGAGAAGCTGAATTGTGGAATCCCAAACCCAACTGGCAAAAGCTTACTGGCCAGCGCAAAAAAAGGTTGTGGGCGGCGCAAATCGTGCGCGAGGAACTGACCCATCACGCCGAGCTGGACAGCCTGGCCAGATTGGTGCTGAATCCAGTTGCCAGCTCGCCGCTGCCCGCAAGAATACTTCAAGCTGCGGAACAAAATATTCCCCTGCTCTTCATGAGCATCCAAAAGGCTGATTCGATCCTACTGCGCAAGGCAGCCATGGGTCTGGCAGGTTTAGGGCCGGGATTAACCCCCGCGGGGGACGATCTTTTGCTTGGGGCTATGCATGGCATCTGGGCGACGAGGACAGAGCGGGAAGCAGAAGAACTGACAGGCACTATCGCCCGGACTGCGTCTCCCAGGACACACGTTCTCTCAGCTGCTTGGCTCCTGGCGGCAGGCGAAGGCGAAGCTGACGAGCCATGGCACGCGGTCGTGGAGGCCATAGCACGTCAGGATGAAGGAATCTTGAGGAAAGCCATCTCGCGTATTCTGCCGACGGGACACACATCGGGTTCGGACGCCCTAGGAGGTTTCCTTGGCGTTCTTGAAGCCATGTTTACTGATGCCACTTGACACCAGTCCCGTTTTCCATAAAATAATGCGAAAATGTTTGAGCCCCAGCCCCTATCAACTAGCAAAAAGCGCCCAAGAGAATGTCTTGGGCGCTTTTTTTATGTCTGCTTGTTATGCTGACAAAATTGCCGGGCCTGATCGATGTACATGTTCACCTGCGTGAACCGGGGGCAACTCACAAGGAGGATTGGGATTCGGGGACTGCCGCGGCACTTGCCGGAGGGTTTACTACAGTCCTGGCGATGCCAAACACGGATCCGGGGATCGTCGATGTCGAATCTTTAAAGGTTTCACTAAGTGCGGCTAGGGAGAAAAGTAGATGTGACTATGCGCAATATTTAGGAGGGTCCGTTACAAATGCCCAAACGATCGCGGAAATTGCGGATCAAGCTGCCGGACTGAAACTCTATTTGGATCAGACCTACGGCGATCTCAGATTGGATGATATGAGAAGCTGGACACCCCATTTCATCAACTGGCCAAATAACGCTCCTCTGGTTGTGCATGCTGAAGGCAAAACGCTGGCGGCCGCAATCCTTCTGGCGGCCATTTACGACCGTCCACTCCATCTTTGCCATGTCTCGCGCCGAGAAGAAATCTTGGTGATTCGCGCGGCTAAAGAAAAAGGACTGAAAATTACCTGCGAAGTCTGCCCGCATCACCTGTTCCTTTCAGAGGAGGATATTCCCAAACTCGGCGCTGGCCGTTCCGAGGTGCGTCCGCGATTAGCCACCAAAGAAGATCTTGTTGCGTTATGGGAAAACCTCGACGTGATCGACTGTTTTGCCACCGATCACGCACCGCACACTTTGGAGGAAAAAGACAGTGAGAACGCGCCACCAGGGTTCCCTGGTCTGGAAACCATCCTTCCGCTTCTGCTCACATCGATCAAAGGCGGAACGCTCACCATGGAAGATGTCACTGCACGACTGCATCACAATCCGCAGCGCATTTTCAATATTCCAAAACAAACCGATACCTACGTCGAAGTTGACTTGAATTCGGCCTACGAGATTCACGCCGCAGATCAGCAAACGCGTTGCGGCTGGACGCCATTTGAAGGTTGGAAGGTAACAGGGCGTGTGGTGCGCACAGTATTGCGAGGTCGGACCGCTTTTGAAGATGGCAAGATCCTTGCCGCCTGTGGCAGCGGAAAGAATATACGAAGGTTGTAAAGGAGAAAGGCATGCACACAACAGCTGCTAAGAAAATCATAGGAAGTAATCATCTGCCGCTTGGCGATCACCGCAATGCGCCTTTTTATGGCAAAGATATTTTGTCGGTGAACCAATTCAGCCGTGACGACCTTACGTACATCTACGAGGTCGCTCATGAGATGCGCGAAATGGTGGCTCGCATAGGAACGTTTGACCTACTCAAAGGCAAGATACTTGCGAACCTGTTTTACGAGCCTTCCACTCGTACTTCCTCTTCGTTTACCGCAGCGATGGAACGGCTCGGCGGTTCCGTGATCCCAATCAACGAGGTTCGCTATTCCTCTGTTTCCAAAGGAGAATCCCTGCCCGACACAGTGCGTACGCTGGAATGCTATGCGGATGTGATTGTTTTACGTCACCCCGAAGTTGGCGCATCGGCGCTGGCAGCCAAATATGCGCGTAAGCCCGTCATCAACGCCGGCGACGGCGTAGGAGAACACCCCACGCAGGCCCTACTTGATCTCTTCACGATTCTCGAGGAATTGGGCGATGCCGAAGGGTTAACTGTGACCATGTTGGGCGACCTCAAGAATGGTCGCACAGTCCATTCCCTTTCCCGATTGCTTGCACTATTCCATGCGAAACTAAATTATGTTTCACCGGAAGTATTAGAAATGCCAGCAGAGATCGTTTCGGAACTGGCGGACAAGGGAATACACCAACATGCCTATACCGATCTAGACGCCGTGATCGCGGATACGGATGTCCTTTATGTGACGCGGGTTCAAAAGGAACGTTTTGCCAGCGAAGCCGAATATGCTCAGGTCAAAGATCTGTATGTAATCACCCCGGAAACGCTGACACGGGCCAAACAGAAAATGATCGTTATGCATCCATTGCCGCGTGTGGGCGAAATAGCACTAGAAGTGGATGAAGACCCGCGAGCTGCCTACTTTCGCCAAATGGAATATGGCTTGTATACGCGCATGGCGTTATTGGCCATGGTTCTTGGAAAGGCGTAGTGCCGATTTCATTTTTCGAAATCCTTGAGCAGCGTTGCCGAGACATTGATTCGTTGCTCTGTATCGGCCTCGACCCGCACGCTGATGATCTGCCCCAATCCTCCGCGTCTTCGGCGCGTGACTTCTGCCTTCGCCTGATCGAAGCGACCAGCGCGGTGGCTGCGGCATTCAAGCCAAACAGCGCCTTCTTTGAAGTTTTCGGAGCAGAAGGCATTCAGGCGCTGCAGGACGCCATTGCAGCAGTGCCCGCCGGAATTCCTGTAATCCTCGACGCCAAGCGAGGCGATATCGGTTCGACGGCCCAAGCGTATGCCCGGGCCGCCTTCCAGACGCTCGGAGCGCACGCCATCACGGTCAACCCATACCTGGGTTCGGATTCGATCGCCCCATTCCTTGGAAACCCCACTAGGGGTATTTTTGTGGTTTGCAAAACTTCGAATCCGGGGGCAAGCGAATTCCAAGATCAATACATTGCCGGGCAACCTGCTTACGCCCGCGTCGCGCAGTCAGTTCAATTGTGGAACAAAAACAACAACGTGGGGTTAGTTTTGGGCGCCACATACCCAGAAGCCCTCGAAGAAGTGCGTGAACTCGCACCCGACCTCTGGTTTCTTGCGCCCGGAGTGGGGTCTCAGGGCGGGGACTTGCAGGCAGCCGTGAACGCCGGCTTGCGGGAAGATGGCCTGGGGATGCTGCTCTCAATCTCCAGGGGGATCAGTCGAGCCCAGGATCCAGCAAAAGCCGCCAGAAACTTTCGCGAAGCCATTAATAAGGCAAGGAAGCAAAAAACAAAAAGCCAAAAGAAATTTCGTCATGCCAGACTGGCAGATGATTTACTTCGCCTGGGCTGCGTAAAGTTCGGTGAGTTCAAACTCAAATCCGGTTCAATATCTCCGATCTATATTGACCTGCGTCTCCTTATCGGTGATCCGCAGTCGCTGGCCCGAGCCGCTGCGGCTTATATTGGCTTGCTAAAAGATTTGAATTTCGATCGCGTTGCGGGCTTGCCTTACGCCGCGCTACCCATCGCGGCCGCCATCTCGTTGCAGCTGAGCATTCCCATGATTTACCCGCGCAAAGAACAGAAGGGATACGGGACTAAATCAGCCGTTGAAGGCCCCTATCAACCTGGCGAAATCGCGGTTGTCATAGACGATCTGATTACGACAGGTGGCAGCAAACTAGAAGGGATTGAGAAGTTGGAAGCCGCAGGACTTAAGGTGCGCGATATTGTGGTGCTGATTGATAGACAGCCACGCCCGTCTAAACAACTGGCAGAAAATGGGATCGTGCTACATTCTGTATTTCAGATCTCGGATCTACTTGATTATTGGCAGACGTCCAAGGCGATTTCAAGCGAACAATATTTACAGACAATAGCCTTTCTGCAACAGTAAATGTATTCGCGCTTGCGCCCCTGGCTCTTTCGCGTTGACCCCGAGCGGGCTCATGCAGCAACCATCAGGCTCCTTCAGCTGATTGGCGCATTCCCTCCTATTGCCGCCATTGTTCGGCGCGCATTTTCCGCTCAGAAAGCAGAATCAGTTGAAGTTTTCGGACTGGGCTTTGCAAACCATCTCGGTCTGGCAGCCGGCTACGACAAAGATGGCTCAGCATGGCGTGGGCTTGCCTGCCTGGGTTTTGGTCACATCGAGATCGGAACGATAACGCCGCAGCCCCAGTCAGGAAACCCGAAGCCTCGACTCTTCCGGCTGCCTGAAGATCAAGCGCTAGTAAACCGCATGGGCTTCCCCAGCCGCGGGGCTGAATTCGTTCTAAAACGCCTGCATGGTATGAAACCGACGCAATTAATTCTTGGGGTAAATCTTGGAATAAACAAAACCACTCCGCTGGAGAAGGCTGCAGACGATTATAGATATTTAATAGACAAATTCAATCCAATAGCCGATTACTTGGTTATCAATGTTAGTTCCCCCAACACCCCTGGTTTGCGGCAATTGCAGGGTGCTATCTCGCTTGATAACCTGCTGAAAGAACTAGCTCCACTGAGAAAACGGCCTTTGCTGGTGAAACTTTCTCCCGATTTGAATGAGCAGGAACTCGATCAGGCTCTTGCCGTAATCATAGATAACAAGATCGACGGGGTAATCGCAACCAATACAACACTCAGTCGCCCGTTTTTACAGTCCAGGCACGCTTCAGAATCCGGCGGACTTAGCGGAGCGCCTTTGGCCGCTTTATCGCGTAAATCGGTTGATCACATCTATGCTCGAACTCAGGGTAAGTTGCCCATTATCGCTGCTGGCGGCATTATGAGCCCACAGGACGCAGATGCCGCTATCAATGCAGGCGCCAGCCTGGTGCAGGTATTTACAGGTTTGATCTATCGCGGACCCGGCCTAATCAAAGAGATTCTTGGGACGGAATAGGGCTACCAGATGATCTTGATTACTGGGGCTGCTGGTAAGACTGGTCAGGCTGTGATTCGTGCGCTAACTCGGAAGGGCGAACAGACAAGGGGCATGGTCCACCGAGTCGAGCAGACCGAGCTGGTTCGCAACGCTGGCGCCAGGGATATAGTGATCGGAGATTTGCTTGATAGAGAAGCGATCCAGAAAGCCCTGGTTGGCGCTGATGCGGCTTACCTCATCTGCCCAAATGTCCATCCGAAGGAATTCGAAATCGCACAGGGCGTCATTGCCGCTGCAAAAGCGGCGGACCGACCGCGGATCGTCTACCACTCGGTGATGTACCCACAGATCGAATCCATGCCCCACCACTGGCAAAAGCTGCGAGTCGAACAGCAATTAATAATGAGCCGACTTCCCTTCACGATCTTGCAACCAGCCAGTTACATGCAAAACATCCTCGCCTATTGGGACGCAATCAGGCAGCAAGGTGAATATCTCGTTCCATATTCCATTGCCTCCATTTTTAGTCCCGTTGACCTGGAAGACATTGCCGAGATCGCAGGCCAGATTTTGACGAACCCAGGCCATGATGGCTCGATCTATATGCTGGCTGGTCCTCAGCGAATTAGCTCCCTGGATATGGCAGATCTGATAGCGGAGTTTTTAGGGATCAAGATCAAAGCGAAAGTCCAGCCACTGGATTCTTGGATAGCCATAGCCAAACAAGATCAAATGGCGCCTTACTCGATAGATGCGCTGGTCAAAATGTTTAATTATTACGACAGGTTTGGTTTTGCTGGTTCAAGTGGGATCCTGGAATATTTGCTCGGTAGGCCTGCCGCTGCGTTTTCCCAATTCCTCGCGCGGCCGACAAAATAAAAGAGGAGCAGGTGCCTGCTCCTCTTCCTACTAGGGATTTTATGCGGCGCCTCTGGCACGCCTAGTGCGAGCGGCTGGCTTAGGAGCTCTGCCAGGAGCCTTCTTCGCCTCCGGATCGAATATTAGAAAGACCGCATTCACGAGAATACCGAGAACTGCAGCAGTCGCTATTGCCGGTAGGCCATTCGGGAAAATGCCCTGCAGAATGGGAATTGGCAGGAAGCCTCCAGAAAATCCAATGTTCCCACCAATGCCTACGATCATAATCACGGCGCCAATAGCCAGGTTGCGCGGCACAAACATGTTGACTTTATTTTCCTGCATCAGGGCGATGCCTTGCATTCCGATGACCCCAAACAGGTAAATAGCCAAACCACCTGTCACCGCATATGGCACCGTTTGAACAAGAGCTGCCAGCTTGCCAACAAAGCCAAGCATTATAGCAATGGCACCAGCCGCCAAAAGTGCCGGACCTGAATAGTTGCGGGTAATGGCCATCAATGAGTTGTTTTCCCCGTAGTTGGTACCTGCGGTGGCTCCAAACAACCCGTTGATCAGGTCGCCGATCCCATCCAGTATCAAATTAAAGCCAATATGCTTGTCGAGCTCGTAGCGCTTTTGCTTGCGCTCATCAGCATAACGGTCAACGTACAAACTAATTTGGTACAGGTGAGCCGTCGATTCCGGTATTGTAGCGATCGCCATGATTGAAATGCTGAAGATAGCTGTGCCCACCAAAGGCCCGGTGAACGTTGGGAAGGTTATGTGGGGGGGAACCAACCAAACGGCGTCCTGAAGGGGCGCGAAGTTGATCAGATGTGGAGCCAGAGTCATTGAGATCAAGTAGCCCGCGACGCCTCCTAAAAGGACGGGGATCATCCCAAAGAAGCCGCGATTTTGCAGGTAAACCGAGAAAAGGATTGTAAGAAGCAACGTGGATATGGAAACTGCCCAATTCTCGGCTGCCCAATTCAGTGCCGCCGCCGCTAGTCCGAAGCCGATGATGGCAGCCACCGATCCAGTCACCACAGGAGGCAACACGCGATCCAGCGCCTTTTTCCCAACAGCACGGATCACGTAACCCACGATGATGTTGAATAAACCCGTTACAACAATTCCTGCCTGCATGGTGCTAAGGATTTCGTCAGACACGGGGCCCGCAGACGGGTCACCACCCATGGCGCTAATCACGGCCAGGTAAGCGGCAATATAACTAAAGCTCGAGCCATAATATAGCGGGATGAATTTGCCAATTCCCTGTTTTGAAAGTACCAGGGCAACGATAGTGGCCAGGCCAGTGACCAGGAGGACTGTTCCAACGTGGAAACCTGTGATCAGAGCTACCAATACGGTGGCCGGAAACATAGTTAACACATGTTGAAAACCAAGAAGTATCAATTGTCCGAGCGGAGGGGTTTCGTTAGGAAGATAACCTGAAACTTTAGGTGCCATAGCTGATTTCTCCTCTTTACTGAGTAGTGAATCAAGCGAAACCTCTGTGATGGTTCCGGGGCACCTCCTTGCATTAAGTTTCTTTGTAGAACACAAACACGCCACCAAAGATGCGCAAAGATAATAGAATATTTGAACTATAATCATCTGCCTCCTATTGTCAAAATGGCCCAAAGCTCCCCCGGCCTTCTCGAAGGCATCCGCGTCCTCGACCTGACCCGCGTGTTGGCGGGACCCTATTGCACCATGGTGCTTGGGGATCTGGGAGCCGACGTAATCAAAGTAGAGGAGCCAACTAAAGGCGACGACACCCGCCAATGGGGCCCTCCGTTTACAAAAAGCGGGATGTCTGCCTATTTCATTTCGGCCAACCGCAATAAACGAAGTCTGACACTGGATTTAAAAAAGCCTGAAGGCCTGTCAATTCTTCGCGAATTAGTAAAACGGTCTGAGGTTCTGGTCGACAATTTCAAGGCCGGTACCCTAGAGAAACTAGGCCTTGGTTACGAAGAGCTAAAGAACCTAAAGCCTGACCTGATTTATTGCACCATAACGGGTTACGGATATACAGGACCTTCAAAAGACAAACCAGGTTACGACTTTATCGCCCAAGCCCAGGGCGGTTTGATGAGCCTAACAGGATCAGAGATTAGCGAGCCAGTCCGTGTTGGCATCGCCATTGCAGATATCCAGGCGGGACTTAATGCATGCGTTGCAATCCTCGCAGCGCTTTTTGCCCGCGAGCGCCAAAAAACGGGGCTACGCATCGATATTTCGTTGCTTGACACGCAGGTAGGCATGCTAACTTACGCTGCCAGCAATTTCCTTGTGTCCGGCCAGCCAGCCAGGCGATATGGAAATGCCCACCCAAACATCGTCCCTTACCAATCGTTCAAAGCTAAGGATGGATATTTTGCTTTTGCCGCTGGAAATGATTTGCAATGGTCCAGGTTTTGCGTGGAAATTGGCCGGAAAGATTGGATCGAAGATGAGCAGTTCAGGACAAACCCAAGCCGCGTAATCAACCGGGGACGACTCATCCCGTTTCTGGAAGAGCTGTTTGCCACCAATACAGTGGCTGAATGGCTGGCGGTTTGCGAGAAGGCAAATGTCCCAGCAGCCAGAATAAACACCGTCGAGCAGGTTTTCCAGGATGCGCAGGTCAGGGCCCGCGAATTAGTCGTGACCAGAGAAATCGACGGAGAACAGGTTTCAATGCTCGCCTCACCCCTTCGGATCGTAGGTGCCCCCTTTTCGCTGAGACACACGCCCCCAAATTTAGGCCAACATACTTCTGACATATTGATCGATGTGCTTGGCTTCACAGACAAGCAAGTCAATGAGCTTCGGGAAAAAAAAGCTATTTAGTTGATTGGCTTTGTGGCTATGCGCAGGCTCAAGCGAGATGAGTGAAACCATCGAACGGCGGAAAATAATCCATCTCGATCTTGACGCGTTTTTCTGCGCGGTAGAAGAACTCACAGATCCTTCGCTCCACGGAAAACCATTTGCCGTTGGCGGCTCCCCTGACCATCGAGGCGTGGTCGCATCGTGTTCATATGCGGCCCGCAAATACGGGATCCACTCAGCCATGCCAATGGCTAGGGCCATCCGCTTATGCCCTCGACTAATCATCGTCCGCCATCGCTTCCGGAATTACGTTGACCTTTCTTATCAGGTGAGGGACATCATGAACACATACTCGCCTCTTGTGCAACCAATTTCCATCGATGAGGCATTTGTCGACCTTAGCCACCAACCAGAGAATGGTTATTACTATGCCAACCTGATACAAGCTCAAATAAAGAAGAATCTTAGCCTGCCTGCATCTCTTGGAGTTGCATCGAATAAATTGGTGGCAAAAATGGCCACCAATGTTGGCAAGGCTTCAAGCCAAGGAGACGATTACCCCAACGCCATCCAGGTGGTTCCGCCAGGTGAGGAAGCCGCTTTTCTGGCGCCCTTGCCGACCGATGCATTATGGGGCGTTGGAGCCAAGACGGCAGAAAAGTTAGCCGATCTCGGCCTTCACACCATCGGCGACATCGCCAGGCATCCCTTACGGGAACTGGAGCGACGATTCGGCCAGATCGGCAGTGATCTGCATCGAAGGGCTCAAGGCATCGATAACAGCCCTGTGCACGTTTCGCACGAAACCAAATCGGTCAGCCATGAGGAGACATTTGCGCGAGATACAAACGAGGAAAAGCGACTTCGCGCGGTAATTCGCGATCATTCTCAATCCATCGGCCGGCGTTTGCGAAAACTCGAACTTTTCGGAAGCACAGTCAAACTAAAACTGCGCTGGCCCGATTTCACCACAATAACCCGCCAAACCAAGCTGCCTGAACCAACTGATGACGCCCGCCAAATCGAGAAGATGGCGGTGAGTATCTTCATAAAGCATTGGAAATCCGGCCGCAAGGTTAGACTCATCGGCGTTGGGGTAAGCAACCTTGGCCCGCCAAGCCGACAGCTCGTCCTTTGGGAGTGGAATCCAAGGGAAGCGGAAAAGCAAGAGCGCTTGCAGGCGGCTATACGATCGTTGCGAGCCCGTTATGGTGAAACCTCGATAGGCGAAGGCAGCAAACTGAAGGTGAAACGGTGAGCACCCCACATAGCATTGGAACCCTGCGAGAGCAGCAACTCCATGCCAGCCTTAAGCTGTGGCTGGCCCAGCCAGGAGATGTTTTCGAGCAGAAAGTAGATGGCTATCATATTGATATTGTGCGGGGTGAATTGCTTATGGAAATTCAAACAACGAACTTTTCAGCGATAAGAACCAAGTTGAAAAAGTTGCTGGATGTCCACCCTATGCTGTTAATCCATCCCATTCCCGCAACCAAATGGATTGTCCGTGAAACAAAACTGGGCCGGAAACTTTCTCGGCGGAAATCCCCAAAACAGGGACGTATCGAACACATTTTTGACGAGTTGCTCTATATACCGGAAATAACCAACCATCCAAATTTCCGGCTGCAAGTCCTGCTAACCGAGCAAGAAGAAATCTGGCGGGATGATGGCCGTGGATCCTGGCGCCGGAAGCATTGGAGCGTTGCGGATAAGGTCTTGTTAAACGTCGTTGACAGCACTCGATTTGAAACCCCAAATGATTATCTGGCGCTGTTGCCCGACAGTATCGCCACTCCCTTTACGCATCGGCAGTTGGCCGATCTATTGGATATTCCTCTGTGGGTAAGCACTAGAATGAGCTACTGCTTGCGAAGAATGGGCGCGCTAGAGGTTGCAGGTAAACGGGGGCGAACACTGTTGCTTGTTCCCGCAAAGCGAGCTGACTCCAAGAGCGAATGAAATCTGAATTCGAAGTCAGGGGCTTGAAGTTTGATGTCGGATCATCCGCCGCCTCGTTTAACGCGGCGATCCGAAAGGCAGAAAGGGATCAATTAGTTGGGCGAATATGGAATCAGGATCACACCCTGTGGAAACCGGAGCCCACGGAGATCTTCAATCGCCTGGGCTGGCTAGACGTTGCCGAGCGAATGCAGGCAGAGATCCCCTCTCTGAAGAAATTTGTAAATGAAGCACAAGCAGATGGGATGGACCGAACTCTCTTGCTCGGTATGGGTGGCTCCAGCCTGGCACCTGAACTATTCAGCTATCTATTCGCCGGTTCAAGTTGGCAGGCCCTGAGCGTGTTGGATTCCACGGATCCAGACGCCGTTGTCGAAAAGGAAAACGCTCACGATCCACGCCGAACTCTATATATCGTTTCAAGCAAATCTGGGGGGACCGTCGAAACAAAATCACTCTTCAAGTATTTCTACAATAAGGCGCGAGCGACGTTAGGCGCCAAAGAAGTTGGTAACCATTTCGTTGCCATTACCGACCTGGGAAGCGGCCTGGCGAAAACGGCTGAAATGCATGGATTCCGCCACACTTTCCTGGCCGATCCTAATATTGGCGGCCGTTATTCAGCGCTTTCACACTTTGGGCTGGTACCCGCCGCCCTGGTCGGCGTCGATCTGCATCGCCTTCTCTCGAGCGCTGAGGGAATGGCAGTGCTGTGCAAAGGAAATGAGGTCGCCCAAAACCCCGGTGCGATGCTTGGCTTATTTTTCGGAACACTGGCAATGGAGGGTCACGATAAGGCCACCTTTTTATTCCCCGAGGATAAAGCGAGCTTTGGTGATTGGCTTGAGCAGCTAATCGCTGAAAGTACCGGCAAGGAAGGCAAAGGAATCCTTCCAATCATTCGCGAGCCACAGCTTAGCGAAATAGGCAATGAGAATGATCGGGTGTTTATCACGTTACAGGAACCCGGCAGATCTCCACATGCAAAGGTCGAATGGGCAAGCGATTACGACATCGGTGCGCAATTCTTCCTGTGGGAATTTGCCACTGCGGTAGCCGGATACGTTTTGGGCATAAACCCATTCGACCAACCCAACGTCGAGGCGGCCAAAGCTCAAACCCGCGTGATAGTCGAGGAATATCGCCTTTCTGGGGAATTGTCCCAAAGCGACATAAAAAAATTAGGTTGGGCGACCGTTGAAGATTTCACGAACCAAGGTAAGCCGGGGGATTACATCGCCTTGCAAGTCTACGCCAAGCCCAGTGCAAAAACGACTGAGGCGCTTCAGCGATTGAGGGTGAAATTAGGCAATTTCACCGGCCTACCCACAACGATTGGCTACGGCCCGCGGTTTCTACATTCCACCGGACAACTTCACAAAGGGGATGGAGGCAATGGATTGTTTATCCAGTTGATCACTCCCCCGCCAAAAGACGATATCCCGATTCCTGAAAAGGCAGGGCAAACCGCCAGCGACATCACATTCGGCGTTTTGAAAGTTTCCCAAGCCCTGGGTGACGCTCAGGCATTGCGCCAAACTGGGCGACGGGTTATCAGCTTCGAAATTGAAGACGACCCAACCGACGCACTTAACGCACTCACTTCGGACATTGGGAGTTGACATGAGAACCAGTGACGAATACAAAAGGCTGGCCGCGGAAACTGCGGTCGAACTTATCGAATCAGGTATGGCCCTTGGGTTGGGGCATGGCAGCACCGTTCAGTTTGCTCTGGAGGCCCTGGCTAGAAAGCTCAAAAACGGCACGATAACAGACATCACCGCCGTTCCCTGCTCGATCAAAACCGAAGGAGAAATGCGAGGACTTGGCATTCCGCTCGGCGATCTCAATCGTTTCACGACTATCGACTTGACCATTGACGGCGCCGATGAAATCGATCCGCAGCTCAACCTCATTAAGGGCGGAGGCGGAGCGCTGCTTCGCGAAAAGATCGTGGCGCAGTCTAGCCAGCGTTACGTGATTATTGTCGACGAGAGCAAGCTGTCGCCAAAGCTTGGAACCAGACATTCCCTTCCGCTTGAGCTGGCGCCCTTCGGTTGGCAGCGGCAGCGCGATTTCCTTGCTGAGCTTGGCGGCAAAGCCGAATGGCGGATTGACGCAAACGGCAACCCTATACTGAGCGACCAAGGTAATTATTTAGTCGACTGCGATTTCGGACCTATTTCCGACTTGAAGTCACTGTCGCTGCAGTTGGAGGCCCGCAGCGGCATACTAGAGCATGGACTATTTCTGGAACTTGCCAGCGATGTAATCGTGGCCGGCGGCGATGGCGTGCGCCACCTTAAACCCAAATCCTAGACTAAGTTCTCTACGATCAACGACACCGGGTGAATCGCGGCGCGCCCAGTCCCGCTGGCGATCTGAGCGCGGCAGGAGACGCCTGAGGCTACCACTCGCCGGTCCGGAGATGCGGAGCGCACCGCGGGAAACAACGCCAGCTCCCCGATTTGCATCGAGATCTCATAATGCTCGCGTTCATAGCCGAATGATCCGGCCATCCCACAGCACCCCGAATCAACCATCTCGACATCATAGCCAACGCCGGTTAATAAGGCCGCCGTTGCCTGCTGCCCAATAGCAATTCCATCGTCAGCTGGCGGCTGGGTCTTCTGATAACAGTGGCCATGCAATAAGACACGGCTTCCATTAGCCCTGGTACGCTGGCGCAATCTGTCAACGGGCGCAAAGCCATAGTCTGGGCCACGCAGCAAAAACTCGTCCAGCATGAAGGTTCGACGAGCCAGCGATCGGACTCCCGGAACTGTGGGCAGATAGTCCAGATACTCGTCGCGTAACGTGTAAATCTCTGATGGCTCGATGCCTACAACTGGCAGGTGGCCAGTTGGATCCAAGCGCTTTATTGCGCGCAGCAGGCGTCGTGCATGAGCTCGCGCCTGCGGCAAAAACCCTTTGGAGATTAGCGTGCGCCCCGCGCCGACAACAGGAATCAAGCGCGGTTTTAGTCCGGCAGCCGCCAAAACCTTGAACGCTTCCTGAATTAGTTCGGGATAGAAATTCTCGGTAAATGGATCGCTAAGAAAAAGCAGATCGGGTTCAGCAGGACTAAATTTCGGGACCGATTTCCGTCCCCATTTGAATGGCGGCAAAGTCCTGTTGGCCGAAAGCCCTACAAGTCTCTCGCCCAGGAATTTCCCTGTCTGGGTTTGCAGAGCCAAATTTACCAGCGGAGCAAACGGGCGGGCAACATTGCCGAGCCGGCCGATATGACCAAACAAATAATCGCGAATGGGACGGCGATGTCTGCGATAGTAATTGTGTAAAAAATCATATTTCAGCCTGGCCATGTCCACACCGGAAGGACATTCGGCCTTACAGCCTTTACATTCCAGACAAAGGTCGAGCGCGGCATGTGCGGCTGCCTGCGCATCCGCGTGGTCCGGTAAGCCAGTTGAGATCATGGCGCGAAGTAAATTGGCACGTCCTCGGGTGCTATGCATTTCCTCGCGGGTTGCCTGAAAAGAGGGGCACATGATACCGCCATCTTTGCGGCAAACTCCTGCCCCATTGCACATCTCGATCGCCCCACCCAAGCCGTCCTGATTGCCGAAATCCAAAACCGACAGCCAAGGATCTGCGTGGTATTGTGGGCCATAACGCAAATTTACATGCATTGGCTGCGGGTCGACGACTTGGCCAGGATTTAGCAGCCCCTTGGGATCTGCCGTGAGCTTAAGCTGCCGAAATGTTTCGACAATTTCCGGCTCAAAAGTCTGGTCGATCCATTCCCCGTGCGACCGCCCATCGCCGTGTTCACCACTCATCGCGCCACCCAAACGATTAGCGACCGCCATGACCGCTCGGGTGATACCACGCATCTGCTCGATTCCGCGCGCAGTCTTGAGATCGATCAACGGACGCACATGCAAGCAACCTGCAGAGGCGTGTGCGTAGAAATCTCCGCGGGTGTCGTTGTCGGCGAGGATGCTCTGAAAGGAACGCACAAACTCGCCTAGTTTATCTACTGGCACCGCGACATCTTCGAGAAATGGCAACGGTTTGGCGTCACCCGGGCGTGACATCAGTAAGCCCAAGCCCACTTTGCGGACGCCCCAGACTTGCTCTTGCTCTGCAAGAGAAACGGCGCGAACGATACCGGTACCCAATTTATCCAATTGAGATTCTGCCTCGGATTGGGTATCGCCGGCGAACTCGACGATCATAATTGCTTCCGGGTCACCTTTGACAAATGACAGGCGGCGCGCGTAAGCGGGCACCGAACGCGCTAGTCGAATCATCGCCTGAGGGATAAGTTCAATTGCAGAGGGTTGCAGCCCTAATAGTGAGGGGGTCGCATCGCAAGCCTCAGCTATGCTTGCATAGGAAAGGACTCCCAACACGGTGTGGGCCGGTTTCGGAACCAGACGAACTTTGATGCGCTTGAAGACGACCAAAGTACCCTCTGAGCCCACAAGAGCAGGCGCTAGATTGATGGTGTCAGGCTCGATTGGTGGATATAAGTCCCCGGCGCCGGCGCGCAGCCACATGGGCGGCCTGCTTGCCGACCACGGCAACAGGTAATTGAGTCCGTAGCCCGATGCCTTGCGCCAGGTGCGCGGCCAACTGTTCTTGATCACCTCAGCCCGTTGTTCACGGATTTGCAACGCCCGGCGATACAACTTGCCCTCCAGTGTCTCCGCCTCAGCCCGGCCGATAGCTTCGGACATTCCAATGCTCTCCAGGCGCGCCTCGGTCCCATCGGAAAGAAGGACATCGATGGACAGGACGTTGTCTGAGGTCATCCCATAGCTGATCGAGTGGGCGCCAGTTGAGTTATTACCTAGCATCCCTCCAAAAGTAGCTCGGTCGGATGAGGCGGGATCTGGGCCGTACATTAAGGCGTGGGCAGACGTAAAGGCATTGAGTACGTTCAATACAAGGCCAGGTTGAACCCAGGCAGATCCCTCATCGGGATTCAAGTCAAGTAATTGATTCAGATGCTTTGAAAAATCGATGATGACCGCTGGGCCAACAGCCTGACCAGCCAAGGATGTGCCCGAGCCGCGCGGCAGAATAGGGATCCCGTATTTGTTCGCCAGCGAAACAAGGCCAATTAAATCCTCTTCGTGCCGCGGGAAAGCCACTCCAAGAGGTACGATCTGATAGATGGAGGCGTCGCTGCTGTAAAGTTGGCGAGACGCTGGGTCAAGGCGAAGTTCCCCCAAGCCCGCCCTGCGCACATCGCCGGCGAACTGCTTTAGGAGTTCGTTTGTCACTCAGCCTCAGGCGCTGGGTTGCGCGATTTCTTGACGAACGGACCATAGCGGCCAAGCAAACGCCCAGGCACCCGGCCGCGGATCTCAACTCCCTTGCGGGTATGTTCGACGCGATCTACCTGTCCCTGCTCGTGAAACAAGGCAATCAAAGCACCTTGCTCATACGGCAAAAGCACTTCGAGGGGGGATAAAGTTTCGTAAAGCTTGCGACCTACCGAGACGAGTAGTTCATCAAGGCCGTGTTTATGCAAGGCTGAGATAGCTACAGCGCTTTCGAAATCCGCAAGAACAGATTGAGCCGCATCTGGATCATCAAGCCGATCAATCTTGTTTAAGACCGTAAGAATCGGGACATGGTCAGCTTCAATCTCAGTCAGGGTTTCGAGTACAGCCTCAGCCTGCTCGTGCACGTTAGGATGAGTGATATCCACGATATGCAGAAGCAAATCAGCGTCCTTGATCTCTTCCAAGGTTGCCTGAAAGGCTTCGACTAGCATCGTTGGCAATTTCTGGATGAAACCCACGGTATCCGTGAACAGTGCTTCGCGTCCACCCGGCAACTCGACCTTGCGGGTGGTTGGATCCAAAGTAGCAAACAACTTGTCGGCGACATAGACCCGCGAATCTGCCAAGGCGTTCAATAAGGTGGACTTTCCGGCGTTTGTGTACCCTACCAGCGCCACCACCGGAATTCTTGCGCGTTTCCTCTGGGCGCGATACCGTCCACGGTGAGCGCGAACCTTCTCCAATTCCTGCTTCAGGTGAGATATGCGCTGACCGATTTCACGACGATCGGATTCCAATTGAGTTTCGCCAGGGCCGCGCAATCCAACGCCACCCACGCCACCTGCACGACCACCGCCACCGCCTGCCTGGCGAGCCAAGTGTGTCCAAGCGCGGGTGAGACGTGGCAAGCGGTATTCATATTGCGCCAATTCGACCTGCAATGCACCTTCATGGGTATTAGCGTGTTGGGCAAAGATGTCAAGGATCAACGCAGTGCGGTCCAATATTCGACGGCGCTCGCCAAATACCTCCTCCAGCTCACGTTGGTGCCTTGGGTTAAGCTCATCATCGAAAAGAATAACATTGGCATCAAGCTCCTCCGCCAACGCCTTTACCTCCTCTACCTTCCCTTTGCCGATCAGTGTCTTCGGATTAATCGCCGTGATTTGCTGCGAGGTTTGACCTACAACTCGAAGCCCTGCTGTGTGCGCCAGGAGAGCCAGTTCCTCCAAGGAATCTTCGAGGCCAAGCAAGGAGTGCTCGCCGACTATCTTTAGGCCAACCAACAGCGTTCGATTAGGCGATTCTTTAGCGCTGCTCATTTTTCGCTTTGCCATCTACTAAATTAGGCCTCGCTTCTGCATCCATTCCGAAATTCGGCTGGCCCCTTCGCGCAGGCGCTCCTCTTCGCCAACCAACGAGATGCGGAAGTAGCCTTCACCATGTGCGCCGAAAACAACCCCGGGTGTGGTGCTGACTGCCGTGTCTTCCAGCATCTTGGCGCAGAAATCCATACTGCCTTCCGAACCCGGTACTGGCGCCCAAATATACAGCGCTGCCTGAGGCGGTTCTGCGCGCAGCCCGGCGGCATGCAGCACATCGACCACAGCATCTCGGCGTGCCTGGTAAATGCGGTTGCGCTCATTCAGCCAGCTCTGGTCGCCCAGCATGGCTGTCTCTGCTGCGGCCAACAAGGGAGCGAAGATGGCAGAATCTTGCTGGCTCTTGTAGGTTTCGATGAACTTCACTACTTCGGCATTGCCCACGACCATGCCCACGCGCCAGCCCGCCATGTTGTACGTCTTGGAAACGGAATTAAATTCAACGGCGACGTCTTTGGCTCCCGGAACTTGCATAAGGCTCGGCGCACGGTAACCATTGAAGCCAACATCGCAATAGGGATTGTCGTGAGCAAGCAACAAATCATGTTCGCGAGCAAAGGCGACGGCCCGCTTGAAGAACGCCAAGTCCGCAATCGCTCCAGTGGGGTTATTCGGATAGTTGAGCCAAAGGATCTTGGCCCGCTTCAAGGCGGTCTCGGGGATGGCTTCGAAATCCGGCAGGAAAGCATTTTTCGCCAAAAGGGGAATCAGATGCACGTTTCCACCCGCGATCTGAGCACCCATTGAATAAACAGCATAACTTGGATCCGGCACCAACGCAGCATCGCCGGGATTCAGCAACACCTGGCTGAGCACGAACAGACCCTCCTTTGAGCCGATCAGATCGATCACTTCAGTTCGCGGATCCAGTTTGACTCCGAACCTCTTCTGATAATAGGCCGCAATTGCGTTTCTAAAACCCTGAGTTTGGCCCAGCGTGTATCCGTGGGTTGTCGGCTGGCTTGCCGATTTGAACATCGCCTCCAAGATGAAACCCGGAGGAGGCAGATCCGGGCTCCCGATGTCCATGCGGATGACATCTGCGCCTTTGCCTTTCATCGCCGCTATGCGCTTCCCTAAGTCGGCAAAGAAGTAGGGTTCGATTCGAGCAATTCGTTCGGCTGGCTTGACCATCGCCTTAGTGTATGCCTGCAACATTCTCTTGCCAACTGACAATCGTCATTGAGAATTGACCCATGCTAACAAAGTTTCACCGACTACTTGTAAGCTCACTGCTGAAACTTTATCCAACGTGTCCAAGGTTGTGTGCCAGTAAGGATAATCGAAATCGATGATATCGATGGCTGGAATTCCCAACTCTAAAAAGGGTGTATGGTCGTCCAGCATGCTATGGCGAACCTCGTTGATGAAGACATCCTCATAGCCGAGATCCGCCGCCTGCTGCCAAATCTGTTGTCGCAGGCTCTCATCAGAATTGGCCTCCAGGTAGATTTGCAAATCTTCATCTCCAACCATATCCACAATTACCACACCCTCAGGATGGCTGTTCAAAGATTCAGCAAACACTCGCGAACCCAAGATCCAGTCCCAACCTTCGATACGGCCATTGTCTTCTGCGTCAAAAAAAACCAGCCAAACTTGTTTATCGAGCTCGCGTGGCAAAACTCGCGCCAATTCGAGCAATACCGCAACACCCGAAGCGCCATCATTCGCACCAGGCACAGCCTGATCCCGCAGTTCAGGGTCTGGATCCTGGTCCGCAAAAAGTCTGGAATCATAATGGGCACCAAGGATGAGCCATGGCTGACCAGTGCCGCGCTTGGCAATAATATTGACCACCTGGTTACCCAGCCGCCGCGTTTGCTGCAACTCAACCGCCCATCCTGCCGATTTGAGAGACTGCATCATCCAGGTTACCACTCGATCGTGGGCTTTGGAATTTGGGATACGCGGCCCCAAAGTGAGCTGGTATTCGACATCCGCCAATGCCCTCTGGCCGTCAAATGCCGGTGCGGGTTTTGATTCGAGCGTGAAAAAAGAAAAAACCCCTAGTGCAATCAATATAAGGGAAAACAGAGCGATAAGCCTTGTTCTAACTGACATATAACGGCTGAGCGTTTTGGACCAGGCATTTGTCCAGATCGCAGAGCGCTCTCTCAGCAAATGCCTGTGCCCTCTGTCGCCGTCCTGATTTCTCCACCCCTTCCAACGGCGGCAGGATGCCGAAGTTGGCTTTCATCGGCTGAAAATCAATGGGTGCTGCATTTCCAACGTAATGGCATAGTGCTCCCAACATCGTGGTCTGGGGCAACGCCAATGGACCTTCGCCGTAATGCAGGCGAGCTGCACTTAAGCCAGCCAAGAGGCCAGTGCCTATGTTGCCAACGTACCCTTCTACCCCGGTTATCTGCCCAGCGAAAAACAGATTGGGTCGCTTGCGGAATTGCAGCGTATCGTGCAGAAGGGTCGGAGAGTTTATGAAGGTATTCCGATGCATCTGACCGTAGCGCTCAAATTGAGCATGTTCGAGTCCTGGGATCATTCTAAATACATTCTTTTGTTCGTTGAACTTGAGGTTGGTTTGGAAGCCGACCAGGTTATATAGTGTCCCCGCAAGATTATCCTGTCGCAATTGCACGACGGCATAAGCGCGCTTGCCGGTGCGAGGGTCATGCAAGCCGATCGGTCGCAGTGGACCGAACGCCAGAGAGCGAAGTTCGCGCTCCGCAAGGATTTCCACCGGCAAGCAGCCTTCGAAGAACTTGTCCATGCCCGCCCGCACGCCGTTGCGGACCTCCGACTCAAATTCGTGGAGTTCGATGCGCTCTGCTACTATTAATGCCGAAACAAATGCTTCGTATTCGTCTTTTGTAAATGGGCAATTAATGTAATCGCCTTGCCCACCAGTTCCATTTCCATAACGCGAACCCCGGTAAGCCACATCCATATTTATGGAATCCGAATTTACGATGGGAGAAATTGCATCGTAGAAGTAAAGGTGGTCCTCCCCACCAAGTTTCGAGATAGAACTGGCCAGTTGGGGCGATGTCAGTGGCCCTGACGCGATCACACACAGCCCTTCGGGAATTTCATTCACTTCTTCACGAATGAGGTCGATATTGGGATGGCTCTCAATTTGCCTGGTCACCTCAGTCGCAAATTGGCCGCGGTCTACGGCAAGCGCTCGACCAGCGGGAACAGCAGTTCCATCTGCAATTCGGATAAGTAGCGACCCCAGGCGGCGTAATTCCTCTTTAAGCACTCCGGACGCCCTGTCCTGCAGATTTGAGCCAAGAGAATTCGAGCAAACAAGTTCAGCGAGTAATCCTGTTGCATGAGCGCCCGTTCGCTCAAGCGGCCGCATTTCAAAGAGCGCGACCTGTAAGCCTCTTTCGGCTGCCTGCCAGGCGGCCTCAGACCCCGACAAGCCCCCTCCAACAACGATTAAGTCATGTTTTTTAGGCATCGAGGCCATTCTATCAAAATTGGAGTGGCATAGAACTTGCATCGGATTGAGCATCTCTCTATAATGCGCAGGAGTTCACATGGCACTGCCAGCACAAATCCTCTATCAATCACAGCGCCCGCAAACCACGGCGCATTTGGCTCAGACCATGAGCCTGCTTGGCCTCAATTCTCATGAACTGAGCCAAAAAATCGAGGCTGCATTAGCCTCTAACCCAGCACTGGAGTTGATCGAAGGTCGCCGCTGCCCGACTTGCGGTCGACAGCTTCGCGCCCAAGCCTTTTGCCCAGTTTGCGTAGGCAAAAACGCATCGGCCAGTACGGAAGAACCAGTGGTATTTATTGCGCCGCCTGATGGATCTTATGGCGGCCAAAGGCAAAGTGGCGAAGAGCTACCTGAAGAGTTCAACAGTGCCGAGCCCGAAACCCTGGCCAGCTATGTTTTGAGCCAAATTGCAGCAGAACTAGAATCGCTTGAGCAGGAAATCGCAGCCCATATCCTCACCAGCCTGGATGACGATGGTCTTCTAACCATTCCTCTCGGTGAAGTAGCGCGTTTTCACCATGTGACGATGGATCAAGTGGAAGACGTTGCACGAATCATTCATCTTGCGGATCCATTGGGGGTAGGTGCAAGCAGCACAACCGAAGCCTTATTGGTGCAACTGGAAGCCCTAGGAAACCAAGCGCCGAGCCCAGATCTATGTAATCGTGCGATACGTGAAGGCATGGGTTTGCTTAGCAAGCATCAGTACGCCGAATTAGGACACCTACTGGGCGTCAGCAAAACCAAAGCCCAGCAAATCGGTGAATTCATTACCAACAACCTCAATCCCTACCCTGCCCGCTCCCATTGGGGCAGTCTACGTACCCCGAACCTCGATGCACCGACGACTTACTCCAAGCCCGACATTGTCGTGCGTCGCCAGGATGATGGTCGGCTCATTGTCGAGGTGATGTGGCCGCTTCGCGGACTTTTGCGTATCAACCCATTATTTAAGCAAGCCTTACGCGAGGCGCCTGACGATAAGGCGGAACAATGGAACATTGACCTGGAGCAGGCCAATCTCCTGATCAAATGCTTAGCCCAGCGCAATCACACGATCGTCCGGCTAATGCAAATTCTCGCCGTCCTTCAAAAACTTTTCATCCTGCAAGGGGATGCTCACTTAAAGCCGGTCACCCGCGCGGCCATCGCAGACGAATTGGGAGTTCATGAATCTACAGTATCCCGGGCGGTTTCGGGTAAATCTGTGCAGCTGCCATCGGGGAAGATCGTTCCGCTGTCACAATTCTTCGACCGCAGCCTGCACATCCGCACCGCCTTGAAGAAGATTATCAAGGAGGAGCCAAAACCATTAAGCGATACAAAACTTGCGCGGCTTTTAGCTAAACAAGGCCACCGCGTGGCTCGACGCACAGTGGCCAAGTACAGAACGATGGAGGGGATCCTTCCCGCTCACATGAGGAAAGCGCACGCCGCCTGATATGACACTATCCGGCATCGGCGAACTTCCGCTTTTCAAGCGGCGCAGCCCTGGCGCAGAAGAAATCGAAGCCTTGCTGGATTTGCTTCCCCAACCCACTATTGTTGCTGACAGCCGCAATGGGCGCGTCCTTTTTGCCAACGCCAAAGCCACTCAATTGACCGCCTACACACGCCGTGAATTCAGTGAACTGGAACTCAGCACGCTCCTTCCCGGCTTTGAAGACAATCCATTGGAGAATAGCGTTGGCAGCCCAAATACCCAAACCCTTGTGACCCGCGGCAGCCAGTCTATTCAGATCAAGGTAAAAAATCAAATGCTGGGGGGACCGGACCACTGGGTGGCCATTTCCCTGGTCCCCAGCGCACAGGAAGAAGAAAATACCAGTGCGATAAGCCAGCAGCGTTGGGAAGCAATGCATTTGCTTTCGCTAGCCGCCCAGCAAGAGGACCTGGCTTCCACTTATCGACAAGTCCTGCAAGCGGGCAATCTACTAACGGGTGCTTCGAATCTCGCGCTTTACCTGCCAATCGGGTCCGGCGAGAATCTTAAGCTTCAAGCTGTTACCGGAAGCGGAATCCACTTCCCTATCGAATTGTTAGCGATCGATACAGGTCACCTGCGCACGCCAAAAATTTGGCAGCCAGGAAAACCCATCGAGTCCCTGCTGCACAAACTGGCCAATACCAGCAAGCTAAGCTACATGGCCACAACCCCCCTAGACATGACCGATCCCGGTTTCGGTCTTTTGGCAGCCGCCGATTCTGAAAAACACCCACCAAAAGAACTGCCAACTCTGTTGCAGATCTTGGCAACAGCAGCGGCTAGTATAAAAATGAAAGCCGAGTTGGCCAACAAGTTGCGCTCTGACCTTGAGAAGTTTATTGGATCCGAAAAGATACTAGGTGCACTTCACGAGAATGTTCAAGATGGCTTGCTTTTTGCCGATGAAAACCTAAATGTACTTGATCTAAACCCGGCTGCCGAATCGATGCTCGGTTACACAGCCTCAGAGCTGCGTGGACGCCGGCTAAACGACGTGCTCATCAGCACTCAACCTCTGGTGGCCGAACTCGAGCTGTCTCTTAGCGATGGCAAATCAAGGGAAGTTGGGGAGCGCAAAACCCACCGACGTGATGGCAGCGAGTTTCTCGCTTTCTTTCGCGCTGTCCCAATCAGCCAGGAAGGAAAATCAACAAGATTAGTTATTCTCTTCACTGACCTGAGCGAGCATGAGGCATTCCACCTCCAGAATCAGCAGCTGCAACAACGCGCGGCTATGGGGGAGATAACCGCTATATTCGCCCACGAAGTCCGCAATCCAATCAATAGCATTAGCACGGGTCTGCAATTAATGCAGATGAACCTGCCGGATCAGGACCCATTACAGGAACAGATCAAGAAATTACAGGAAGATGTGGATCGCCTCGAGCATCGCATGAAATCGCTGGATGCATTTTCGCGCAACCTAGAACCCTACCCCGACCCCTTCGACCTCGGTGAATTCTGCCGTACGCAACTCGAGCGCTGGCGACCGCGGCTCAACCGCAAGCACATCAAAGAACATTTTCAAGTCGCCGTTGATACTCCGTTAATCCTCGGCGACCGTAAAGCGCTGGATCAAGTTTTAACCAACCTGATCACCAACGCCGTTCAGGCCATGGAAGATCAACACGAAGGAATACTGGCCATCAAAATACAGCCGAGTTCAGAGGATCCCGCAATGGTAGAAATGCAATTATCAGATTCCGGGCCTGGAATCCCTGATGAAATCCGCAAGAAGATCTTCGAACCATTCTTTACTACCAAGGGCCAGGAGGGATCCGGGCTTGGCCTAGCTATTGCTCGTCGGATAGTCATGGCTCACAAAGGAAAAATCGAGTGTGAAAGCTTTCCCGGCGGTACACTATTCAAAGTCCAATTGCCGGTTGCGCCCGGTGCAGCCGCGGAAGGAACTCCCGCGTTATGAGCTTGAGCATTTTAATCGTTGACGACGAAAAAAACGCGCGACAAAACATCGCCTCTTTCCTAAAGAAAAAAGATTACGAAGTGCTGGAGGCAGAAACGGTAAAAGGCGCGAAAAAAGTCATCGGCGAGGGCAGCGCAGACATCGTCCTTCTGGACGTAGAACTGCCAGACGGTTTGGGAACTTCCCTGCTCGAAGAGAGCGCGACCAATCCAACACGCCCCCCCATGATCATGATAACTGCCCATGGCGACATCGACATGGCGGTGGAATCCATGAAGAATGGCGCCCACGATTTCCTGCAGAAACCGATCAAGTTCGATCGGCTCGAACAATCGATACAGCGGGCCGGCGAAACAGTGGCGATGCGCCGGGAACTCAATCACCTGCGCCAGTCAAGCCAGCAAAACGACTTCGTCCTCGGGCAAAGCGAAGCCATGAAATCCCTGCTGTCGCAGGCCGAACGTGCTGCCCAGGCTTCGGTTTCAGTTCTGATCACAGGCGAGACAGGCACAGGTAAAGAAGTGCTGGCCCGCGCCATCCACCGCTCGGGCACCCGCAAGGACAAACCGTTCATAGATATCAACTGCGCTGCCCTCCCGGCAACGACCATCGAATCTGAGCTTTTCGGATATGAACCCGGCGCCTTTACCAGCGCCGATAAACGCAAACCAGGATTAATGGAGATCGCCAACGACGGGATCCTGTTTCTCGACGAGATTTCATCCATGCTTCCCGATATGCAAAGCAAATTACTGCGCGCCCTGGAAGAGCGCAGTTTCCGACGCATGGGTGGGACCAACCTCATCAAGGTCGATGTCCAGATCCTGGCAGCATCAAACCGCGACCTGCCTGCCCTGATCAAAAGCGGCGGTTTCCGCGACGACCTTTATTATCGCTTACGCGTCGTCTCTCTTGACGTACCGCCCCTGCGCGAGCGCAAAGCGGACATCCCGGAGTTAGTGGGTTTCTTCATCAAACAGAACAATCCTCGGATGGGGCTGAACATTCGTGACGTTACTCCGAAGGCCATGCAGGTTCTAAATGCGCATGATTGGCCCGGCAATATTCGTGAGCTGCGCAATGTTATCGAACGCGCTATGTTGTTCTGTGATGAAGCGGCCATAGATGTTGCACATCTTCCAGCAGAGCTGATTACACCTAAGAGATCCAAGGTCAAGCGCAGCTAAGTTGCGGGATTTGATCCGAGCGACAACACATCAAGGCGCGCGGCCATGAACATCACCCTGCCCAGATTCCTGAATGCTCCGCGATTTGCCAATGAAAGCGATTCCCTGTTGGCGTCCCTCCTAAATACCTGTCTCTGGACCGGACTGTTTTTGGTTCTTGTCTACACGGTTGTCACCTTCGCCCTCCCACCATCCAAGTATCTGAATATTCCAATTGAAATCGGCTTGATTGCGATCCACAGTGGCGGCCTCATCCTAATGCACAGAGGCTATCCGAGACTAGCCGCCCCGGTGTATGTCGGTTTCTTATGGCTGCTTATCGCGTTTGCTACTCTGTCGTATGGCGACGTTACCAGCACAGGGGTCAGCAGTCTATACACAGTAATCCTCATCGGAGGCATCCTGCTCGGTTCGGCGGGCGCCTTCGGTCTAGCGGCGCTCAATACCCTCATGGTCGCGGCTGCTACGTTCATTGGCTACGACATGACCCCAGGAATTGCGGACTGGGTTCCGGCCCTCACCGTAGCGGTAAACTTTGGTTTAGTCGCCGTCGCGGCCTGGCTTGGCCAGCGCAGTATTATCAAATCGCTTACAACGGCAGAAAGCAGCCAGACATTACTTAAGCACCGCAGCGCCCAACTCCAGTCAGCCGCAGAAATCGGGGCCGCCACTGCAACCAGCAAGGACCTCAACACGCTCCTCCAAACCATTACCCAGGTAATCGCGGACAAGTTCGGCTTTTACCATGTGGCAATTCTGGCGCCCGATCCCAATTCAGATGGGTTGAGCTTTATGGCTATTAGCGAAGGGGGGCGCATAGGGGGCAAACGTATACCCGTCAATCTAAAATCGCCAAGCGATAAGAGTATCGTCGCCCATGTTGCGAGAACGAAAAAACCCTATTTGGCGCATGACGTAATCACCGACTCGCTCTATCTCCATAACCCGGTGTTCGACGAAACGCGTTCAGAGATTGCGGTGCCGATCATGGCGGGGGGAACCCTGTTCGGAGTCCTGGATGTTCTCAGCAATCAGGTCGATCCATTGACTGTTGATGAAATGAACGCACTCCAGGTTCTCGCAAACCAGATCGGGGCGGCGGTTTACAGCCATCGTTTGATGGATAACACCCAACGGCATCTGGAGGAATTGATTGCCCTCAATGCCATCGCCACGGCGGGGACGGAAGCCCAAAGCGAAGATGAATTCCTGAAGCGTTCCACTGAAGTGGTCGGCAAGTCCCTTTTTCCAACGAATTTTGGGGTGTTGCTCCTTGACGAAAAAAACCGTTTACTTCAGCATCACGCTTCATACAAGGAAAAGCGGGCCAAAGTGTCGCCGCCCATCCCGCTGGGCGAGGGAGTTACCGGTTTGGTGGCTTTGAGCGCCCAGGCCATGCGGGTGGCCGATGTGTCCGCAGAGCCAAAATACATTTCCGTTGACCCGCGGGTTCGATCTGAACTATGCGTGCCGCTCAAGATCGGAGATCGCATTCTGGGCGTGCTCGACGTAGAGAGCTACGAAGTCAATTCCTTCAGCAAAGCCGATGAGAATTTACTGCAAACACTGGCCGGACAAATTGCGGTTTCGTTAGAACGCATTCGCCTCCTCTCCGAAGCCCAGCATAGGGCCGATGAGTTATCCAACACATTAAAGCAGCAGAACGAACTGGCCCGTCTCAGGGAGGAATTCATTCAAAATGTATCGCACGAATTCCGTACGCCCCTATCCATCGTAAATGGATATATTGAAATACTCGATAGCGGCGAGTTTGGCCCGCTGCCAGAAGCATATAAACAACCTATCGACATCATCACAAAACGCGTGCGGCTCTTGAGCAAGCTGGTCGACGACCTTACTTCTCTTCTCGATATCGCTGCAAACAAAGGCGATTTCACACGTTTGCGACTTTCGGACATTATCAACCCAATGTATGGGGACCTTCGCACACGCGCGCTCGCGAGGCGAATCGAACTCAATTTAGATATTGAGTCTGCGCTGCCCCGAGTGCACGGTGAAGAAACCCTCCTGCGAAAGGCAGTTGACAACCTAATCGACAACGCAATCAAATTCACGCCGCCTGAAGGCAAAGTGAACATTCGGCTCAGGTCCGAAAATAACTCCGTGCTGGTTGAGGTCAGCGATACAGGGGTCGGTATCCCCGTCGAAGAACAGGCGCGCATCTTTGAGCGCTTCTATCAAATCGATGGCAGTGCTCCACGCAGCTATGGCGGAACAGGGCTAGGGCTAGCGTTGGTAAAAGAGATTGTCGAGCTCCACAATGGGAAGATAACAGTCCTGAGCAAAATGGGACAAGGTAGTACTTTCCGAGTCAAACTACCTGCAATCAAATAAAAGCGAGCTTATTTCGGCCCAAGCGGCTAGTAAAACTTCGGATACATTGCCGGGTTTGATTCATTCATCATGTCATACACCGAGTAAATGATGTCTTCCGCATTTGGTTTGGACCAATAATTTCCATCTGTGCCGTAAGCAGGCCGGTGCGCTTTGCCCGTCAACGTACGCGGCGCTGAGTCCAGCCACTGATATCCACCCTGCTTCTCCAGCACTTCCTGCATCATGAAGGCAGTGGCTCCACCGGGAACATCTTCATCCAGAAAGAGGACGCGGTTTGTCTTTTTCAGGGATTCAACGATAGTGCCATGTAGATCAAATGGCATTAAGGACTGGACGTCGATGAGTTCAACCTCCACGCCAAGACTGGCCAAAACTTCTGCAGCCTCCCCTGCGATGCGGCAAAGCGGCCCGTAAGTAACCACTGTCACATCCTTCCCGGCCCGCAAGATTTCCGGAACGCCGACCGGAACCGTAAATTTGTCGATGTTGTCTGGAAGCCGCTCCTTCAATCGATATCCATTGAGCACTTCAACTACCACCGCCGGCTCATCGGCGGCCAGCAACGTGTTGTAAAAACCAACCGCCTGTATCATGTTGCGTGGGACCAGCATCAACATCCCCCGCAGCAAATGCAAAGCGCCAGCCATTAGGCTGCCCGAATGCCAGATGCCTTCCAGCCTATGTCCGCGCGTTCGGACAATAATAGGCGCCTTTTGTCCCCCTTTCGTGCGCCACCTCAGAGTGGCTACGTCGTCCGAGAGAATCTGCAGTGCGTAAAGCAAATAATCAAGGTATTGGATTTCGGCAATAGGTTTCAAACCGCGCAGAGCCAGCCCAATTGCCTGCCCTACGATGGTGACTTCACGAATCCCGGTATCGGCTACACGCAGATCACCGTATTTCTCTTGTAATCCCGCAAACCCCTGGTTTACGTCACCCAAATATCCTAAATCTTCCCCAAACGCAACTACACGAGGGTCGCGTCTTAACATGGCATTGAAACCCTTATTAACTATTTCAAAGCCATTGAGGGTCGGCGAATTCTCAGAAAATACTGCCTTTATTTCAGGCACTCGTTCAGCAGTATGAGAATATAAATCGGAGCTATAGCGGTCTTTGGCTATTTCGTCCTGTTTCTGTTTCCATTCGACAAGGAGCGGCTTGCCGGGCAAAGGCTCGTCCTTCAACAGCACCACTGCCTTGCGATACGCCGCCATAACATCCTGGCGCAATGGATTCTGGGATGCCAGCATCTCCTTGACCATGTTATCGAAAGCTTCGGCATGCCTGGATGAACCCGCAACCTCGATCAGCAAATCTCCAAAGGCTTCTATATCCTGGCGAATTGGGACCTTGTATGCTTCCCAGGCACGGGCGCGGATTGCCTCGACATCTCGGCGGTCTTCTTCTTCCAGTTTGTCCAAATCCGCGTCTGTAGCCAGCCTCTGTCGCTTGATCCACTCTCGGAATTTTCGCAAACAATCAAATTCCTCTTCCCAATTCAACCGTTCAGGAGACTTATATCGCTCATGACTACCAGAAGTCGAATGACCCTGAGGCTGAGTTAGCTCTTTGACATGGATGATCACGGGGACATGTTTATTGCGGGCAATACTTTCAGCTTTTGTGTAAGTCTCGATCAGTGCAGGGTAATCCCAGCCCGCAACTGTGAAAATTTCATATCCGCCATCCCCATCCTTATCACGCTGAAAGCCACTGAGCAATTCTGAAAGGTCGCCGGCCAACTGAACCTTGTTGGGTACCGAAATGCCGTATTCATCGTCCCAGATCGAAAGCACCATAGGCGCTTGCAACACGCCGACCGCATTCACTGTCTCCCAGAACATGCCTTCTGCGCAACTGGCGTTTCCAATGGTGCCGAACGCAACCTCATTCCCGTTATGCGAAAATTGAGTGAAATCCTTTAGCTGCGTAAGTTCACGATATAGCTTGGACGCATAGGCTAGCCCGACCAGCCTCGGCATTTGCGATCCGGTTGGGGAAATATCCGATGAGGAATTGTAAATGTCAGCAAGGCGTTTCCAGCTACCATCATCGTTGAGGCTGCGCGTGGCAAAGTGTGCATTCATGGCGCGGCCGCCGGTTGCGGGCTCAGCTTTCACGTCCGCGTGAGCGTAAAGTTGAGCGAAGAATTCATCGAATTTATGCTCGCCAATGGCAAGCATAAAGGTCTGGTCGCGATAGTAGCCCGAGCGCCAATCCCCTTTTCGGAACACCTTGGCCATAGCAATATTGGCCAGTTCTTTGCCATCACCAAAGATGCCGAATTTGGCTTTTCCGCTCAAGACCTCACGCCGGCCGATAAGGCTGGCCTGCCGGCTGCGATAGGCCAAGCGGTAATCTGCGAGCACTTCTTTACGCGTAAATTGTTCGGTTGCCGGGGACTTTGATTTTGCGACCATTTCCTTTTTGCCTAATACGGGGATGTAGGCGAACGCAACTTTTTTAGTTTATCATAGTCCCCATTCGCTCGGTTCCTTTGCTTTAAAAGGACAAACGCCTAGGTGAGGGGGGCACCCAGACGTTTATCAATTACAAGTATAACCAGCCTTCTACTAATGTCAAGTACCTAGGCATGCAGAATTGTTAGAATGCGGTTAAATTCTTGAAAGCGATTTCGCCACATGGCAGCTCAAAATATTGCGGCATTGCTTAAGTCGCTCTCCCGCAAGGATTACTGTTATCTTACTACAACGGGCCGCGTAACCGGTCGCCTACATGAAATCGAAATTTGGTTTGGAACAAGTGGAGACAGCATCTACCTGCTCTCAGGTGGTGGTAGGGAATCCGACTGGGTAAAAAACTTGTTGGCAAATCCCTCGGTTGCCGTTCGGATCGCAGAACGGCATTTTAGAGGGATGGCCCGCCTGGTTTCAGACAAGTCGGAAGACTCGATGGCGCGGCAGCTTCTAGCTACTAAATACTATCGCTGGCGTGAGGGCCGACCCCTCAATGAGTGGGCGCGGACGGCAACCCCGGTCGCGATCCAATTGTCTCCAAAATAAAAAGGCCCGCAGTTGGCGGGCCGACTGTGGCGAGGGTGAGATTTGAACTCACGACCAAGGGCTTATGAGTCCCCTGCTCTACCACTGAGCTACCTCGCCTAAAATCGAGCGGAGCGAGTGTACTATGCGGGAAAGTGGTTGTCAACGAAAAACGGCGGCTGCTGCTCCCTAAGGCGTCGTAGGAGTCTCAGTAATGGCGATGGTCGGGGTAGAAGTAGGAACTGGGGTTCGCGTGGCTGTCGCCGTCGGCTGTATTGTTGGCGTCCAGGTAGGCGGTAACGTGCGCGAAGCGATGGGCGTGGAAGAGGCGGGGGTGATCGATACGACCGGTAGATAGTTGAAGGCAGCGTAGGCCAAGGCCGAAACTAGCAGGATCAGGAAAACAAATATCAAAAAACGCCCCACTCTAGATCTCCTTGGTTTGTCGCCCACTGACATTTGAAATTCAGAACCCACATCAGCGGCTTTGGCCGGCTCCTCGACAAAAGCAGGAGTTGATTTTTCAAGTTCGACGACAATAGGTGGAGCGACAGTTTCATCGTCTTGATAAAGGGCAGGTTGCGATGCAGGCGCCCCTTCTTCCCGTAAGGCTTGCAATCGAGTGCGCGCCTTTTCAAAGTCGGGATCGGCGAGTAACGCCCGTTGAATTGCATATTGCTGTTTCTGTGGATCTTCCAGGGTAAAGCTAAGCAAATACCAGGCTTGCGCGTTATTGGGCTCTCTTCTCAACAGGGCAACCAACGATGGTCGAGCTTTGGCCATTTTGCCCCCACGGATTAGCGTTACCGCCTTTTTGAGAACGTTTTCAGAGTTCGGCGCCATTGGAGTGATTATACATGTGAGTATTTTTCCCCGCTCAAACCTAAAGTTTTCGTCAGTTCAGCTATTCCTAATCGACGCTGTTCGATCAGGTATCATCCGAATCTTCGAGACCTTCCTCTTCTTCCTCGTCTTCTTCCTCCCCTTCCCATTCCTCGTCATTCTCTGGCGCAAATCCAGCCCCTTCCCAGTCTTCTTCAAGGGCTTCGTTTTCGTCCCAAGCCTCTTCAGGCGAAACTTCTCCTGAAGGGGAATAGGTTAAGCAGCCTTCTTCCGGGTCCAGTTCAACTGCAGCAGCGGCACAGTACCCTTCGTCCAGAAAGACGCAATCGATGTAATGGCAACGAATCCTGGGCACTTAATTCTCCTACGCTTCTTGAAGCGTCATGCGCAGTCGAAATCCGGATAGGGTCAGCATCAGGAGCAGCACAACGGCCGATAGGACACAGAATTCGCAGATGGCGCGGATCACGTAAATTTCAAGATAGGTGAGATAGGCTGAATACAGGACTCCCGCCAATGAAATGCCAAAGACCAGCAAGGGGCCATTGAACTCGAAAAACTCATTGCGAGTTTCCATCAGCAAAATAAAAAGTAAAGTCAAATAAGCAGCGGCGCCCAATAGGGCAATTGGAATTCCGCCAATACTGGAGTATTGGCTGGTATTAACAATCTCACAGCCTTCACCAACAACGCATACGCCGCTAGCCGACAATTTAATCCATGTCAGGTAAATCGAATCTACTAATCCAACTGCGGCAAGGAGAATCAATGCTTTTCTAAGCAATGCCGACCTCCGACTAGAATGGCCATACTTCCGCTTGAGATTCCCGCGATAATTCCGTGACACCCGCAGGCACCCGCAGCAATGCGTTTGCCTGAACAAGCGAATAAAGATTACCTGAACCCTGATGCCCTGTCAAACGCGCGAGCGGACCCTGCTCACTATTTTCCAAATTACATCGCAGATAAGATTCCCTGCCATCCGAATAAACATTTTCTTTCAAATGTGCCTGGACAACCAATCGTGACCAGTTTTTTACCCCGCCCATTTTACTTAACGCCGGCCGGAGAAAAACTTCAAAGCCCACGAACGAAGAAACCGGATTCCCGGGCAAACCGACATAGGGAATCCCGCGATATTGGCCGAATGCAAATGGTTTACCTGGACGCATATTTACCTTCCAGAAATCCAATGCACCATTACGCGTGACTGCTTCTCGCAAATAATCGAACGCGCCTACACTCACGCCTGCCGATGAAAGGATGAGATCGGCACCCCCATCGACCGCACGATCCAAATGCGCAGTAACATCTTGCAATGTGTCGCGAGCAATGCCAAGCCACCTGGCTTCGGCTCCGCTGGATTCGACCAAGGCCCCCAGTGAAACTGAATTGGTCTCACGAATCTTTCCGGGAGCAATGGGTTCGTCCGGTTTTAGTAGCTCATCGCCCGAGGAAAGAATTGCTACGCGCGGCTTCCGGTGAACCTTTAACTCCGTTTCACCCAATAAGGCCAGCAATGCCGCTTCTTGTGCCCGCACGCGTTTGCCTGCCGTGATGAGCACATCGCCCGCTCGGAAATCCTCGCCTGCCGGCCGCACAAAATCCCCGGCTTTTACAATGCGCCGTATCTGGACTGTGGGAGGGAGCTCCGCTCCGGGTTGGGCCACTGCCGCATCCGTATCTTCGACCGGGATCACCGCATCCGACCCGGCTGGCAGGGCCGCGCCGGTCATGATACGCATAGCTTGGCCGGGTTTCAGCACGGTTTCGGTCGCAGTTCCTGCCGGGATGTCTTCGATCACTTTGAGTTGGATCGGGCGCGCCTGGCTTGCCGGCTGCGTGTCTTCAGCATGGATGGCGAAACCGTCCATGCTTGAATTATCGAATCTAGGCGAAGCCTTATTCGCCACAATATCCTCGGCCAGCACGCGGCCGAACACTGATTGCAATCCAACCGTTTCCACCCCGCAGGTCGGAAGGGCGTCAAGCAGTCTTTGTCGGGCGTCAGCAACGCTAAGCATAGGTGGTAGGGGCAAGTGAATTAGCCTGGGCGAATGCGCCGAGCCTCCAGCACGTTCGGCAGACTTTCCACGCGGGCCAATACGCGGCTTAGGTGAGCGATGTTGTCCACATTTAGGACCAGGTCAAAGGTGGCCTCATTTTTCTGGACGTCAACCTTTACCTGTGTCATGCTGATGCCTTCGTCAGCGATCACTGTCGAAACATCGCGCATTAGTCCGCCGCGGTCATACGCCGTTATGCGAACCGAGACTGGATAGGTGGTTTTGGCCTCCCCCCAGGAAACCTGAACCAAGCGTTCCTTATCCTTAACTCTTAGCATATTTGGGCAGTCACGGCGGTGGATAGTCGCCCCCCTGCCTCGGGTGATGTATCCCACGATCTCATCACCGGGAACAGGATTGCAGCACTTGCCAAAATGAGTGAGCAAACCTTTCAAGCCCAAGACGTTGACAGCTTCCCCACCTTCTGTGGGCAGGCTTGGTCTAGCAGCGGGAAGCTCTACTACTTTCTCTTCGCGCTCGACCAGGTTGAGCTTGCCAATAATCCGCCCCACTGAGAGATCGCCAGTGCCAATAGCTTCGTATAGGTCCTGAGTATTTCGAAAACCAAACTCCTTCGCCATGTCTTCCAAGTCCGGCTCGGCCACACTTAATCTATGCAGCTCTCGTTCCAATTGCGCACGCCCAGTACTGATATTCTGCTCCTGGTCCTGGCGTTTGAACCATTGGCGTACTTTGGAGCGAGCGCGCTCAGAATTAAGCAGGCGAAGATTGGCATTCAGCCAATCCCGGCTGGGACCGCCGCGTTTGGTGGTAAGAATTTCCACTTGATCCCCCGTTTTTAGTTGGTAATCAAGAGCGACGAGCTTACCGTTAATTTTGGCGCCGCGACAACGATGGCCGATATCCGTGTGCACGTGGTAGGCAAAATCGATGGGGGTAGAGCCAGTCGGCAAATCGATGATGTCTCCACGCGGTGTGAAGGCGTAAACACGATCGCTGAAGACATCGGTCTTCATAGTGTCTACGAACTGCCCGGCATCGTCGACGTCCTGCATCCAATCCATGATCTGACGAAGCCAGACTACGCGGCGTTCGTAATCCTTGTCTTGTGGAGTACCCTCTTTGTAGCGCCAGTGCGCGGCGATACCATACTCGGCATTCTCATGCATTTCTTTGGTTCGGATCTGGATTTCGAGGGGTCTGCCGTCGTCATAGATGACGGCGGTATGAAGCGATTGGTAGAAATTATCTTTCGGTGCAGCGATGTAATCGTCGAATTCCCCCGGCACCGGACGCCAATGAGTATGGATCAAGCCTAAGACCTGATAACAGCTGGGGATATCCTTTACGATAATTCGGACTGCCCTAACATCTGTAACCTGTTCGAAGGCCACGCCTTTTCGCCGCATCTTGGAAAAAATCGAGTAGATATGCTTGGGCCTGCCAGATATTTCCCCCTGTATATTTTCTTGCGATAGCAGTTTCCCGAGTTTGTCGACAATTTCTTCGAGCTGCTTTTCGCGTTCCGACCGCCGTTCCGCCAAGCTAGCCGCAATCTGCTTATAGGTTTCCGGTTCCGAGTGTCTAAAGGCCAGGTCCTCGAGCTCCCATTTCAGTTGCCAAATGCCTAGTCGGTTGGCCAGTGGAGCGAAGATATCCAAGGTTTGCTTGGCAATCCTTCTGCGCTTTTCCTCCGGCAAGTATCCCAGCGTGCGCATATTGTGGAGCCGGTCGGCTAGCTTAATCAGCACTACGCGCACATCTTCGCCCATGGCGAGGAACGTTTTGCGCAGAGTTTCCGAGGCCATGTCAGCGCCGCGGCTGCGGTCGGTGGCCTGGTCTTCTGAAGCGAGACCTTTCTTGCGTCCCCGCTTGCTGGTTCCAGTCATGCGCGAAACGCGCGGCAATTGGCTTAGCTTGGTGACGCCGTCGACAAGCTTGGCAATTTCCTCGCCGAATTCAGCCCTCAACTCCTCCAGATTGACATTAGTATCCTCGACCGTGTCATGAAGGAGTCCTGCGGCCACTACTACCGGAGGCACATGGAGTTCAGCAAGGATCATGGCTACGGCCAGGCAATGGTTGATATAGGGTTCCCCTGAGACCCGCTTTTGCCCCTTATGCGCCTTGGCGGCGAACCGGAAGGCGCGCTGCAGTAACTCCTGGTCTGCAGGCGTGTACCGCTCAGGGAGAACCTTGATCAGATTAGCTATCTCCATAACTTAGGTTAAAGATTGCCTCGCTCGCAATTACGGCTTGGATAAAGCCCAAGCCTAGATTGGCGATTTCCATGATTAAAACGGTAGTATAACCATGGCGAAAACCCGTATCAAGCAAGTATGCTCGTTAAGATGGTGTTTGGAATCCATGGGGGTGTGTAACAAACAACCCTTCGCTTAGCCTTGCTAAGGTCAGGTAGGGCAGAGTTGGCAATAGATTAGGAACCGAACTTTGAGATTACTCACCTATAGCGTCTGCATTATTCACAAAAGACATAGAAATAGGCGATTTTGCATTACGAAATCAAGTATTTAGACGCTTTGCTTGACTGCGCGTTAACGCGTATGGTAGACTTCTACGCCTCACCTCATTTGCGTCGCAAGGTCTCGTGGTGTAGCCTGGCTTAACACGCTGCCCTGTCAAGGCAGAGATCGCGGGTTCAAATCCCGTCGAGACCGCTGAAAATCAGTTGACAGAAGACGGAAGACAGACGACAGAAACCCCGATGAGCGGGGTTTTTGATTCGGTGCCTGCTGGAAATCAGTTGAGAGATAGCTGGCGTATCAAACCCGCTAAAGCCTCGACTCTCTGGAGATCGAATCCTTCATTAGCCGATTCGTCTAACCATAGATAAGCGTTGATTATATAATTCATAACAATCACACCTAGGCGCCTTGCCGGGGTGCGTGCGAATAATGCCAATCCCCAGCCCACTTCACAGCCGCACTGCCAAGCTCTGTCAGACGCAGGAATGGCGTGATTGGGCGGGTTATTTATCAGCGATCACCTATCAGCCAAGCCACGAAGTCGAATACTTCGCAGTACGCAATTCTGCAGGGCTCATCGACGTTTCTCCACTCTACAAATACGAGGTCACCGGATCGGATGCGTTGCGCCTAGTGAACCGTGTGATGACACGCGATATTTCCACGTGTCATGTTGGCCAGGTTATGTATTCGCCCTGGTGCGATGAGGATGGCAAAGTCATTGATGACGGAACCATCTCTCGCCTGGGCGAGCAGCATTTTCGATTGACAGCCGCTGACCCCAGCTTGCGCTGGTTTCAGGATGTTGGCTTCGGAATGGATGCCGAAGTGCGCGATGTGTCCACTGAATTGGCTTCGCTCGCGCTGCAAGGTCCAAACGGCCGGGCTATCTTGAAAGACCTGTTCCCCGAGGCCAATCTCGATGGATTACGTTATTACCATCTGGTCCAGGCCATCTGGCGATCGATCCCCGTTACTATTACGCGCACTGGTTATACCGGCGATCTGGGTTATGAACTCTGGATAGGGGCGGATCGAGCGCCTGAGTTGTGGGATGAATTGACCGCGGCAGGCGCGGGTTATGGCCTGATGCCTGTAGGCTTGGCGGCGCTTGATATCTTGCGTGTGGAGGCCGGATTATTGCTGCTGGAGGTGGATTACACCTCGGCGCCATTCGCGCGTATCCCACAACAGAAATCTTCACCATTTGAGATTGGACTGGGCTGGGCGGTTGCGCTAGACAAGGCAGATTTCGTCGGGAAGCGCGCACTCGAACAAGAAGCAAAAAAGGGTTCGCGGCGCGGTTTCGTCGGCCTCGAAGTCGATTGGCAAAACCTTGAGCGCCTGTTCGGAACCGTGAACCTGCCCCCGCAAGTTGCCGGCCGCGCATCCCGTACTCCTGTGCCTCTCTACGCAAATGGGAAGTACATTGGACAGGCAACCAGCATGGTGTTCTCGCCTATTCTTAAAAAGTACGTTGCCCTTGCTACAGTTCAATCAGCCTATGCAGAACCCGGGAGCGAACTCGAATTCGAAATCACCGTGGAGTACGTGCGCAAACGCGCTGGTGCGCGAGTCGCCAAACTCCCTTTCTACGATCCACCGCAAAAGAAAGCAATTGGTCATGGCTAAGCGAAAAATCAAAAGCAAACTTGGGGATTGCTTTCCCTCACCGCAAAAAGCGGCTCGCTCGGGACAGGCTCGGCCCCGGCACCTCGCAAAGACGAATCGATGATTGATCGGATGAACTACGATGCCATCGTGATCGGTGGCGGCCACAATGGCTTGGTCAACGCAGCTTACCTGGCCCGCTCCGGGTTGAGCGTGCTGGTTCTGGAGCAGCGTCATGTCCTCGGGGGAGCAACGGTAACAGAAGAGATATTTCCGGGCTTCAAGTTCACGGTTTTTTCCTACGTCGTCAGTCTTCTTCGCCCTGAGATCATCCGCGAACTCGAATTGCCGCGGCATGGACTGACAATCCTGCCTCTGGAGAGCACTATCACTCCCCTGCCCAATGGAGATTACATCTACCGCGGCAGCGATCCTCACGAAACCTTTCGAAACATCCAGCGCTTCTCGCCGCGAGACGCGGAAGCCTATCGCGAATACGGCCACACCATGTACCAGATGGCCAAGGCGGTCAAATACATTCTCGGCATTCGACCACCAGATCCAACCTCATTGCATCCCCGCGAACTGCTGGCTCTGCTGAAACTCGGCAAGCATTTCCTCAGCATCGGTGAAGACAACCTGTATACGCTGGTCAAGCTCATGACGATGAGCTCGGCTGAATTCCTCGAAGAGTGGTTCGAAACCGACCCGCTCATTGCCACGATGTCAGCCAGCGGCATCATTGGCACTTTCCTAGGCCCTAGGTCACCAGGCTCAGCCTACGTGCTGCTGCACCATTACATGGGGGAGATCGATGGGGTATTCCGCGCCTGGGGATTTGCCAAAGGTGGGACCGGCGCCATTTCTGAAGCCATTGCCAACTCCGGTCGCGAGCTGGGCGCTGAAATTCGCACCGAGGCTAAGGTCGCGAAGGTGCTCATGCGGGGTGATCGCGCCACGGGCGTTGTGCTTGAAAGCGGAGAGGAAATTCAGGCAAGGTTGGTAATTTCCAGCCTCGATCCGAAACTAACTTTCTTGAAACTAATCGATCCCAGTCAGTTACCAGATGACCTTGTTCGCATTGTGCGCAATTTCGAGACTCAGGGCTCTTCTGGCAAGGTAAATCTGGCCCTGGATGCGGCGCCAGATTTGAGCTGCTGGCCAGGGGACGGTCCGCATCTACGCGGAGCAATCTCCGTAAGCCCCAGTGTCGACTACATCGAGCGCGCCTACGACGAAGCCAAATACGGCCAATTCTCTCGTCGCCCTTACATCGACGCCATCATTCCTTCCATGATCGATCCGGGCATGGCGCCACCTGGCAAGCATGTCATGTCTTGCTTTGTGCAGTACGCGCCTTATAAAGTACACAAGTACACAAGTAGACAAGCAAACAAGGAAGAACCAGCAGCGGAAAACTGGGATGGACAACGTGAGGCGTTTGGTGATGCCGTCGTGGATACACTGAGCGAATACATACCCAACCTGAAGAAGATCATCCTTCATCGACAAGTGCTCAGTCCCCGGGACATCGAAGAAAAAATAGGCATGACCGGAGGGAATATCTTCCAGGGAGAACTCAGCCTCTCGCAGTTGTTCTTCCTGCGCCCGGCGCCAGGATACGCTCAATACCGCACGCCCATCCAAGGCTATTATCAATGCGGCTCAGCCACCCACCCTGGCGGTGGGATCACCGGCGCCCCAGGACGGCTTGCCGCCATGGAAATCCTCAGAGACCTCCGAAAGTGAGCGCCGCTTACGACTTCATTGTGATCGGAGGCGGTCACAACGGGCTCACCTCGGCTGCCTGGCTGGCAAAAGCGGGTCGCAAGGTTTTGCTTGTTGAACGTCGCGCCACGTTGGGCGGAGTTGCTGCCACTGAAGAATTGATTCCGGGTTTTCGCTTCAACGTGGGCGCATCCGATGCGGGAATGCTGTTGCCGCAGGTCATCGATTCCCTCGAGCTTGAACACCATGGGCTTGAATTCATCGAAAATCCGGTTGCTGCTTTCGACCCAATAACCGGCCTAACGATCTGGCGCGATGCTGAAAAAACTCAGCAGGAATTATCGAAGTTTTCTGCCAAAGATGCCAACACTTGGCCTGAATATGTAAATCAAAGCGGGCGCTTTGCAGACATTCTCACCCAAATGGCGAGCCTTGCCCCACCTGCCCTTAAAGGTTCGCCAACAAATCTGCTGTTGGCCTGGGCCAGGCTTGCGCTCCGATTGCGCGCGCTAGGCGGCAAGGAGCCCTCGCCGGCGATCCGCGGCCAATTCAAATCAAGCATGATGGAATTCCTTCGCGTGCTCCCGATGAGCGCGTATCAGTTCCTTAATGAGCGGTTCGAATCCAACGCCCTGAAAGGCATGCTAGCCTCCGTTGCACTGACTGGGCTGGATCAAGGTCCACGTGCCGCAGGAACTGCCTTTATGCTGCTTTACCATCAACTTGGGAGGCGAAGCGACGGTTTCCGCAGCACGAGGGTTGCCCGCGGCGGCGTTGGCGAGCTCATCGAAGCGCTTGCCGAGGCGGCGATGGACGCGGGCGCAGAAATCCGCACGGATTCAGGCGTCTCAGCTATCCTTGCCGAGAGCGGTCGAGTCCGCGGCGTGCGGCTAAACAGCGGTGATGAAATAAGAGCCAACACAATTCTTTCCAGCGCCGACCCGCGAACCACCTTCCTAGATTTGCTAGGAGCTCCTCAGCTGACTCCGCTCACCAGCCGACGTATTCGAAATATCAAATTGCGAGGAACCACGGCAAGTATCCATCTTGCACTAAACGGATTACCTGACTTTCCAAGCGCAGGCGGCGACACACAGCGATTAACTGCCGCCATCGTGATCTGCCCGAGCATGGATTACGCCGAGCACGCCCACGACGATGCCAAATATGGAAGAATATCAGAACACCCGATTATCGAAGCGCGCATCCCAAGCCTGCATGACTCCAGCCTGGCGCCTGTTGGCCAACACACCATGTCCATTATTTTCCGATTTGCACCCTATAGGCTACGCGCAAACGATTGGGATTCCGAACGGGAACGGTTGGGTGATATCGCCCTTGATACGCTCTCAAAATTCTCTCCAAATCTAAGATCGTTGATCGCGGATCGGCGTATCATTACCCCACTCGATTATGAGCGGGAATACGGTCTGGCCGAAGGCTCCATTCATCAGGGGCAAATGAGCCTCGATCAATTGCACCTTATGCGACCCGTTCCCGGCTTCGTAGCCTACAGGTCGCCGATTGATGGTCTTTACCTGTGCGGCGCCGGCGCGCATCCGGGTGGCGGGGTCACCGGAGCACCGGGTCTGAACGCAGCGATGCAGGCGCTCCGTGAAATGAGATGAAAAAAATAATGGGCAATGAGTTAGATCTTAGGGCCTGGGCAGAAGATGATTATTGGTTGCTCCAGCGAACCGTTGGCGACCCGGCAATGACGAAATTTTTGGTGGGACCGGAAAGTGATGAAAAGATGCGTAGTCGCCATGAGAAATACTTGGCAATGAATGGTTCTGAAAGCGGACAAATGTTTGTTATCGTGGCTGGAAAAGATCAAACTCCTGTTGGAACCCACGGCTTTTGGGAAAAGGATTGGCAAAATGAAATTGTGTGGGAGATCGGTTGGTTTGTCTTGCCGGAGTTTCAAAGGCGAGGTATCGCAACTCAGGCCACCAAATTGATTATCGATAGACTCAAAGTGCCAGACAAGCACCGCTTCCTGCATGCCTATCCTGCCCGTGAAAATGTCCCTTCCAATGCAATTTGCCACAAGCTGGGTTTTTCGCTACGCGGAGAAGTTGATTTCGAATATTCCAAAGGCCATTGGCTGAGATGCAATGATTGGCAACTAGATTTAAGGGCCGGGTAGGCGCATATACACTTGAAGTGAATCGCGAATTTCTTGTGCTTTATCCAATTCGCCAGCACTCTCGTACAGGTCTGCCAAAGGCATAAGCCGCTGCGCAATTTCCAAAGTAATATCCGCTCTAACCAACTGGGGTAACACGTCCTCGGGAAACGCCTTTCGCTGAAAGACGAACCAGGCATATGGCGACCATCCATATGATCCCCAGCCATAACTCGTTGCGGCCAGAATTGCATCATAGGCGGCTTTATATCGTTGGAATGCCTGGTCACTTTCACCCTTCGCCATGCTGATCTCAGCGGACAGGAGAATTGCTTCAACCTTACTCTGGTTATTGGTTGCTTGAATCCAGAGAGCTATTTCAGCATAATTCTCCGCTCTTTCCAAATCCCCTTGCAGTAAAGCTAGCTCCCCAAAGCCAACATAGACTTTACCATCCTGGTCATTTACGGAATATGCCTGCCCTAGGAGCGATCGCGCCTCTCCGAAATTCTTCGCTGCTATTGCTTCCCTGGCTTCTCGAACAAGGGCCACTGTGCTTTGCCTGGATTCTTCGGAAGGACGTACCAAATCCAGATCTTGTGAAGCAGCCTGCCTGATGGGGGTCGTAGACCAGAGGTTAGAACCCTGAATTTCAGGGTTCCGGAGAATAGAACGTTGCAAAGAGGTAACCGCCCTCTGCTGCAATCCTAATTCCTCTTCCATCAATCCTTGGTTCAACCAGATGAGCCAGCTATCCGGCGCAGCGCTAGTGGCTATGCGCACGTGCTGCAAAGCCTGCTCCTTCTGCTGGACAATCCAAAGTAGAGCGGAAAGATTGGCTTGGTTCAAGCTGTAATGCGGCTCAAGGCTGGCTCCTCGCTCATAGATGGCAATTGCCTCGTCATAGGTATCAGGGTTATCCAACGCTGCCCTGCCGTACGCATAACCAGCTTGAAGCCAATAGAAGGCCATGCGAGGGTCGGCGTTGGCGGCTGCACGCATTTCAGATGCAGCGGCCTGCCAATCGCCTTGGCTTCCTAACGAAACTGCCCGGTCGGCGTGGGAATAGGCATTCAGGCTGTAGATGCCAAATACCGCGGCCGCCAACCCCGGCGATACGATAAGCCAAGGACTCAGGTTACGCGATTTTCCCTCTCCCGATTCAGGGCTCATTACAAAAGCCAGGTAAACAAAAGCAGTGAGGCCAATGGCTGGAAACGGAAAGAAATCATCAACAATCGAGTGCGCGCCAAGACCTGCCAACGCAGCGATGGCGGCCACCCACCAGGCACGTTTCTCGGAATCGAGTCCGCGCCACGCGTTCCGGGCGCGCCGAACGACTATAAATATCAACACAGCCAGCGCAACGACCCCGACCAACCCGCTCTCAGCAGCCACTTGAAATGGGAAGCTGTGGGCATGCAGAAAGGGTCTGGCGGGCGGGATAGACCAGATCTTCATGAGATAAATGGGATACATCCCCGGACCAGCACCCGTAAGCGGGTCTGCTTTCACTGCATCAATGGCTGCGTCCCAGAAGATGTCACGTGCCTCAGCTACGGGCGCGTGAGTAGTGCTACCCTCGAAGCTGAGGAAGAGCCAGGCGACAAATGTGATCGCCGTAATCAGAGCGGCAATGACACCAAGCAAAAGGAATTTACGCCCCCAGAGCCACCTTGCCAAACTGCGGGCCGTTTCTTTGGCCGATTCGGAAACCAGCAGAATCCACAAAACGGAAAACACGAGCAGTGAAGTACCTAAACCAAGCAAACCACCGCGCGAATCGGTGAAGACCAGGATGACCAAGCTCAAGCCCAGGTAAACTACTAGCAAGCCTTTAGCTACTTTACTCTTTAGCACGAAAAAGCTCGCCAAGGCTAACGGTATCAAAAGATTGACAAGCGCGGCCAACAGATTTGGGTCACCCAAGATGGTGCTCAACCGCTGCTGAAAACCTGGATAAAGCTCCAAACCAGTTATTAAGCGGCGCCATTCCAAATAAAGTTGGCCCAGGTCGACCGCAGCAAAAACCAGCACAACCGCGCCCATAATTAATATGGACTTCACGAATAAATTCTGCCGCCATCCGCGGCCGAGCAAGTCCAGCACAAAATAAAAACCGAACACATAAGCCAGCCAGAGGGCGAGATGGTCCAGGCTACGCCGTGGGTCTTCTGAAAACGCGGTGGCGATGACCTGGGAGAGAAGAAAGAGGACGAGAGCCCAATCGATAGCACTGGCCGGTAACCCCTGTTTGCCGAAGAGGCGAAGAAACAACCAACCGCCCAGGACAATGATTGCCAAACCCGTTGAAAAAGCCTGCAGCTTGAAATCCACCAGGGCGCTAAATCCACCACCCAGCAAAAAAACGTAGGCCAACATCAGCAGCAAGAAGGCTTCCTGTGCCAAGTACGCCCAACTGGAATGACTGGTCTTCATTTTTTCAGAATGCGCCGCGCCCACTTACGACAGTCCAAAAGGTCTTGAGCAGAATAAACATGTCCAACCCTATCGAATAATGCTGGACATAGTAGAGATCGTCCTCGGTGTGCATGTGCATGGGCCGGTCGCTGCGCCCGTTGATCTGCCACCACCCGGTAAGGCCTTGGGGAACTGCGAACCGTTTGCGCTGCCACGGTTTGTATTGCTCCACCAGGTCAGGTAGTTCTGGTCTTGGGCCGACCAGACTCATCTCGCCCTTGAACACATTCCAAAGCTGCGGAAGCTCATCGAGGCTGGTGCGCCGTAGAAAATGTCCAACGCGGGTCACTCGCGGATCGTCCACCCGTTTGTGCAGGAAGCCATCTCTTTCCATTTTTCTTCGCGAGGCGTTGGGTTTCAT
>DATDRZ010000088.1:0-9859 GCA_035291465.1 Anaerolineales bacterium
GTGCAGTTGAAGGCCGTGCGGCAGCGGAAGGCGCCCTCACGGCCGCTAAGGATCTGCAGCCGCTCACTGGCTGCCTTGTCACGGCTGTCAAAGATGAAGCGATGCGCGTTCACAATGGTGGCCGGGCCCGTGTACTCGCCATCCGCCCAGAATACAGGGCAAGAGGTCGTGCAGGCTGCGCATAGAATGCACTTGGTGGTGTCATCGAAGCGCTCGCGCTGCTCGATGCTCTGGAGCCGCTCCTTGCCATTCGCCGGAACTTCGTCATTGACCAAGTACGGCATGACCGACTTGTAGCTGTCGAAGAATGGATTCATATCCACGATCATGTCTTTGAGCACGGGCAAACCGAGGATGGGTTCGACCGTGATCTCGCGGCCCAGGTCTTTCACCAGCACCTTGCAGGCCAGGTAGTTGCGCCCGTTGATACGCATGGCATCCGACCCGCACACGCCATGCGCGCAGGAACGCCGAAAGGAAAGCGTGCCATCCATGTGTGCTTTGACGAATTCCAGCAAATCCAGCACGCGGTCAGTGGGCTCCGCTTCTACGTTGTATGTGTCGTAAGAAGGCGAGGTGCGTCCTGCTTCGGGGTTGTAGCGGAAGATCTTAAGATAAACAAGCATTCTTTCCCTCGATTAGTAAATAATCCTCTTTAGCTGATTTTCTATTTAAAACTCTTCCACTGGCTTGTTTATCAAGCATCAGCACCTCGGTTAATACACGCGTTCCATAGGTTGGTATTTGGTCACGGCTACTGGCTTGTAATCCAAGCGCACTGCGTCGCCATCTAACCAGGCCAACGTGTGCCTCATCCAATTGGCGTCATCGCGCTTGGGAAAGTCCTCCCGAGCATGCGCGCCGCGGCTCTCTTGCCGCGCCAGTGCACCCGCTGCGGTCACCAGCGCCACATCCAATAGGCAGCCCAATTCCCAGGCATTCAACAGATCCGTATTGAATTTGCGTCCCTGATCTTCTACGCTAACCTTCTTGTACCGCTGGCGCAGCTCGCGCAGCTTGTCAACGGCGCTGCTCATTCCAGCTTCTGAGCGGAAGACGCCGACATCATCCATCATCTTTACTTTCATCTCCTCGGAGATGGTCACAACCTTCTCACCGCCTGTGTTTTTGAGCAATCGATCTAGTTGCTCGCGCGTGAAGGCGGTAGGGTCGTCGTCTAAAGGCTTGTACTGTGCGCCCTTGGCGTATTCCGCAGCGCGCAGCCCGGCTTCTTTACCGAACACAAGAATGTCCAGCAGTGAATTCGTTCCAAGACGGTTAGCACCATGAACAGAAACGCAGGCAACCTCGCCTGCGGCATATAAGCCCGGCATTACCGTGTTCTTGGAATCGATCAGCACTTCGGCGCGCATATTAGTAGGAATGCCGCCCATGGCATAGTGCGCCGTCGGCTGCACGGGCATTGGTTCGGTGATCGGGTCTACATTCATATAGGTGCGCGCAAAATCAATAATGTCGGGCACCTTGGCGAGCAATTGCTCGCCGGTTACACGATACGGTGTTCCATCTGGATTCTTGCGCCCATCCATCTCGGCGTATTTATTTACGATTTCGGGTCGCATATCGAGATGTAAATAGCGTTTGCCATCGATGCCGTTGCCCGCCTTGATCTCCAAATTCATGGCGCGGCTGACCACATCCCGGGAAGCCAGATCCTTCACGGTTGGCGCATAGCGCTCCATAAAGCGCTCGCCTTTGCCATTGACCAGCACGCCGCCTTCGCCGCGCACACCCTCAGTGATCAGGATGCCCATGCGGCGGATGCCGGTGGGGTGGAATTGGAAGAACTCCATGTCCTCCGCCGGGATGCCGCGCCGCATGGTGATGGCCACGCCATCACCCGTGTAGGCGTAAGCATTCGATGTTACTTCCCAGGCGCGCCCATGCCCCCCGGTGGCGAAGACCACCGCTTTAGCATGGAAAACGTGCAGGTCGCCGGTCGCCAGTTCAACAGCGACTACTCCATTGGCGATGCCATCGCGCAACAGCAGATCGAGAACATGGAACTCATCGTAAAAACGAACCTTGTTCTTGATGCACTGTTGATACAAGGTTTGCAGGATCATGTGCCCCGTTCGGTCCGCGGCGTAGCAGGAGCGCAATACCGGCTGCTTGGTTTCATTATTCGTATGCCCGCCGAAGCGCCGCTGTGCGATGCGCCCATCTTTGGTACGCGAGAACGGCAGGCCCATATGCTCCAACTCGTACACGATGGGCACGGCTTCGGCGCACATGAACTCGATAGCGTCCTGGTCGCCGAGGTAATCAGCGCCTTTCACCGTATCGAAGGCATGCCAGTCGGTCTTGTCGGGTTCCAGGTTGCCAAGTGCCGCGCCTACACCACCCTGGGCGGCGCCGGTGTGAGAGCGCGTGGGATACAGCTTGCTGAGCACGGCGGTATCGGCCGCTTTGGACGTGTACAGCGCGGCCATCAGGCCGGCGCCGCCGGCGCCCACGATGACTACTTCATGCTGATGATGTTGCACCATAGAAAATGGGTAACCTTTCGATTTACGCCAGTTCAGGGCGGGCGCCGGCGATGATGGCAACCGCGCCAATGATGGAAACTACGATCCAGAGCAGGAAAATAACGACACTCAGCCAACGCCTTGCTTTAGGGAAATGCTCGACAGCGACCTGACGCAAGCCATACATGCCGTGGGCAAAAGCGAAAGCCAGCAGCAGGATGTCGTACACCTGCCAGCCGATATTGGCCCAGCGCATGGCGACGTAATCGATATCGATCCTGTGCACGCCCACCAGCACATCCTGAATGAGGACGTGGATCCAGGCCAGGGGAATCAGCAGAATACCGCTGTAACGCATCCAGCGCCAGGCAACGGTTTCGAATGTGGGCTGGAGTTCAGTGCGCACGGTCATGTCAACCTCCCAATCCAATCGAACGCAGGATATCGGGGAAGCTGTGTTGCAACATGGTGTAGAACATCCACGCGCCGGCCGGAGCCCAAAGGATCAAGCTCAAGAATAAAGTCCCACGCACCGTGTTGCGCGAGAAATTGATCGTCCACTTTGAAGGCGCCCACAGATCCAGGATGGCAATACGCAGGCCATTGACCCCGTGATAGATCACCGAGAACACCAAAGCAATCTCGCCCATCATGAACAGGGGATGGCGATAAATAGCGATGGCTTCTTCGTACAGGGATGGAAAAAAATAAACGGTGGAGGTATCCAGGATGTGAATAATTAGAAAAAGGAGCGTGCCCAGACCAGTGAGTCGGTGGAGCATGAAGGCATACTGGCCTTCTCTCCCTTTATACAGAGCATAACCTGTTAGCGTGGTCCTAGTTGCAGAAGAGGGTGCAGCCAAGGGGCCTCCTAATTTAAATCGTCAGCCGAAAAAGGATTATACATCGGCAAAAAGTGCGCAAGTGAATTAGTAAACACGTACACAAGGGAATCCTCAGATGAAACTTGTGTACTTGTTTTCTTATGCACATGTTTACATATTTTTTATTATCGCATCCCCAAATTGCGTGGGCTCAGCTTTGTAGCGTCTTCTTTTGTGCGATGGAAATCGCAAGTGACAATCTTGCCAGCAATGGCCCCTAGAAGTTAATCCTCATCACAACCCGCCTGGGTGTGGGCTTGCTGACCTCTTTGAATCCGGCTGAGGCGAATACTTTGCGGTTGCCGACATGCAGCTCTCCCCAGGTAATCTCTTCACCCGCCTTCGTGATCATAGGGTAACCCTCAATGGCACGCGCGCCGTGTTCCCGGGCAAAGTCGACTGCTGCACCGGCAAGCGCGTAGGTGACGCCGCGCTTTCGAAACCCCGCACGAGTGATGAGACAAGTCACTGCCCATACACTATCGTCGGCTTTGTCCTCCACACGGTCCGCCCAGACGAGAGGTTTTTTCTGCAAGCGAATGTAGGCAGTACGTAGTTCGACCGCGCACCAGCCGACAGGTTCCCCGTCCATATAAGCAACCAGGCCGCTGGTCGCATGCGACTCGTGACGACCACAATGGGTTTGCTCGCGCAGCCGCTCGGCGCGTGCCCCCACTGAACCCGAGGCCTTTTCCCTGTCCCAGGTCGTAGCCGGGGTCTTGAAGCGCTGACACTGGCACTTGGCTGCCTCGCCGCGCGCCCCAAAGACAACCTGTAAATCCATACAGGAGGCTTTGTTTGCCGGCACTACGGATCTTGGAACCTGCAGTTTTCCGGGGTTTCCCTGCCATCGGGCAAGCTCTTCTACATATTGGCAATCATCGCATCGCCAAATTGCGACGTGCTTAATTTCGTTGCCCCTTCCATCATGCGATGGAAGTCGTATGTCACCGTCTTGGCCGCGATGGCGCCTTCCATCCCCTTGAGGATAAGGTCGGCGGCTTCATTCCATCCCATATACCGAAGCATCATCTCTCCCGAAAGGATCACTGAACCCGGGTTCACTACATCTTTGTCCGCATATTTGGGCGCGGTGCCGTGGGTGGCCTCGAAAACGGCGTGTCCCGTTTCGTAGTTAATATTGCCGCCGGGCGCGATGCCGATGCCGCCTACCTGCGCCGCCAGCGCGTCGGAAAGGTAGTCGCCATTTAAGTTCGGCGTGGCCAAGATATCAAATTCCGTGGCGCGCGTAATAGTTTGCTGGAAGACGATGTCAGCGATCACGTCTTTGATCAGCAGTTTGCCGGCTTTCAGCGCGGCTTCCTGCTCCGCGTTGGCCGCGTTTTCGCCTTTGTCCGCCTTGGTCTGCTCCCAGGTCTTCCAGGTATACACACGTTCGCCGAATTCCGCTTCCGCCAGCGCATAACCCCAATTGCGGAACGCCCCCTCCGTGTACTTCATGATGTTGCCTTTATGCACCAGGGTCACATTCTTCCTTTTGTTCTCCAGCGCCCACTTGATCGCAGCCCGCACCAGGCGCTCGGTTCCTTCTTTGGATACCGGCTTCAATCCAATCCCTGAACTATCAGGGAAGCGAATTTTCTTGTATTCGTTGGGAAATGTTTGTTGGAAGAGTTGCTTGAATTTCAAATTGTCATCGGTGCCATTTTCAAACTCTATTCCAGTGTAAATATCCTCGGTGTTTTCTCGGAACACCACCATGTCTACATCTTGCGGTCGCTTCACCGGTGAAGGCACGCCAGTGAACCAGCGCACGGGGCGCTGGCACACGTACAGGTCCAGCTCCTTGCGCAGCGCCACGTTCAGAGAGCGCATGCCACCGCCGATAGGCGTGGTCAGCGGACCCTTGATGCCCACCAGGAATTCTTTGAACGCCTGCAGGGTTTCCTCCGGCAGCCAACTCTGGAATTTGTTGAAGGCCTTTTCGCCGGCGTACACTTCCATCCACACTAGCTTGCGCTTGCCAGCGTAGGCCTTCTCGACCGCAGCCGTGAGCACGCGCTGACTGGCCCGCCAAATATCGCGTCCGGTGCCGTCGCCTTCAATGAATGGGATGATGGGGTTGTCTGGGACTTGCAGTTTTCCATTTTGGATGCCGATCTTGGCTCCGCCCTCGGGGACCTTCACGTTCGCATAAGTCATTGCACGCTCCTAGATTTGTGAAAATAATTATAAGCGTTTCGCCAACCGGCGGGCTCTCCCACTGGCGCAGTGAAAACCGGAACGTGGCTTACGAGAAATTAACTAAGCATCGAGGAATAGCACATTGCGAATACCTTCCGAGGACTTTGGGACATTTTCTTTCCCAGGCACCCCTGCTCCCAAGCACCCATACTGTATTATTTCCCTCTGCTATAATCCAGCCGCAACGCCCGCAGTTGGATTTTCTCCCCCAAAAGCCTGCTTAAGATGTTCAGATAATCCGGTGATCCCCAAAAGGAGGACCACTCTTGTCATCTATTCCCAATTCCAAAGAACCGCGTGACCAGGCCCAGGAGCCTTGGCACCAACTCGGCATCGACGAAGTCGCCGAACGCCTATCCACTTCGCGCCACCAAGGCCTGAGCGAAGGGGAAGCCAAACAACGCCTGGAGCAATACGGCCCCAACCAGCTCGAAGAGGCGCCGCCCACAACCCTACTGCAGATGCTGTGGGAACAGTTCAACAATTTCGTGGTCTGGCTTTTGCTGGCGGCTGCCCTGATTTCCGGGATTCTCGGAGAATGGATCGAAGCCTCCGCCATTATGGCCATCGTAGTTCTCAACGCAGGTTTCGGCATCATTCAGGAACGTCGCGCCGAGCAGGCGCTGGCCGCCTTGCGTAAGCTGGCTGCGCCGGACGCCCAAGTGATGCGCGACGGAAAAAGGCGCATCGTCCCTTCAGGCGAAGTGGTGCCCGGCGATATCGTTTTCCTTGAAGCCGGTAATTACATTCCCGCAGATTTACGGCTTCTTGAAGCCGTAAACCTGCGCATTGAGGAAGCCGCGCTAACCGGTGAGTCGCATCCAGTGGAGAAGTCCGCCGCCCGCATAGAACAAGGCGATATCCCGCTGGGCGATCGCACCAATACCGCTTTCATGGGCACGCTGGTTAGTTACGGCCGCGGCCGCGGCATCGTGGTGAACACGGGCATGCGCACTCAGATCGGTTTGATCGCCAAAATGCTGCAATCAGTCGAAGAAGAGCCCACGCCGCTGCAGCAACGTCTGGACCAGCTAGGGCGCACGCTTGGCATCGCCGCCTTGATCATCTGCGGGCTGGTCTTCGTCATTGGCTTCCTGCGCGGCCACGAACCGCTGGATATGTTCCTGATCGCCGTAGGTCTCGCCATCGCCGCAGTGCCCGAAGGCTTGCCGGCTGTGGTCACCATCAGCCTGGCCTTGGGCATGCGCGAGATGATCGCCCGCAACGCATTGATCCGCCGGCTCTCTTCGGTCGAAACGCTCGGTTCGGCTACGGTGATCGGCTCGGATAAGACCGGTACGCTGACGCAAAATGAAATGACCGTAACGCGCCTTTGGGCAGACGGGCAGTTTATTGAAGTGACCGGCAGCGGCTACGTGCCCAAAGGCGAATTCCGCGTGAACGGCAAGTCTGTTGACCTCAATGACTTCCCCGCAATACGAACGGCGCTGTGGGTCGGCACCCTGAACAACGATTCGCAGCTCGAGCCTACCGGCGCCACCGAGATCCAAAAAACGTTTCGCGTGGTCGGCGACCCCACTGAAGGCGCCATGCTGGTGGCCGCTGCCAAGGCAGACCCGCAGTACACGCTGCTCAGCCAGGCTTATCCGCGCGAGCAGGAGATTCCCTTCGACTCTGAGCGAAAACGAATGACTACGCTGCACGAAGTATCCGCGCCCACGGATCAAGACTTGTCTCCATTCACCGGCAATGATCTGAAGCGCCGTTGGCATGCAGTGGCCGTGAAAGGCGCACCCGACATTATCTTGGATTTGTGCAGCCAATACCAAAGAATGGATAACAGCCAGGCGCCGCTCACCAAGGATTTGCGCGAGCAGATCCTGGAAGCCAATCACCAAATGGCGAATGATGCATTGCGCGTAATTGCCGTGGCCTTCCGGCTTTCGGAAGACCTGCCCGAGGAGGTCACTCCTGAGAAGGTCGAGAAGGACCTGGTTTTCGTTGGTTTACAAGGGATGATCGATCCGCCGCGCCAGGAAATTCGCGACTCATTGAATAAGGCGCGCAGCGCAGGCATTCGCACGGTGATGATCACCGGCGACTATCCTGAAACCGCACAGGCAATTGCACGGCAGATCGGGCTGATGACCAACGGAGATGGCAAAGTCCTCTCCGGGCAGGAATTGAATCAAATGGACGAAGACCAATTGAAGGAGGAGATACGCAAGACCAGCGTGTTTGCCCGCGTCTCTCCCGCTCACAAAGTGCGCATCGTGAAGGCGCTGCGCGCTAACGGCAACGTGGTGGCCATGACCGGCGACGGCGTCAACGACGCGCCGGCGCTCAAACAGGCCGACATCGGCGTGGCCATGGGCATCACCGGCACCGATGTGGCCAAGGAAACCGCCGACATGGTGCTCACCGACGACAATTACACCAGCATCGTTTCTGCGATCGAACAGGGCCGCGTTATCTACAGCAACATTCGCAAATTCGTCTTCTTTTTGCTTTCTTGCAATCTGGGTGAGATCGCCGTCATTTTTATCGCCACGGCCCTGGGTCTACCCTCCCCACTTAACGTGATACAGCTGTTATGGATGAATCTCATCACAGATGGCGCGCCGGCCCTGGCCCTGGGCACCGAGAAGGGGGATCCCGATATCATGAAGCAGCCGCCGCGCCCTCCCGCGGAACCCATCATCAACCGCTTGATGCGCATTCAGATTGCGGTCCAAACCGTAGCGGCAGCAAGCGCCGCACTGACCGCTTATGGGTTGGGATTAATGATGCACCCTGAGCCAGGAGCGGCTTTCAATACCACGGCGGCGACCATGGCCTTCGTCACCCTGTCATTTTCACAAGTCATCTATGCCTTCACCACGCGTTCCGAACGCTTTTCCATCTTTCGCATTGGCCCATTCAGCAACCGCAACATGAACCTAGCAGTAATTACTTCATCATTACTGCTCCTGGCCGTGATCTATATACCGTTTCTGAGCAATATCTTCGATACCATTCCCCTGCAATGGGAGCATTGGCAGTACGTGCTGCCTTTGCTTTTTGTGCCCTCTATAACGGCCGAAGCGACCAAGGCGATCATGATGCGGCGATCGCTGAAGCCAGCGGCTGCATGATCAAAACATTCACCACGGAGGCACCCTTCGTTGCCGCTTAAGCGGTTCCTCGCGGGACAGGCTCGGCACGGAGAACTCTAAGGGTCAAAAACTCCGTGTCTCCGTGGTTTGATTTTTACGCCTTGATGGGCTGCGGCTGTACTGCAGCCCAAAAACAAAGAAAGCCCGACAATACAACTGTCGGGCATGAAATCACCGCAAAAACGGCCAAATGTCCGCCGCTTTAGAAATCGTCGTCTCCCATATTGAAATCATCTCCGCCCATATCTCCTCCCATTCCCATATCGGGTAGTTCCTTTTCGATTTCTTCGGGATTCTGGCCTTTTTCGAGCCGGTCAATCACCTCGTGAAACTCAGGGCCCGGGTCTTCGCCCATATCCGCGCTCATCTCGCGCATCATGCGCGCCATAGCTCGCGGATCCTCGGCCAAGTCGCCCGGATCATCCAGACTGTCCAGGACGGCGCCTTCGCCGCGCAGCATGCGCGGACGGCTGATGCGCCGGCGCACTTCACCGCTGCCACATTTGGGGCAGTTAATACGCGTGGCGCCGTAATCTTCATAGGAAATGTGGCGGGAAAATTTCACGCCGCATTTTTCGCAGACGAAAGAGTAGACGGGCATGCAACCTCTGAGCGATTATACCGAGCGAAAAAATGCAGGGGAGAATGGGTGCAAGGGTGCTGGGGAGCAAAGAGGCAACCTTTAACCCCTGAAAGCCTAAGTGACCAAAGGACTAACTGACTAACGGACTAATCGACTGATTTCCCCACAAGTATAATGACGCAAATGAAAAAAGAAACTTCCGAATTCGGACCCGCGGAACAACCACTCCTGGTTGTGATCTCCGGCCCATCCGGCGTTGGCAAGGATAGCGTGCTGCAGCGCATGAAAGATCGCGGGCTGCCCTTTCACTTCGTTGTTACCGCCACCACACGCCCGCAGCGTCCCGAAGAGAGGGAAGGCGTGGACTACATCTTCGTCGGTCGCGAAGAGTTCGCCGAAATGATCGACAAAGGCGAGTTGATGGAATGGGCCATGGTCTACGGAGACTACAAAGGCATTCCCAAAGCGCAGGTGCGCAAGGCGCTGGCCAGCGGCAAAGATGTGCTGATGCGCGTGGACGTGCAGGGTGCGGCCACCGTGCGCAAAATCTCACCGGAAGCCATTCTGATCTTTCTCACCACC
>DATDRZ010000089.1:0-4561 GCA_035291465.1 Anaerolineales bacterium
CTATTGCTGGGCCTGCTCCCGGGGGAGGCTGGACCTCCAACCGCAGATTCATATCCAGATCACAAAGATCGGTTTCTCGTTTGAGATTCAACCTAGCACGGAAGAGCCGGGAACTTCAGAATCATGTTTGCGCGCCCCGGCTTGAAGAGAATCTCCTCGGTTTGAGAGGGTGCCATTACCGTGCGGGAGATCAATCATCGATCTCGATGATCTCGACCGAAATCAGACCATCTCCTTCGAAATCGGGATTGGCTAGTGGATCCCGCGGCTTCAGCCTACTTAGGACTTCAGCACCTTCGATAACTTCGCCAAAGATAGTGTGAAGGCCGTTGAGGTGAGGCGTTGGTGCATACGTGATGAAGAACTGCCCGCCGTTGGTATTTGGCCCGCGGTTGGCCATCGCCAACAAACCTGCCTGGTCAAATAGGAGATCCGGATCGAACTCGTCTTCAAACGTATAACCCGGCCCTCCACCCCCTGTTCCAGTCGGATCGCCGCCCTGGGCCATGAATCCAGGCAGGACGCGATGAAACGTTGTGTTGTCGTAATAGCCCTGCTTGGCCAGAAACACAAAATTGTTAACCGTCATCGGAGCCTGATCAGGAAAAAGCCGCACTCTGAAATCGCCGATCTCGGTCATGAATACGGCCTCGTAAGATTTGGAGGGATCGATCTCCATCGTCGGCGGGGAGGACCATTGAAGGGCAGCCGCACCCTCTTTTGTCGCAGGCGGCGCAGGTGGGGGCGCCGCGACGACCTGTGTTGTGGCCGATCCACATGCTGTAGCCGCCATCAGGCTAACAGCAACAAAACCAAAGGCGAGAACTCTTCCTTGGCGATTCTTCATTGTCAATACCCTCCGAATCACATATTCTTCGGAAAAACCGGTTGTTTGCGGGCCCAGTCTTGAAATGTGTCCACAACCATTGAGAGCGTGCCGCTAACGGCCTCGAGCTGCCTGTCCTGGCGTAGCCGCCAGGCTAGGCCAGGGAGCCGCGCCGCTTAACTGCCTTGGACATGAAATCAGCCCATAGCGGCGTCCGTGCATCCTGCCTGCACTTGGGCCGCAGGCACAGGTGAGAGCGAAGCGATCAGGGCTCGAGTGAGTTGTTAGGCTGCATGAGGGTACAGTCTAAGGACATGGGTAACACTTTATTCTAAAGACATAGGTGACACTCGGATGGCCAGGTCGACCTGCCTTCGGCTCAATCCCACCTTCGACACGATATCGTGGATCTTGTTCGCCTGCAACTCATAGCGACCGATGTGGTAGAAGCAGAAGAACAGATCGTACACTCCGTCGTCCACTTCCTCCAGCCCGACGTAGTCTTCGCAGAGTGTATTGCTGACAAAAATCTGGTTGCGCAGCACGCGGATCGTGCCGTCTCGGCTGACTCGCCGCACCAGGTAGTGGGCCGGATAGTCGTAGGGCTCGATTCGCTTGGGCACCCGGCGGGTCGAGGCCTGGTAGACCTCGACCGGCCGCTTCATCCCCAACGCTTCGTGCGGACGCTCTTCGTTGAACTCCGCTCGAAACCGATCGAACTTCCGCTGCTGAGCTCGTAGGCTGCTGCCGGGAGGGACCGTGGCCTCTTGCTTGAGCGTCCGATGCATCCTCTCATGCACTCCGTTCTGCTGCGGCTCCCCAGGCTCGATCAGCTCGGGGTAGATCCCCAGCTTGATGAACCACACTGAAAGCTGCGACAGGCGGGCCAAGGCGTTCGAGGCGAACGGTGTTCCGTTGTCCGTCCGGATGCGGTTGGGCAGCCCATAGGTCTCAAAAACCCCGCTGAAATGCTGTTTTGTCTTCTCCAGCGAGATCTCGGGGTGGGCGTCGCAGCCCAGCAGGTACCGGGAAGCCAGATCACTGACCGTCAGCGGGAAGCAGTAGCGCCCGTCTTTCAGTCGGAACTGGCCCTTGTAGTCCGCTCCCCAGATGTCGTTCGGGCCCTGGGGAGTGCTCTTCGGACACCCCGGATGAGCCCGCCGATGACGGCGCCTGGTCTGTACCAAGCCCTGTTGCGCCAGGATCCGCGCCACCGTCGAGACCGCCGGTAGCTCCCACTGCCGGTGCCGTCGATGCATCAGGTCCAGCAGCTTTCGAGGGCCCCAGTGGGGGTGAGCCTTGCGCAACTCCACCAGCTCCTGGACGATCGCCGGGTCTGTCTGCCAGGGGCAGCCATGCGGTCGGCGAGAGTGCTCGTGAAAGCCGTTCTGACCGTCTTCCTCGAATCGGTCGATCCACTTGTAGGCGGTCTTCCGCGAGATGCTGAAGCGTTCGGCTAGCTCGATAACGGGGTAGTAGTTGAGCTGGTAGTCTTCCAGGAACCTCTGTCGCTGTTCGCTCACGGTAACACCTCTCCAGGGCATGAGTGGGACCTCCGGTGAGGGAAGTGTTACCCATGTCCTTAGACAATGTGTTACCTATGTCTTTAGAATGTTTTGTTACCTATGTCCCGGAGTGGTTCAGAGTAGTTTTCAACCGATGGATCCAATTGCCCGTTTATATCGCTTCGCAGATCTCTGCACAATTCGTTTGGCATCGGCCTCGATCTCCAGGTCAAAGAAGTGACCATAGATGCGATCGAATCTCAATGGCATGACTCTTTCAACAATCCTGTCAACAATCGTTGCCGGGAGAGGGATGAAGTTCGGGTAACTGCGCATGAAAGAGACGTGCTGGCGATCAGGGGCCACATATATGGTATCTCCAGTCAACAGCACTCCGTGGCCATCCGCACCGTCCGGCCACAGGAGGACGGTCGAGCCTTCGAAATGCCCGCCACACCGATGCAGCGTGAGACCTTCCTTCAGTTCAAAGGTCTCCCCCTCCCAGAATTCGATGACGGGATCGGATCGTTGGACCCATGGCCTGTGGTCGACATGCAGATGAATTGGCGCATCGCCGAACGCTCGGCTCCACTCGACCATGCTTCCAAACAAGTGGGGATGAGACATTGCCAGACTTGATATCCCACCCAGGTTCTCTACCGCCTCGATGGTAGCATCATCAATAAGGCTGACACAATCCCACAGGACGTTGCCTTTGGATGCCTGCACAAGCAAGGCGCGTTGACCGATTGCAAACCTGGGCTCCGTACCGATCCCGGTCAAACCTGTTTCTAGAGGCCTGAATACGTTGTGATGCTCTTGGCCCAGTTCAGCTTGCGTAGTCCAGGACTGACCTCGGGGATTGACAAACTGGCGATCATCTTCGCAGATCGGACAGCGACGAGGTGGCTCCTCGCTCTCTGCGAATTGATGCCCGCAAGTAATGCAGATGTAGTTGCGCATCCTGGGTAATTCCATCTTCGCGATGCAGCCTAACGGCCTCGAGCTGAGCGCGGAGCGCCAATCCACTGCACGCCTGTGTTGGCCGACTACAGGGTTACGCCCTGTGCTATTCGCAAGTATAGAGACACTAAAGGATTACAAGGGTGTTTATGGACACGGGGTTATCTGCCCCTGCACGCAATATTCGACCGTTCCGCCGATCATCGTCATCAATACTTGAATGTCAGGGACAATTTCAATTGGGGCCGTTAGCGGGTTTGCAGAAAGGATGACCAAGTCAGCCAGCTTGCCTGGTGTCAGGCTTCCTTTCTTGTCCTCTTCAAATGTGGCATAAGCGCCATTGATGGTCAATGAGCGCAAGGCCTCCTCGATGGTGATGGCCTGACCAATCATCCACGGCTCCGGTGGACGGCGATTGTTTCCAGCGCGTGTGACCGCTTGGTAGAGCAACAGCATGGGCGCGCCGAAGCCTTCTTCGGTAATGCTGCCCGGCCAGTCACTGCTTCCGGCGATCGTCACCCCGGCCGCAAACAGGTCGCGCCAGCGAGCGAAATGTGGATACAAATCGGGCGTCATTAGCGGCTCGTGATAGTCATCAAAATCCACCCAGGTGCCGGGCCCGTTCAGTTGGATGGAGGCAATGATGCCGAGCCATTTCATGCGTTGAATTTCCTCATCCGAGATGACGATGACGTGTTCGATGCGGTCACGGTAGCGGGGATCTGCCTGGCCTCCTAAAGCCTTCTCCAGCGCATCCAGAATCGATGTATGGGCAGGCTCGCCGACAGTGTGAACGGCCATCTGCCAATTAAGGTCGTGTGCCTCCTGCACCATCTGATTGAGTTGCTCCTGTGTCCAGATGAGTTCTCCGTGCCCCCAGCCGTGATCCATATAGATTTTTGCGCCAGCGAGACGCAGGTAGGGGCCATATTCACGCCCAGCTTCATAGGCTTGATACCAATTGCCGTATGTATCGGCTTGAGGACTGTGCAGGGCTAAATAGGCATTGACCCGCAGGCGCAGTTCGCCGTTTTGATTTAGCGTACAAAGTTCTCTAAGCCGTTCATCGTTGACAAAAAGCTCATCAATACTCGTCCAGCCCTGTTCGATTGCATCTTGAATCACCCCCTGCGGCTGTCCAGACTGGCCTTGTTGATCGCCGATGCGGTGCTCGTGAGAATCGATGAAGCCGGGCACGACGGTTTTCCCCTCAAGGTCAACGACTTGCGTGGCAGAATCTGCCAGCACGAGAATATCCTCGTTGCTG
>DATDRZ010000090.1:0-20999 GCA_035291465.1 Anaerolineales bacterium
GCCAGTTTATCAGCATCGCGCACCAGCTCCCCGCCCCAGTTCAGCCACAGCAGCGCGACCAGGATCGCGGCGGCGGCCAACTGGAGCCGGTTGGCTTTTGCCGCTGCCCAAATCTCGGCGCGGTTGTACCAAGCGTAGCCAGCAAATACAGCGATCATGGGCACTAGCGCCACATGGAAGCGCTCTTCGGCGATCAGGATCAGGTGCGGCAGCAGGTAACCGATGGCGAGAAAATAGATCAGCAGGCGTTCCTTGGTTACCTGGACGAAGGGAACGGCAATCGCCGCCAGCGTGGCAAGGAAGGGAAACGGAAGCGTGAACAAGAGAAAGAGGACAATCAATGGAACTGTGGGAATATTTCCGAAGAAATTATTGGAATAGAAGTAGGCCAAGGCGCGGCGCTCCAGGCTGAAGAAATAACCCAGCTTGTTGAGGGTGAGCTGCGGCACGCGGCCCGGGTCGTCTCGGATGAACTGCCAGCCTTTCTGCATGCCCAGCTCGTTGCGCACCGCATCGTCCAAATACGGCACCAGTTCCAGCGAGATGCCAAATTGGAAGGTTCCGGTGCCCTGCGGGTGGAAACCCATGTGGAAGTTGTAGCCAAACGAGTTTTCCACGAAGGTGGGCCGATTGTGCAAGAAGGTGTTGCGAAGGCTCCATGGCAAAACCAGGGCCAGCACCGCCAAGGCAAAGTACACAGCGCCGCGCCGCTGCTTCGCCGCGAACCAGATCCAGAAGGGGGCGAGCCCGACAAAGGCGAAGATCACCGAGCGGGTCAATGTAGCCCCCCCGAAGATGGCCCCTGCCAGCAGGAAATCCGAAGCGCGGCGAGTCTCGGCGGCACGCAGCAATGCGAGAGTGCCGGCGAGGACCAAAGGAATGAACAGCGTCTCGGTGGCGAGGGCGAGCGGATACAACACCAGCATTGGATAAATGGCCAAAGCGAGGCCAGCGAACCTGGCAACGTCCTCGCGCTTGGGGAACAGGCGGCGCGAAAGCAAATAGGTCATCGGCGCCAACGTGGCGCCCAGAGCCGCCTGGACCAATCGGGCGGCGAACAGGCGCCATTCGAGGCCACTGATGGCGTAGATGCCGGCAAGGAAGGCAGGATAGCCGGGAGCCCGGAACGAGGTCAGCACGCCGCGGGGGTCGTATTCGCCCCTCACCCCCGGCCCCTCTCCCGCCTGCGGGAGAGTGGTGCCTGTCGAAGGGGCAATGAAGTCCAAGTCGATGAATTGACGCACAAGTTCGATATCTTCTTGTGCATACCAGCGGTAGCCGTTACCGGAGACGATGCTGCGCGCCAGCATGTCGTACTGGAACATGTCGTCCAGGCCGATGGGAAGATGGATGGCGAATAGGACAGGGATCAGGCGCAGGATCAGAGCCAGAAGGAAAAGTCGCACGGTTATAGGGAGGGAGAGAAACTTTTTCATAAAACGAGATCAGGAATCGTAATTGGTAAATGGTAATTGGTAATTGGTAATTGGTAAATAGAATGTGATTGGATTAGAGACTAGAGATTTTGATCAGCGTTTATCCGCGTTCATCTGCGTTAGATTCAGAACCTTGTTTGCGCAAAAAGTCGGGACTTTGAGGCATCCCTACCTTCTGATCCTTCCAAACCAGCGATAACGATTGTGGGCGATCAAATTGTAAATGGGGTCGCGCAAGAAAGGCGGGATGATGATAAACGCGTACAGCAGCGGCCAGGGGAACCGCAAGCGGCGCAAAGCCCGCAGGGCGGCGGTCGAGCGCTGGAAGCAGCGGCCATCCTCTACAAAGACCAGAGCTTCCAGCCGGCGCTTATCCAACCCACAATCTTTGAGCGCGGCTCTGCCACGCTCGGATTGCTGCGTCGCATACTCCAGATCGCCGGACCGCTGGCGAGCTTGCAGGAATTTCACGCTGCGATTGCAGAGGACACAATCGCCGTCGTAGATGATGAGGGTTGGCGTGGACTGTTTCAGGTTCAAAGTTTAAGGTTTAAGGTTGTGGGGAGGGCGGCGCATGACCAGCAAGGTCTCGTTGACTTTGCGCAGGTTCACGATCACGCCGGCCAGTTTACTCACCCGCCGGAAGTAGGTGGGCATCTCGGATTCGGCGATGGTGTGAAAACCAAATTTTTCGTAGAGTGGTCCGAGATTGGACTGGCACATTAAGTATAGTTCGCCGCGATGCGAGGCTAACAGTGCCTCGATTATTGCACGAGCAACGCCTCTTCCGCGCCAGGCGGGCTCAACGACGAGGGAAGCCAGCTCCATGGTGCCGTCAGTGTGCGGCTTGACCTGGCCGCAGCCGATGAAGCCGCCATCGGCGGACAGCGCAACCAGGAAGCGCTCCCATTTCAGCGCGGTGGGATTGATGCCGGAGCGAAGGATGAGGCTGCGGATCTTGGAGGCGTGGTCGGGCGTGGCAGGCTGGATGGTAAAGGTGGACGAGACCATAGGGGGATCACTTTATTTTTTAGGTAGACATGATTGCAGAACCAGGTTATGTGGAAGACAAGGTGATAGGGATTTCTCGCTGGCCCTGCCTCTTCCTTGAGTACGAAGTTGCGGAACCCGCTCGAAATGACAAATTATGAGAGGCAGAGATCATTGTTTTAGCAAGTCGCGCAAGATGGTTTGAGCGGCTTTGGGGTCAGCTTTGCCTTTGGTACGCGCCATGAGCTGGCCGACGAACCAGCCCATCAAGGTTTCTTTGCCGCTGCGGTACGCGGCGACCTGTTGCGGATTTGCTGCAATGATCTCTTCGGCCATCTTGCGCAGCGCGCTTTCGTCGCTGACCTGGGCCAGGCCTTCGGCCTCGACAATCTCAGCAGGAGATTTGCCGCTGGCTTGCACTTTGAGCAGCAGGGATTTGCCGGTGGGCGTGTTCACTTTGCCCGAATCCATCAGCTTGAGGATGTCGGCTAGATATTGCGGGGAAAGCTTGAGATCGGAGGCAGACAAGCCCGCTTCATTGAGCAGGGCGAGCACGTCGTTCATGACCCAATTGGAAACGCGTTTGGCATCAGCGCCGTATGCAGAAACGGCTGCCTCGAAATAATCTGATAAGGCGCGTTCGCCGCTAAGGATGTCGGCGTCGTATTCCGGGAGGCCGTATTGTTCGATGAAACGCGCCCGGCGCGCAAGCGGCAGCTCTGGCAGACCGGCGATGATCCGCTTGCGCCAGGCATCGTCGAGGCGAAGGGGAAGCAGGTCCGGCTCGCGAAAGTAGCGGTAGTCGGCTTCGGTTTCCTTGGAACGCATCTTGCGCAGGGAGCCGCTGTTCTCATCCCAACCCAGAGTCCAGGGCTCGACCTTTTCGCCGCGTTCCACCACGCGGATCTGGCGCTCGATCTCGGCAGAGATGGCGGTGCGCAGCGAGTCGATGGAATTCACATTCTTGATCTCGGTCTTGGTGTTCAGTTGATCGCTGCCCGCTTCTCGGATGGAGACATTGGCATCCGCGCGCAGGTGGCCCTTCTCCATGTCCGCTTCGGAGATGCCCAGCCAGCGCAGCAGCTGGCGCAAGCGGATGAGGTACTGAGCAGCCTCATCGGTAGAACGCAGATCGGGGCCGGTAACCATTTCAACCAACGGAACGCCGCAGCGGTTGAAGTCGATCAGGCGGCTCCCATCGTCACGGTTGACGGTTTTGCCGGCGTCCTCTTCCAGATGGAGTTTATGGATGTTGACGCGGCGCACGTGGCCGTTGCCCGTGGGCAAATCGAGGTGGCCGCCGCGGGCTAACGGTTGGTCGTATTGCGAGATCTGGTAACCCTTGGGGAGGTCAGGGTAGAAGTAATTCTTGCGATCGAAGTAGGAAACCGGCTGCAGGTCAGCGCCCATGGCGGCGGCCAGCAAGGCGGCCTTGTCCACGGCGGCCTGGTTGAGCACCGGGAGCACGCCGGGGAGACCGGTGCATACGGGGCAGATGTTGGTGTTGGGCGCGTCGTCCCAGGAATCCGCCTTGCAGGAGCAGAAGATTTTGCTGGCGGTGTTCAGCTGGATATGTGTTTCAAGGCCAATGACGGCTTCGTATTGAGTCATGAAGGGGTTCGATCCGAGAGTAGTGATGCCGGATTAATCGGGCAGCTTGTTTTGCGGAACAAGGCTATATGGAAGAACGCACAATATGGATTCCTCACTGGTCTCGACCAAAGTCAGGTATAGACTCGCGTACCCGTTCGGAATGACAAAAGGGAGGGAGACAAACAAAAGCGCAAAAAGAAACGCTTTTGTTTGTCTCCGTTCGCTACATGATGAGTCATTTATATTCGTAGAAACCTTTGCCGCTCTTGCGCCCGAGTTTGCCTTCGGCGACCATGCGACGCAATAGAGGTGCAGGCGCGTATTTGTCGCTGCCCAGATCGCGGTGCAGGACCTCCATGATGTAGAGCACCACGTCGAGGCCAATCAGGTCGGCGAGGGCGAGCGGACCCATGGGATGCGCCATGCCCAGCTTCATGACGGTATCGATGCCTTCGGCATCGGCGACGCCCTCTTCAAGGGCGAGGATCGCTTCATTGATCATGGGGCAAAGGATGCGGTTGGAGATGAAGCCGGGCGAATCTTTCACCACCACCGGGGTCTTGCCCATCTGCTTGCCCACTTCAAGGATGGTCGCCAGGGTCTGGTCGCTGGTTTCCTTGCCGCGAACGACTTCGAGCAGGGACATGAGTGGAACTGGGTTGAAGAAATGCATACCTATCACCTTGTCCGGCCGTTTGGTGGCAGCCCCTAACTTGGTGATACTAATGGATGACGTATTCGAAGCCAAAACGGCCTCGGGTCTTGCAGCCTGATCCAAATCGTTAAACAGTTTCGATTTCAGAGCCGGACTCTCATTGGCCGCTTCGATAATAAGATCCGCCTTGGCAGCTTCTTTTAGATCTGCGGCGCCAAGGATGGCGAGCGCGGCTGTTTTCTGATCCGCAGTCAGCTTTCCTTTTTCGAACAGTTTGTCGACGGATTTTGCAATCGTCGCCTTGCCGCGCTGCACCAAATCATCGGCGACGTCCATCATGGTGACCTGGTAACCGGAAACGGCTGCGGTCTGGGCGATGCCGTTGCCCATGGTGCCGGCGCCGACAACAAAAATACTCTTGATGGTCATTTTGCCTTCTGTTCTTTCCACAAGCGGTGGTTTTCGGTGATCTGGCCTGCGTGCACGCGCGGGTGATCGGCATAGATGCGCAGCCATTTTTCAAAGGTGTAGGGCTCGGAGAATTCCGAGTGAATAGCGGCGTTGTCCCAAACGTCTTCCGGAAGGCGGGTCAGCAAATCGTAGGTCAACTTTCGAACCAGGCGAGTTGTTTCCAGAGCGTCTTTGTAATCCGTATTGTGATAGTCCAACTTATCCGCCCAAACATCCTGGTCGTAGGCCATCACCGTCTGGCCGGGTTCGGCAACCAGGCGACGGGCGCGCAGGTAGCTGTTGGTCTCGCTATCTGCCAGGTGGACGATGACCTGGTGCACGCTCCATTCTTTGGGCGCCGGCTTGAAAAGCCAGGCTTCTTTTGGGATGGCGTTGAGCGCGATGACAAGCTCATCGAAAGCGGTACGATAGCTTTCGATGAGGGCTAAGCGTTCCGTCTTGTCCATTTCATTCCTCGAGCATCATGCCTTAATTTATTAACGGACAGGTTTCAATAGTTTTGCAAGCCATCTTCATTTATCAGCTGGAGACACGAGCAACCATGATTCGTACTTCGTGCTTCGAAACCTGTCCCTACGACCTACTAGCTTTCGAGCTCGATGGCCATGGCGACGGCTTCGGCGCCGCCAAGACAAAGCGAGGCAATGCCGCGCTTGAGGCCGCGGTCTTTGAGCGCGTAGATCAGCGTGGTTAGCACGCGGGCGCCGCTGGCGCCCAGCGGATGGCCCAGGGCGATAGCGCCGCCGTTCACGTTGACCTTGTTCCAGTCCCAGCCCAGGTCTACCATGGCGTACCCATCGGCGAGCACCTGGGCGGCAAAGGCTTCGTTCAACTCGATAAGATCCACATCCTTCAATGTCCATCCAGTCTTTTGCAAAAGGATGGGAATGGCGCGCGCCGGGGCGATGAAGAGATGCTTTGGGTCAACCGCGGCTTGTGCGTACCCGACCACGCGAGCCAGCGGCTTCTTGCCCAACTCGTTCGCCTTTTGTCTGCTGGCTACCACGACTGCGGCCGCTCCGTCGTTGAGGCCGGGAGCGTTGCCAGAGGTCACTTTCCCATCGGGCTTGAAGGCGGGCGGCAACTTGGAGAGGATTTCCAACGAAGTATCGCGACGCGGAGGCTCGTCTGTATCGACGACGGTGATTCTGTTTTTTTTGTCTTTGACCTCGACGGAAACGATCTCTGGTTTGAATTTTCCGGAATCGATGGCGGCAATGGCCTTCTTGTGGCTGTTCAAGGCGTATTCATCCATGGCGTAGCGGGAGACCTCGTATTCCTCACCAATGAACTCCGCTGCATCCCCCATTACCCAGTGCTCAAACGGGTCCCAAAGCCCATCATGGTGCAGGGAATCGGTGAGCTGCTGGTTTCCGTAACGCAAGCCGCCGCGCGCATCCACCAAATAAGGCGCCCTGCTCATGCTTTCCATGCCCCCAGCAACATAAAGGTGACCGTCTTCGGCTTTGACCGCCTGGGAGGCGAGCATGACAGCTTTCAGACCAGAGCCGCAAACCTTGTTAACGGTAGTGGCGCCAACAGTCGGGTCGAGGCCGGCAAAAATTCCCGCCTGGCGTGCAGGAGCTTGGCCAACGCCAGCCGAAACTACATTGCCCATGATCACTTCGTCGAACTTAGTGTCACCATTGAGGCCAGCGCGTTCCACGGCGGCTTTGACAGCGATGGCCCCCAATTGCGGCGCCGTGAGGCTGCTCAGGGAACCGAGCAACTTGCCAACAGGTGTGCGCACGGCGCTGAGAATGACAGGCTGATTGTGAGAATTCTGATTTGCCATTGAACTCCTATTTCAAAAGGAGAAAAAAATTCTTTGGATCCCAATTATAAAGCCCCAGAATCCAGCAAATTGAGTTGGGGATTGCTTCCAGGAGATTGCTTCGTCGGAGCCAAGCTCCTCCTCGCAACTGCGGAAGGCAGAGCCTTCCTTGGCTACCAGGCTGCCTTTACCCGTTGCCAAGTTTCTTCGAGCGTTTCGGGAAGAACGCGGGTTTCGCCAACAGTGGAAATGAAATTCGTGTCGCCTACCCAGCGAGGCATGACGTGCAAGTGCAGGTGCTCCTCGATGCCGGCGCCGGCAGCCTCTCCCAGGTTGGCGCCGAGATTGAACCCGCCCGGTTTATATACGCGAGTTAGCACCTTCACAGTGTCATTCAGCAATTCCATCATTTCGGCGCGGGCTGGGGCGTCGATTTCGTCCAGTTTTGCCGCATGTTGAAATGGGAGGACCATCAAGTGTCCGCTGCTATAGGGAAAGCGATTGACGATGACAAAGGCCAGCTCACCGCGATGAATGACCAAGTTTTCAGGCCCATCTTCCTGCTGCAAAGCCAGGCAGAAGACGCAGCCCTTGGCTTTTTCTGCCACTTTGTCTCGTCCGATGTAAGGCATTCGCCAGGGGGAAAAGAGGCGGCGCATAGAACGCTCCAGGCAATTGTAACCCCCTCACCCCCCCCAACCCCTCTCCCGCAAAGCGGGAGAGAGGAGAAAGACCCCTTTGTGAACAATTGACATGTGATTGCGTGCCTAGAATCCTGCGGTCTGCGGTTGAAGCTTTGCTTTCAAAGCTCTGCCAGAACCGCCGACCGCGTGGAGAACGAGGACATAGCTGTGATTCAAATGTCAACCTTTCCTCGTTCTCCTGGATTGCAGCTCTCCCGTGCAATTGACATGTGATTGCGTGCCTAGTATCCTGCTCGGGATGGAACAGTTGCCGATGTTCGAGCAGGAGCAAGCCATTTGGAGTGTTAGAGAGATTTCGCGTTATCTGCGCGATTTGATCGAATCCACTGAGCCGCTGCAGAATATCTGGGTACAGGGGGAGATCTCGAATTTCTCACGGCCAAAATCCGGGCATTGGTACTTCACGTTGAAGGACACCACCGCTCAACTGCCGTGCGTAATGTGGCGCACCGCAGCCGAACTGCAGCTGACAGTGCCGGAGGACGGAGAGTCGGTGCAGGTCCATGGCGGGCTCAGTGTGTATGAAGCAGGCGGACGCTACCAACTGTACGTAGACGAAATCCGCCCGGCGGGCGAAGGAAAGCTGTACCAGGATTTTCTGCGACTCAAAGCCAAGTTGGAAGCCGAGGGACTATTCGCCCTCGAAAGAAAACGGGCGCTGCCAGGGTTGCCCAGGCGTATCGGGATTGTGACCTCACCCGTTGGTGCGGCGCTCCGCGATATTTTGAACACAATTACGCGCCGCTTTCCGTTGGCTGAAGTCATTGTGGCGCCGGCTGCGGTTCAGGGGCCAGAGGCGCCGGCGCAGTTGGCTGCCGCGCTACGCAGGCTCAACCAATTCGCGCAACCAGACCTGATCCTGCTAGCCCGCGGCGGCGGTTCATTGGAAGACCTGGCAGCATTCAACAGTGAGAAACTGGCGCGTACCATCGTGGCTTCGCAAGCGCCTGTGGTTTGCGGCATCGGGCACGAGACGGATTTCACCATCGCAGACTTTGCCGCCGACCTGCGAGCGCCGACGCCCACCGCAGCAGCAGAGTTGGCTACACCCAACAAGCTCGACTTGGCCGAATCCCTCGCCGAGCTCTCCCAAAGACTGGCGCGCAGTTTCTTTGGCTTAGTGCGCGAACAGCGCTGGGCGCTGCAGGCAACGGTGCAAACCCTGGAGCGGCATTCGCCATTAGCGCGAATATTGCGCGACCGCCAGCGAGTCGATGACATCTTGCTGCGCGTTGAGCGGGCCTTGCGGCAACGCACGCGGCTGCTGAAGGCGAACCAGGATGGCTTGCACGCCAGGCTGCTGGCGCTGGATCCGGCCCGAGTGCTGGAGCGCGGGTACGCGGTGGTGTCAAAAACGGATGGAAGCGTGGTCAGCCGCACGCGCCAGGTCAGCGAGCAGGAAGCGCTGACGGTGCGCGTGAGCGATGGCAGATTTGGGGTGCAGGTGAAGAAAAGGATGAAGGATGAGGGATGAAGGGAGAAACATGCCTAATAAGATCGAAGATCTAAAATACGAAGAGGCCTTTGCTGAGCTTGAAAAAATCGTGGAGGAATTAGAAGGCGATTTAGCCAATTTAGATAAGGCGCTACAGTTATTCGAGCGCGGGCAGGCGTTGGCCAGGCATTGTGCAGCGCTGTTGGAAAAGGCCGAGTTGAGGGTACAGCAATTGACTGATGGCGGCGAGTTAGAGGAGTTTGAAGGAAATTAGTCTGGTAAACAAGTACACAGTGAACAAGTAGACAAAGACACAAGGGCTTAATGTTTTCGCTGCAATTTTTCCTTCTCGAGTTTGGTTAACCCACCAAGGACCAAGTGGTAAGACTGGTCTATCAATTCCAGGACTAATGCGTCTGGCAGGCTTCCATCCAAAGTCAGCGTGTTCCAATGGCGCTTGTTCATGTGATAGCCCGGAGCGATGGCTGGGTAAGCCGCGCGCAAAGCAAGCGCTTCATCCGGATCGGATTTCAGGTTGATGGTCCAGGGCCGGGAATCCTCGGCCAGCAGGGCGAACATCTTTCCGCCCACTTTGAAGACCAGGGCGCCGGGTCCGAAAGGGTAGCCGGGTTTCGCACCCGCTTTGGCAAGCAGATAATCCATCAGCTTGCGCTTTTGCATCTCAAACGGTCTGCTCCGAGAAGAGTTGGATGATGACCACGCCGGCAATGATCAGAGCGATGCCCAGCAAGCCTGCCCAATCCATTTTCTGGCCATAGATCAACCACCCCAGAATGGTGATCAGAACCATTCCGACCCCGGACCAAATGGCATAAGTGATACCCAACTTAAAGACGCCGAGGGTGTAGCTCAATGCATAAAAGGAAATGGCATAACCCACGATGGTGATGATGCTTGGAACCAGTTGGGTAAAGCCTTTGGTGGCGCGTAAAGCGGTGCTGGCGGCCACCTCGCTCAAGATGGCGATGAGAAGGAATACGTAAGGTTTAATCATTCCGGCTAAAGCCTCGACTCCTATTACCTCAACTTCAAGCTCTCTTTGCTTTAATACGCAATTGCACTTTACCGCTGGTCAGTTCTTTTAGGGCATCTTTGGCTATCCATTGGGACGTTTTGTCATCTGATTTGGCGATCTGCCTGGCGGTGGCGATGGCTTTCCTAATTTAAAACTGCATTGCGCTTGCCGATATTACGCAATGCCCAATTTACCGCTTTCCTTACGAAGTTACGTTCGTCGGTGGATTCTCGCTCAATCACGGGGAGGAATTTTTCCAGCTCCGCATTCGAGATCTCTTTGACTTCGGCAGCCAGACCGGCCATGATCACAAATGCGGCGCGCTTGACAAATTCTTCGCGGCGCTTGCTCCACTCGAAAGCTTTCCTGACACCGTAAGGAGAAAGCCAGATGGCATCGGCCACCTGGTCGACGATGTCCCAAGAGTTGAAATCCTTGGCCCAGCGTTCGATGGTGGCCTCGGAGATAGTGGCGGGGTCGGCGACATAGCCCGCCAGCAAGCGTGCCTCGCGGATTCCGGTTTTCCACAGTTGCTCGGCAACAGATTGGTCAAGGCCGATCTCTTTGGCAACCTTGCGCAGATCCCAAATGGAGATGCCCAATCCGTTCTCGGCGTCGATGCCGAGACGGTGCTCGTTTTCGAGCAGTTTTGGATCGGCCATGGAACGCAGGCGGGCGAGCACCCCTTCAAGCCGCGGCTTCGTTTTATTTCGATTTTGCTCTCTCACGTAACCTCGTCTGCACCGGCTCGCCTTCCAATTCTTTCAGTGCGTCCCTGGCAATCCAGCGGGCGGATTTGGAGTCAATTTTCTCGATTTGTTTCGCCGTCTTGACCGCTTTGCGATTAAGCGCCGGATTGCGCTTGCCCAGCTGGCGCAGCGCCCAGTTGACAGCTTTCCTCACAAAATTGCGCTCATCAGTCGAATAGCGAACGATCAATGGGAAGAATTCATCGAAATTCGAGTCGGGCGCCTTTTTATCGTGCACGGGCAACCAGGCCATCAAAGCAAAACCTGCGCGGCGTACGAATTCCTGTTCGCGGTGCGACCATTCAATAGCTTTTTCGTAGGCAAACGAAGTCTTATCGATCAAGCTCCCGGTGAAACCGTCGCAGATATCCCACGAGTTAATTTGCTTGACCCAGGATTCCGCCTGCTTCTCGGTAACCTGCTTTGGATCGTCGATGATGGTAGCCAGCAATCTAGCTTCGTGGTAACCGCTATCCCAGAGCTCCAGTGCCAGCTCGTGGTCCTTGCGGTATTCCCTGGCTATTTCTTTCAGAATTGGGTGTTTAATGCCGAAAGCTTTATCGGTGGCGATGCCGAAACGAGCCATCCCGGTAAGGTTCTTTTCGTTGCGAAGAGATTTGAGTCTTTTGAGTATCTTGTCGAACTTAGCGCTCATAGGATCAGAGCTAAACAGTCGCCAAAACTTTAGGTTTCTCTGCGCGCCAAGATTCGGTTTCAGTGGCCTCTTCATATGCGCGGCTGATCTGGAAGAGTTTGGCTTCGGAGAAATCGGGACCAATGAACTGGATCCCGATCGGCAGGCGCTCGCTGCTGAGGCCAGCGGGAATGGAGATGGCGGGAACCCCGGCATGATTGGCCGTGACCGTGAGCTGGTCGGCATACTGCATGAGCACGGAATCACCGTAGAGCTGCCCCATCGGGAACGCAGTGGTGGGAGTTGTGGCAGTGAGCAGCGCATCCAGGCGGTGCTTTCCGTTTGGATCGAAGGCTGCATCGAAATCGCTGCGGATCAGCGAGCGCACCCTCAGGGCGCGCTGGTAATACTGCTCAGCGTATTGGGCCGCGCTGACGTACATGCCCATGAGAATGCGCAATTTGGGCTGCGGACCAAAACCCTCGGCGCGGGTCTTGCGGTAAAGCTCGCGCAAGTTGGCGACCTTCTCTTGTGTGCGGTATCCATATTTGACACCGTCATAGCGGTGAAGGTTAGAAGAAGCCTCGACACGGGAAATCACAAAATAGGTTGGGATCCCATAGCGGGTGTGGGGCATAGAAACATTTTCGACAATTTCGGCACCCAGATTGGAGAACAGGTCGGCGGCGCGAGCTACGGCTTCAGAAATCTCTTTGGGCAGCGGACGCGCATCCAGCTGGCCGGTGTCGTGATTGAAGAAGGTGAGCTGGCCGTAATCCGGTGAAAGGCCGATGCGCAAACCCTTGACGCCCTTCTCCAGGTCAGCCGTGTAATCCGGGACGGGGACGGCGGCGGCAGTCGCATCGCGGGGGTCGGCTCCAGCGATGGCGTTCATCATTAGTGCGGCGTCGCGCACGTTGCGCGCCAACGGTCCGGGGCAATCCAGCGAGGAACCGAAGGCAATGAGGCCATAGCGCGAGACACGGCCGTAGGTGGGTTTGAGGCCAACTACGCCGCAGAAGGCGGCCGGCTGGCGAATGGAACCTGAGGTGTCGGTTCCCAGCGAGAAGGCGCCCTCGCCTGCGGCGACGGCGGCGGCGCTGCCGCCTGAAGAGCCGCCGGGGACGCGGCTGGTGTCCCAGGGGTTGCGAGGCGCAGGTTGGTAGGCGGAGGATTCGTTCGAAGAACCGTAGGTGAACTCATCCAGATTCACTTTGCCAAGCATGACGGCACCAGCGGCCTCGAGTCGTTGGATGGGCGTGGCCGTGTAAGGCGCTACGAAATTGGAAAGGATGCGAGAGGCAGCTGTAGCCAGAACACCTTTGACGGTGAAGATATCTTTGGCGGTGAAGGGGACGCCTACCAGGGGGCCGTTATCCTCTCCTTTGCCAATCTTTTCGTCGATGGATATCGCCCGAGCTCGAGCGCGTTCTTCGGTCAGTGTGATGAAGGCGTGGACGCGGTCGCCGTCTTCGCGGAAACCCTCCAGGCGGCCCGGGTCGCCATCGACGGCGCGGACGCGGGCCAGCGCGGAATCGAGTGCTTCGACGGCAGAAACTTCGCGGTTGCGGATGCGAGCGGCGAGTTCGTGGGCAGGAAGATCGCAAAGTTCCATGGGAAAGGCTATCGGTTATTTGTTATTAGTTATTCCAAAGTTTCGTGGGGGATCTTGGGGACGACGATGTAACCGGCCTCGGTTTCGGGAGTCTGGTCGAGGATTTCGGTCGAAATACCTGAAGGTATGATCTGATCTTCGCGAAGAGGAGGGCGAATGGAAGCCGAATACGGTACGCCATGGCTGGCAGCCGAGATGGAATCGTCCAGCGAGATCGAGGCAAGTTCTTCGATTACATTGAGTTGCTTATTGAGTTCGTTGTGCAGGTATTCGGCTTCTTCGGGTTTTAGTCCAAGGGCGGCAAGTTCGACAAGATGTTCAAAGAGTTCTTTGGAGATTTCGGAGGGCATGACGGCAGTATAACATCGCAGGTTTGCAGGTTTAGCCTGGGGATTGTTTCCTTGAAATGGTTTAATTTTGTCAGGATTTATCTTGATGCTATAATCCGAAATTCCTACGGGGTTTATCCTGAGCGAATGCGAAGGATACCTGCACGGAGGATTCCCATGGTGACCAAAGAAGTCCAACCAGCCGGCGTGCTTAGCGAAGAGCATGAAATGCTGCGCAACGCGGCCCGCGAATTCGCGCAAAACGAAATCGTGCCCATCGCGGCCGAGCATGATGAATCTGGCGAGTTCCCGTTGGATACCATCCGCAAGATGGGGAAAATGGGGTTGATGGGCATTGAAGTGCCTGAGGAGTACGGCGGAGCGGGTATGGACACCCTGGCTTACGTTCTCGCCCTCGAAGAGATATGCAAAGCAGATGCGGCGCACGGAACAGTGATGTCGGTGAACAATTCGCTGTTCTGCTACGGAATCCTAAAGTTCGGCACCGAAGAACAAAAGAAGAAATATCTGCACGATGTTGCATCGGGCGCCAAGATCGGCGCCTACTCGCTGACAGAGCCGATGTCGGGGTCCGATGCCGCCACGATGCGCAGCCGCGCGGTGCTGGAAGGCGATCATTATGTGATCAACGGGCGCAAATCGTGGGTCTCCAGCGCGCCGCACGCAGACTATATTCTGTTGTTCACCATGACCGATGCCGAAAAAGGCGACAAGGGCATCAGTGCGTTTCTGGTTGAGACCGACAAACCGGGGTTCTCCCGCGGCAGGTCAGAGCCCAAGCTAGGCATCCGGGCCTCGGCCACCAGCGAGATCGTCTTCGATAATTACAAGGCACCTCTAGAAACCCGATTGGGGAAAGAGAGCGAAGGCTTCAAGATCGCCATGACCGTGCTGGACGCGGGACGCATTGGAATCGCCGCGCAGGCGTTGGGCATCGCCGAAGCCGCATACGAAGCCAGCGTCAAATACGTGCAGGAACGCGAAGCGTTCGGGCACAAGATCGGTGAGTTCCAAGGCATCGGCTTCAAGATCGCCGATATGAAGACGCGCATCGAGGCGTCACGGGCGTTGATCTACAACGCGGCGCAGGCCAAGCAGCGCAGCAAGGAGACCGGCGGACGATTCACGTTGGAGGCCTCGATGGCGAAACTGTTCGCCTCAGAGACGGCCATGTTCTGCGCACACCAGGCGGTGCAGATCCACGGGGGCATGGGGTACAGCAAAGAGCTGCCCATCGAGCGTTATTTCCGCGATGCCAAGGTCACTGAAATCTACGAAGGCACCAGCGAGATCCAGCGCCTGGTGATCGCCCGCATGGAAACCGGGCTGCGTTAGGAACCATTACTCACAATGGGCTTTGTTGCCCTCACAACTTTCTTTGGGTTGGTGCTCCTCGCGCTTATCGCGCTCTTGGTTTGGATCTACCTGCACGGCAAGCGAACGAGAAAGCCAAAGGCGAAGGAAAAGCCAGGGAGAAGGGGAGCGGGGGGTCTGGGGCGGGGACTTTTTCCATTATTAGTACTGGCTCAGGCGAAACCACAAATTGCGCTGCTCATTTCTGGAATCTTGCTCACTGTATCAGGTGAGGCTTTAAGGTCAGCGCTGCCGCCGGAGATCAGGGGACCTGCCCTCACATTCTCGATAGTGGGATTAGCGTTCTTCATCTTCGGGTTGGCTTTCGTTATTTTCCCTACTTTGCCCAAGGGGATCTCCCGTGTGCTTAGTTGGCTCGCAAAAAAGCTGGAGATAACACAGGCGCAAGTCGTATTTTTGATCGCCGGCCTGCTGTTGGCCTGGCTCGCGATCCTGGCATCCGGCGACTCCTTGTTGATGCGGGCGCCTACAGTTGCTTTGCTCGCCTGGGCGCTGTCAATCAGTCTGGCAATGCTTGGCGCCTGGCCGCTCAAATCGAAAGGCAGGTCGACCAGCTGGCAACCGTTCCTTATTGCAGGTGCCTTGGCCGTGATTGCCTTTCTGTTGCGAGGAATCAACACGCAAGGGATACCCAATACGCTGACGGGCGACGAGGCTTCGGCAGGATTGTTCGGGGTGGAGATCTTACAGGGAAAGGTGGACAACATATTGGGGTTTGGCTGGTATTCCTTCCCGGCGCTGTATTTTTACGTGCAGGCGCTTTCGATTTCCGTGTTCGGCCAGACCACGGAGGCGCTGCGCATCACTTCTGCGATCGCCGGCGCGCTCACCGTGGGCGCCGTTTACCTCGCGGGGCGCTCCATGCATGGGCATCGCACCGGGCTGTACGCAGCCATATTCCTAGCAGGCCTGCATTTTCACGTACATTTCAGCCGCATCGGACTGAACAATATTTGGGATGCGTTTTGGTTCACTGTCGTCATCGGGTTGGTTTGGTGGGCTTGGCAACACGAGCGCCGAGAAGGTTTCATCTTCGCCGGGCTGGCGCTCGGAATCGCCCAATACGACTACGTCAGTGTGCGCCTGCTGTTCCTGCTGCTGCCCGCCTGGCTGCTGATTGCAGGGCTGACCGATCGCCCTCGATTCAAGCGAAACTGGGCGGCCATCGTGCTGATGTTCCTTGTCGCTATCGTCGTGGTCTTGCCACTGGCAGGCAACTATGCCAAACATCTCGATCAGTTTATGGCGCCTATGAACCGGGTTTCGCTGTTGGGTCGATGGCTGGAAAATGAAATCAACATCACGGGGAAGCCGGGTTGGCGCATTCTGGCGGATCAGATTTGGATCAGCCTGCAAGCTTTCACTAGCGCGGACCTGCGCGCCTGGTATACGCCGGGGACGCCGATCCTGCGCTCCTTTGCAGGGGGCTTCTTTTTGCTCGGCGTGGCACTGATGGGGGTGGAATGGCGAAAACCGCAAAACTGGCTGCTGCTGTTGTGGCTGGGCGTCTTCGTGCTGGCAGGCGGCCTGAGCGAAAGCACGCCCGCGGCGCAGCGCTACATTGGGGTGGCGCCGGCAGCGGCGCTAGTACTCGCCTACGCGCTGGCAGGGATCAGCGACCGATTGGCGACAGCTTTGAAAGGCGGCGCCAAAGCCTTTGCAGCTATTTCTTTGGTTATTGTGATTTTGTTGGCGGCCAGTGATATCAACTTTTACTTCAACGATTTCTCCAGACGCGGCGATTACGCGGGAGCGAACACTGCCATCGCCCAGCACCTGGCAACTTTGTTGCAAGAACGGCCGGCGGGCACTCAAGTAGTATTTTTTGGGCTACCGCGTATGGGCTTCCGCTCCATACCAACACTGCCCTACCTGGCGCCGCATGCGGTGGGCATGGACATGGTGCAGCCCCTGGGGTCAGCCGAAAACCCAGTCATCAGTCCTGGCCCGGTCATTTTTGTATTCCTGCCGGATCATGAATCCGACCTGGAAAGCTTGCAGGGGCAATTTCTCGGTCACCCGGTTCGGCAGGCGCTAGGCGCCACAGGAGACTTCCTTTATTGGTATGTCGAGTTCGATGATTATCCGAATGGATAGCAATTAGCAATTAGCTACTGGCTATTAGCCTTAGGCTAAAGCTCAACGGATGAACACAAGCAGAGTCAGTGCGTTTATTAAACAATTCTCTGATTGGGCGAGTGGGCAACCTGGGATCTTAGCAGTAATCCTGGTTGGATCACAGGCGCGCGGAGAAGCCAAACCAGACTCCGACATCGACTTGATACTCATTTGCCAAAAGCCAGAGGCTCTTACAAGCGATGCGAATTGGACGACGGAGTTTGGGAAGCCTTTACGAAAAGCCATTGAGGATTGGGGGCCGGTGACTTCACTGAGAGTTTGGTACGAGGGCGGGTTGGAAGTTGAGTTCGGGATCACGGATGAGGAATGGGCAAACGGGCCCTTGGACGCGGGGACGGGACAGGTTGTCGATCATGGATATCGAATACTGGTCGACAAGTTGGGAAAGGTGTCGCTGGTGCTGGCAAGGCACAGCCAGCGTGGATAACTTCAGTTTGCTCGAGGACCGGTAAGATCATGAAATCGAACTGTAGACGGAATCTCTTGTTGTTTCTCCCCTTGCTGATAGCGGCCTGCGCCCAGCAAGCCGGGACTGACACAGCCACCGCAACTCCCGCCCCGGATGCCGGAGAGGTGATCAAAGGTTACGGTATTTCCCCACAGGGTTTCCCTTCCGATTTCAGCCATTTCATTGACTTTCTGAAGGAAGTTGGCAGTCTGCCCAACGGCGGCGTGATGTTCAACGGCGCTTGGCGGCAAGATGTGGACGGCGGCAGCGATGCAGGCGAAATCCCCACCACGGCAATAACCGTGGTGGAACAGGCTTCGGTTTACGGGTACACGCCGATTATCGTCTTCGGTTGGCGCTCAGAGGATGGTGGCTTGCATATCAGCGTGCCGGGGAACCCTGTGGACGATTGGACAAACGAGGAGGCTGAGGATCTCTTCGAGCAAATGCTGGTTGATTTCGCCTCCACCATGCACCCACCCTTTATCTTCTTGGGCAACGAAAGCGATGAGTATTTCACCAGCGATCCCGAAGATTACGCTCGTTGGGTTGAGTTCTATAACCGAGCCTACGATGACATAAAAGCCGTTTCTCCGGAAACGCAAATCGGGCCTATATTCCAATACGAGCGACTTTCCGGACAGGGGACCTATAACCAATGGACCACTCCACAATGGGGCGCGCTGGAAGCTCACGATCTCAGTCGAGTGGATATCGTTGGTCTTACGTTGTATCCGTGGTTGAGCGTGGCTACGCCGGAGCAGGTGCCGGATGACTATCTGCAGCCCATCATCGAGCGAATCAGGGGCAAACCAGTAGCGATCACCGAAACCGGATGGCCGGGCGCGGACCTGGGACTGGAAACGGCTTGGGAAACGAGCCCCGACGCGCAGATTCGATACATTGATTCGCTAGAAAGAATCCTCAGCGGGACCAACATCAAGATCCTGAATTGGGTGCATCTCTACCAAATGATGCCAACGGCAGAAAACGAGAGTTTTTGGCAAGTCTTCAGCAGTGTTTCACTGCGCGATTACGAGGGAAACAAACGACCAGCCTACGGCGTTTGGGTAGATTTCCAGCCCTAGAATATCAACTAAACACGAATCGATATAATCCCCGCCAATATGCGCAATGTTTTCGCCCTAGCACTCATTGCGTTAATGACTGCCTGCGCACCGTTCTCGCTGCCGGGATCAAGCATTCAGTTCGCCACTGCCACCGAAGATGTGCGGCTGTCAATCAGTTTTGTAACCACGGTTACACCAACACCAACCGTTCATCCGCTCTCCATCAAGTACCTGCGGGAGCGAACCTATCCGCGCACTCCATTGACCATCGAAGAAACTCTGGCGGCGGGACCCAACTATTATCGGTACATTGCCTCATACTACTCTGACGGCTTGAAGCAATTTGGATTGCTTACGATCCCATTTGGGGACAAACCGGAAACCGGGTGGCCCGTGATCGTATTCAATCACGGCTTCATTCCACCTGACGTGTACCAGACCACCGAGCGCTACGTGGCTTACGTGGACGGCTTTGCACGCAGCGGCTACATTGTCTTTCGCCCCGATTATCGCGGACACGCCAATTCCGAGGGTGAGGCGAACGGCGCCTACGGCCGCCCGGATTACGTGATCGACGTTTTGAATGCCGTTGCCGCGCTGAAACACTACCCGGATGCAGATCCAAACCGCATCGGCATGTGGGGGCATTCGATGGGAGGGTACATTACGCTGCGCGCCATGGTGGTGGATGCGAATATCAAGGCCGGCGTGATTTGGGCGGGTGTCGTGGCACCTTATGCAGAAATGGTGGATATGAACGAGCGACCCAGGTTCGGCACGCGCCGGTTGATCCAGATGTACGGTTCGCCAGAAGAAGATCCGGAATTCTGGGCATCGATCTCAGCCAACAGTTACCTGGACGAACTGTCAGGTCCATTGCAGTTGCATCACGCTACCGGGGACCAATCGGTGCCGTACTATTTCTCAGTCGATTTAGCCTTGGAGCTAAGGGAGGCAGGGCAAGTGGCTGAGTTGTATATTTACGATGGGGATGATCACAATATCACAGAAAACTTCAGCGGGGCGATTCTGCGATCGATTGAGTTCTTTGATACTTACGTCAAGGGCGAAACTGATTAAGGGCATATTCCTTCACTAAGATAGTGAACCAAAATGAAATCGCAACTTCCCAAATCCAGCTTGTTGAACTAACATAAGTGGGAAGTTCCCGCTCCCTCCCGCAATAGAGTTAAAAAGAGAAACCTTGGTGGACAAGAGTCTTTCACCCTTCTTCGATCCAAAGGGCGTCGTTCTGGTTGGCGCGTCCCAAAACCCAAAGAAATTGGGTTTTGGTCTGGCCCAGAACCTCATTCGCAGTGGATACCCAGGGGCCATCCATTTTGTCAACCCAAAAGACGGGAGCCTATTTGGACGAACCCTGTATACAACTCTCGAGCAGGTCCCTGACCCAGTCGACCTGGCGGTCTTGCTAATTCCAGCCCCATTTGTCGCAGATGCGCTCACAGCCTGCGGCAGGCGGGGTATTCATGCAGCCATTATTGCTTCTGGTGGTTTCCGCGAAACGGGCGATCACGGCGCCAGGCTTGAGGAAGCATGCCTTGAGATCGCGCGAAAGCATTCCATCCGCGTGATTGGCCCCAATTGCATTGGTTTGCTTGATACCCACTTGCCAATAGACACAACCTTCCTGCCGCCGCCGGGGCCGACACCCGGCGATGTGGCCTTCATTTCCCACTCAGGCGCGATCTGCGCGGCGGTGATCGATTGGGCGCGAGGACAGGGCTTTGGCTTGTCGCGCTTAGTCAGCCTTGGAAATCAGGCAGATGTTAGCGAATGCGACGTGCTGGAACCGGTGGCCGAAGATGCCCACACCAGCGTCATTACGCTGTACCTGGAGGGCATCAATGATGGCCGCCGATTCGTCGAGGCAGCCCAACGCGTGACCCAGAAAAAGCCTATCGTGGCCCTCAAAGTCGGCCGCTTCGAAAGCGGCCAGCATGCGGTCTCGTCGCATACGGGAGCATTAGCAGGATCGGAATCCGCATACAATGCGGCCTTTCAGCGCGCCGGTGTGCTGCGCGCCGAGACCAGCGAAGAGCTCTTCGACTGGGCCCGGGCGCTAGCCTGGTGCCCGCCGTCGCCCGGTCGCCGGGTGGCTGTGCTCACCAACGCCGGCGGCCCCGGCGTAACGGCTGCAGATGCCATCGAGAGCAATGGCATGCGGTTAGCTGAATTATCGGTAACCACTCAAGCAGACCTGCGCAGGAATTTGCCGCCGGCAGCCAGTTTCAAGAACCCCGTGGACATGCTGGCGGGCGCGTCACCAGAGCAGTATGCAAGCTGCCTTACTGTCCTGTTGAATGATCCCGGGGTCGATAGCTGCCTCATCATCTTGCCGCCGCCGCCCATGCATTCAGCAGGCAGCGTGGCCAGAACCTTGATACCGGTGATCAACTTGGCCAGGAAACCCGTGGTGGTTGCCCTGATGGGCGAGCGCATGATCCAGGAAGCAGTGGAATTTTTCCGCGCCGCACGCGTTCCCGAATATCGCTTTCCGGAGCGGGC
>DATDRZ010000091.1:0-7744 GCA_035291465.1 Anaerolineales bacterium
CCACCACAAAACTGAACCGGAAATCTGGCTTGTGTACAACAAGAAATCAACCGGCAAATACCGAATTTCCTACAACGACGCCGTGGAAGAAGCCCTTTGCTATGGATGGATAGACAGCATTGCCAAGAAGGTAGATGAGAAGCGGTATGCGCAACGGTTCTCGCCGCGCCGGCCAACCAGCCGACTTTCAGAAATGAACTTGCAGCGTGTTCGCAAGCTCATCAAGCAAAAGAAAATGACCAGGGCTGGTTACTCTGCGATTGCGCATGCCTTCGATCCTTCAAAGCGCAACAGGAAAGAAATAACAATTGCCCCAGACATTCTCAAAGCTCTCAAAGCAGATAAGGATGCTTGGAGGCACTTTCAGAAATTCCCACAATCTTACAAGCGCATCCGTATCGCGTATCTTGAAAGTCAGCGAAAGCACGGTAAAGAACAATACGCACGAGCGCTAGGGCATTTAGTCAAAATGAGCTCAAAGAATAAGCGCTTCGGTTTTGTAAAGGAAATGCGGTAATCTCTCACAACAGATTCTTGTAGAGTTTCTCAATCTCGTTGGCCGTCCTCTCCCACGAATACATTTCCGCCTCACGGCGGGCAGCCGCGCCCATGCGTTCGAGCAACACGGCATCTCCAAGCAGCTCCTCCAACCGCGCCGCCATTTCTTCGGCGTTTCCTTCCTGCACATGAAAACCGGTAATGCCATCTTGCACCAAATACTCTAATCCCCCCACCCTGGACGCGACCACCGGGCGCCCGCAGGCCATGGCTTCCAGCGCCACCATGCCAAAGGATTCTGAATATGACGGCATGACCACTACATCGGCGGCAGCGTAATAAGGTGGCAGTTCCCGTTGGCGCCGGCTGCCGAGGAAACGCACACGCTCCTGCAAACCGAGGTCAGCAGTCAGCCTGCGCAGACGCGCCATCTCCGAGCCGAGTTGCTCCAGGCTTTCGTCCACATCGCCGCCGATGATCTGCACCCGGATGCGAGCTCCGATAGCTTTGGTCCTGACTACCCGATCTGTGGCGCGGATTAGGGTATCGATCCCCTTGAGCGCCTCGATGCGCCCCACAAACAGGATTTGGCGCTCGTTGGTCGGCAAACCAAGCTCGGCCCGTGCAGCAGTCTTATCCATCGGGTGAAACTGCTGCAGGTCTACGCCTGGCGGGATTACGGCCGCTCTGGCGCTGGGCAATTCATACAACCACTGCAAGTCGGCGAGTTCACCTGGCGTAGAAGCTACGACCAGATCGGAGGCGGCCAGGGTGCGGCGCTCCCCGCGGATACGCTCATCGCTTTCGCGCTCGCCAAGCACCGCGATTCTATTTTTGACCAACCCCAATGTGTGGAACATGACTGCAAGCGGCACACCCCAGGACGCCTTAAGAAGTCGGCCAACCAGGCCAGACATCCAATAGTGCGCGTGGATCAGGTCATAACGTAAACCCTTCATTTGTGCGAATTCCTGGACTCGCTGCGCGAACTCCGGGATGTCGGCTGCCAATTCGTTTTTCTCCAACTCCCGCCGGGGACCGGCGGCCAAAGTGATCAGCCTGGCGCCGTCAGCAATTCGTTGCTCGCTATCTTCCACGCCGCGGGTGAACACATCCACTCGATGACCACGTTTTGCCAGGTGTGCGCTCAGCTCGCGCACGTAGACATTCATCCCGCCGCTGTGCTTACCTCCCAGCGCGGCGAGTGGGCTCGTATGATAAGACAGCATGCAGAAATTCAAATTGGTTCCTAAGTCTGATAGTCCGATAGTGCGTTAGTCGGGTAGTCTAGCAGGAAAAATGAGTCTGATGGCCTCTCAATGCTACGGTTATAATCGCTCGTTGCAACGCGTGGAGTTTCGTAGCATGCGAAGCAATGCTAGAAACTCCAAAAATCGGCGCTGTTTTGCGCCGATTTAGCCACCGTAGCTCAGCTGGCAGAGCAGTCGCTTCGTAAGCGACGGGTCGTGGGTTCGAGTCCCACCGGTGGCTCTGGTTCAGTGGACAGTTAACAGTAGACAGTTGACAGTAAATCTCCAATCTCTGCTAAAAATACCCAGTAACCAATAACTATTCTTCTTCTCCCCCTCTCCCCAGCTCCGCTGCTTTCTTTTAATCTCCAATCTCATTTGTTCCTCCCCCTCTCCCCTGCTCCCCAACTCCGCTGCTTTCTTTAATCCGTTTCATAATATGCTCGCGCACGTCCAGGTAAGCATCGCTCATTTCAGCGCGGTGTCGGCTGAACAGCATCGTCCACAATGGCTTGTATTTGCGGTCCAGCCATTCCAGTGCTTTGGACGCATCACCGCCGCCGATCTTTAGTGCACGATTGAGCAATCGCGCAAAATTACGGCTATACAGATCATGATCATAGGTTGGAGGCATACCGAAAATCATTATAAACTTTCACCAATAACAATAACCAATAACTAATAACCAATTACCAGTCCCCATTCTCCAATCTCCAATTACTAATTACCAGCCACCAATTACTGCGTTTTCTCCCTGCTCCAAGCTGACGGCTCCAGCGTCAGCAGCTCCCTGCTCATCCCGTATAATCATTCCATGCCCAATGCCGTGCCGACCCCGCTTGTGATTGGCATTGCCGGCGGCAGCGGCTCCGGGAAAACCACGGTCTCCCAGGCGATCATGCAGCGCGCAGGCCGGGATAACGCCGTTTACATCCAGCACGATTCGTACTACAAGGATCTCAGCGACCTGCCTCCGGCGCAGCGCGCCACCACAAACTTCGACCACCCCAATTCTCTGGAGACCGAGCTGATGGTGGAGCACGTACGGCAGCTCAAGGCCGGGCACCCGGTCGAAGTCCCCAGCTACGATTTCACCACGCATACCCGGCGCAAGGAAAGCCATCGCGTCGAACCGCGGCCGGTCGTTATCGTCGAAGGCATTTTGCTCTTCACCGAGCCAAGGATGCGGGAGCTGTGTGACCTCAAGCTCTTCGTAGATACCGATGCCGATATCCGCTTCATCCGCCGCCTGGAACGCGACCTGTCCGAACGCGGCCGCAGCCTGGAATCGGTGATCCAGCAATACCAGGCCACCGTGCGCCCCATGCACCTGGAGTTCGTCGAACCCTCCAAGCGATATGCCGACCTGATCGTACCCGAGGGCGGATACAACCAGGTGGCGATGGATGTATTCATGGCGCGCATCGAATCAAAGTTGCGCGAATTCAAACAATCAACCCAACCAATAACTGCTGGAACGAAAGGATAAAAATCAGGAATGGCCCAACAATGGAAGAACCCGCCCGCGATGGAGATCAGCACTAAGAAAGTATACAAAGCCACGTTCACCACTGACAAAGGCAAGATGGTGTTCAAGCTGCATGCAGACAAGGCGCCGAACACAGTGAATAATTTCGTGTTCCTGGCCCGCCAGGGTTATTACGACGGCACCGTCTTCCATCGCGTTATTAATGATTTTATGGCTCAAGGCGGTGACCCGACTGCCACCGGAAGCGGCGGCCCGGGGTACTCCTTCGAAGATGAATTCCATCCCAGCTTGCGCCATAACAAGCGCGGCATCCTTTCCATGGCCAATGCCGGCCCCGATACCAATGGCTCGCAGTTCTTCATCACCCATCGCGCCGCAACACACTTGGACGACAAGCATTCCGTCTTCGGCGAGCTGACCGAAGGAGAGGAAGTATTGATGGCCATCCCGGCCCGCGACCCGAGTAACAAGACGGCGCCTGCCGGTCAGCTGATCTCCGTCACCATCCAAGAAGAAGGCTAACTTTGTGTATTGCAGTCCGAGCGAAGCGAGGCGGGGTGAGGCCCGAACGCGACCGACACAATCTGCCACCATCCCGTAGGGACAGGTCTGGTTCCTTGTCGCCGACCTATCTTCCCAAAGTGCGATTAGACCTGTCTGCTCATTCAGGCGAGGCGGGGTGAGGACCGAAAGCTCTTTTCCCGTAGGGACAGGTCTGGTTCCTTGTCACCAACATTGCTTGCCAAATTGCGACTAGACCTGTCCGCTTTTTCGAGCGAGGCGGGGTGACCACCGCCACTGGCCACACCCGGGCTTTGCGCATCCTCACCATCTTGCTGGTGGTCGCGCTCAGCCTGGCGATCTTTGCCATCCCACGCGAGCGGCTTGAACAGCTTCAAGCGCTGGGGTATGTCGGGATTTTCTTGATCTGCTTGCTTTCCTATGCGACGGTGATCCTTCCCGTACCCGCAGGGATTCTGGTGTTCTCCATGGCAACTCAACTGCCGCCGGTCGGCTTGGCACTGGCGGCAGGCACCGGAGCAGCACTAGGAGAGCTCTCTGGTTATCTGGCGGGTTACAGCGGCCAGGCGATCGCGGAGAAGTCCAAGGCTTATCAACGGGTAACCGACTGGGTGCAGCGCAACGCGCCGCTAACCATTCTGTTGCTTTCATTCGTCCCCAATCCATTTTTCGACCTAACCGGAATCGCCGCCGGAGCCACGCGCCTTCCCTTGCGCATTTTCCTGGGCTGGTGCTGGGTGGGAGAAACGCTAAAGATGTTGGTGATCGCCTTTGCCGGCGCGGGATTGCTGGCCATACCGTGGATCAAAGATATTTTTGTGAGATGAAAGGAGGGGCGAGGCTTTATTCGTAATGAAGAAACGACTGAATCCCTTATTTCTCCGGAGTCTGCAGCTCCGTAAAGAACTGACCCCTGCGGAAAGGAACCTCTGGCTGGAGCTGAGGAATCGGCACCTTGGCGGCTATAAATTTCGGCGCCAGCATCGCATTGCCAATTTCATTGTCGACTTCTATTGCGCAGAGGCCAGGCTGGTTATTGAAATCGATGGGGAGATACATGCTCAGCAAAGGTATGCTGATACGATGAGGTCTCGGGATCTCAATGCACTCGGATACAAAGTGGTGCGATTCTCGAATTGGCAGGTCATTGATGAGATAGAGAAGGTAAAGGCCAGAATCTTGCAGGTGTGTCGAAATGTATAGACCAAGAAGGAGCCTCACCCCCTGAAATGAATCGAGTTTGCTGTCACCATTCACCCCCTCTCCAGCGAATGCTGGAGAGGGGGATGGGGGGTGAGGCTCGTAACCGGCTAAGACAACTTGAACATTGGAGGGCATCATGACTGAATTCAAACAAACCGACAAATACATCACCGATCACCTCGACGAAAGCCTCGACGAGCTCGCCAAGCTCTGCGCCATCCCAAGCATCGCGGCGCAGAACCGCGGGCTGGACGAGTGCGCTGCTCTAGTCGCGAAAATGTTAGAGCGCCGCGGCTTCAAGGCTGAGATCATACCTTCCGGCGGGGCGCCGGTGGTCTACGCCGAACGCAAAGGAAAAACAGACAAGACTCTGCTCTTCTACAACCATTACGATGTGCAGCCTCCCGAGCCGCTGGAGCTGTGGGAGACGCCACCCTTCGAAGCCACGCGCCGCGATGGCAAGATGTACGCCCGCGGCGTCAGCGATGACAAAGGCCACTTCGTCAGCCGGCTCTTTGCTCTGGACGCGCTGCTGGCTCAGGATCCAGAGCTGCCCTGCAATATCAAATTCGTGGTTGAAGGCGAAGAAGAGATCAGCAGTGTGCACCTGCCGGCATTCGTCGAAAAGCACGCCAAGAAGCTGGCTGCGGACGCCTGCATCTGGGAGTTCGGCTATGTGGATCACCGCGACGTCCCGATGCAGGTGCTGGGCATGCGCGGCATCTGCTATGTGCAGCTCGAGGTCGAGAGCCTGACTCAAGACGTGCATTCCGGCCTGGGCGGTTCCATTTTCCCCAACGCCGCTTGGCGGCTGGTGTGGGCGCTATCCACGCTGAAGGGACCGGATGAGCGCATTCGCATTCCACACCATTATGACAACGTGCTGCCGCCCAGTGCCCGTGACCGTGAACTGGCAGCCAAGCTGCCTTATGAAGGCGATGAATATCGCCAGCGCTATGGCGTAAAAGAATTCCTGCGCGGCACCGACGGCCACCCTGATCTTCACTTGCAGGAGACCATGGAACCTACCTGCACGATCTGCGGGCTAAGTTCCGGATACGAAGGTCCCGGCAGCAAAACAGTGCTGCCCGCAAAAGCCTTGGCCAAAGTGGACTTCCGCCTGGTGCCCAACCAAACACCCGAAGAAGTATTAAAGAACTTGCGCGCTCATTTGGACGCCCAAGGCTTTGAAGATGTAAAAATAAATTACATCGGCGGTGAAGCGCCCGGACGCGTTGACCCCGATGATCCGTTCATCAACCTGGTGGTGAACTCCGCAAAAGATGTATACGGCGTTCCCCAGGAGGTCGTCCCGATGTCCGGCGGCTCAGGGCCCAATCATGCCTTTTTGCATTTCCTGAAACTCCCAATTGCAGTAGCCGGGCTCGGCTACCCCGGCAACCAGGTGCACGCGCCCAACGAGAATATCCGCGACGACCTGTACGTGAAGGCAACCCTGCACGTGACGCGGATCATCAGCGAGTTCGCGAAAAGCTAACCACGGAAACACCCTTCGCTGCGCTCAGGGCAGGCTCCGACACGGAGAGTAAATCTGGTGGCCAAAGTAGAGACTCTGGCTTGAGCCTCGACACCGATTAGTGGCGTAGTCGAAGTTTAGCCGGATGTCTGAACCTTCATGGCTTTAGCTGCTTCCTGTCCTTGTGGAGGCGGGAAGCTTAGCCTCTCCCCCTATGGTGGAATATTATTCAACCATCATCAATCGCCCCCTCTCCATCAGAGATGGAGAGGGGGGAGGGGGGTGAGGCTCTTTGACAAGGAAAACACCATCCGCTGTTTGAACGTAGTCGGCAATTACGCCGAGAGCAAACACTCGCCGAGAATTCTCCCTAACAGGGAGTTATGTAACCAGAAGCAAAACCAATAATTAAGGCAGTCTAAAGCTAAGCGGCCCGTTATAACGCGCCAATGATGGAACCCCGTTGTCGCCACAACACACAATTCATCTGGTTGAAAGGAGTAAGAAATGAAAAGCAGATTAATCCTGATCGCCATTGTGGTTCTAGCCGCTCTCGCGCTGGCCATCCCCGCTGCCGCCGGTCGCGGCAACGAGACACCCGGCGTGGTGTACGTGACTAGCCAGGGTTTGTACTACGACACCTTCGTGGTCGTAGATCCTCTGCCGTTCCAAGGCAGGTTCCAACTCATCGAGAACGGCGTTACGGAATTCGGACCCGGCGACCCGGGTTACCTGGGTGGGCGCTGGTGGGAGGACACGAACGGTAACGGCGTGATGGATGAGACCGACCATTACTTCCTGTGTCCACCACTTGGCCCAGGTCGCGAAACTCCCTAACTCCGTTACAATCGAATAGAAACAAAAAAAGCGGCGCTATAGCGCCGCTTTTTTCATAACAAGTCTAATTAATCCACCAAGTATGGAACTTCGACAATAACCACTTTAGGAGTGAATAGAAGTCGCCAGCGCAGAAGCTGAGCTGTCCTGGTGTGCAGCAGACCATGCCAGCTAACGCGGGGCACGAACTCGGGTACCACCACGGTGACGATCTCGTTGGGTTTGGTATCAGCAGCCACGGTCTTGATGTATTTCAGCAGCGGCTCGTATAACAGGCGATACGGTGAACCAAGGACTACCAGGTTGATATCTTTGGCCCATTCCTGCCATTTGATCAATATCTTCTCTCCCTCTGCGGCGTCCACTGACACGTGCACTGCGGTAACATCATTGCTTAGTGACCTGGCGAACCGAACTGCCTCCAAAGTGCCGCGGTGCACTCCAGAAACAGGGATGATCACTTTTTGT